>PWGD01000148.1 GCA_003554395.1 Syntrophomonadaceae bacterium
AGTGTCGATATTTATTCGAATATTTTCCTGCTCATTGACTTTTACATACATTTTGGTACAATGTATCCTGACGCTTTCATTTGAAAAAAATGGTTACAAGGAGGTATAAGAGATGAGCGCTTTAGGCCGTCATATTTTGGCTGAGTTTTATGGCTGCCCCATGGAAACATTAAGTGATCTGGAACAGATCAAGCAATCCATGGTAGCGGCTGCCCTTGAGGCAGGAGCTGAAGTTAAAGAAACCATTTTCCATCAGTTCAGCCCTCAGGGTCTTAGCGGTGTAGTAGTCATATCCGAGTCCCACCTGGCTATTCATACCTGGCCCGAGTTTGGATATGCCGCAGTTGACGTTTTTACCTGCGGGCAAACAGTTGATCCATGGGTGTCGTGTAATTATTTGAAAGAAAAATTTTCAGCCCAGAATATGTCGGCCCGTGAAATCGAGCGCGGCATCTTTGATGTTCAAGTAGAATACAAACCGGCGGCGACTAATTTTTAGGATGCCGGTAAGTTTGTGCAGGGTAAGGAGCATTCAAACGAGGAGGAGTTAAAGTGCCTTCCGAAAAGCATAAATGGTATATTGACCATACTTCCCCGGGCACAGCTCATATCTACGGTATTGAAAACTATATTACAAGTTTTCAAACTGAATACCAGCAGGTTGAAATTGCCGACACCGAAATATTCGGTCGGATCCTCTTTTTGGACGGAAAAGTTCAATCTGCGGAAAGCGATGAATACATCTATCACGAGGCGCTGGTTCATCCAGCTATGCTGATGCATCCGGCGCCTCGGCGCGTACTGGTCATCGGGGGCGGAGAGGGGGCTACGCTGCGTGAAGCGCTTAAATACCAAACTATCGAGCATTTAATCATGGTAGACCTGGACCGGCAAGTCGTAGAACACTGCCGGGAATACTTAAAGAGCTGGCACCAGGGAAGCTTTGATGATCGGCGGGTTACCATCCATTATATGGATGCCAGGGCATACCTGGAGCAAGAAACAGCAACTTTTGATGTAATTATCAGCGATGTCCCTGAACCGGTAGAGGAAGGTCCGGCCTTAAAACTCTTTACCACCCAGTACTTCAAACTGATTAAAGACCGCCTTTCTGTAAACGGTTTGTTTGCCTTGCAGGCTGGCGACACCTGCCTGCCTTTCATAGAATCGCACAGCGCCATTAATAATACGCTCAATAAAGTGATGCCTTTTGCGATGCCCTACCGCGCCTTCGTACCATCCTACAATACTGAGTGGGGCTTTATTCTTTCTGCGCCATTTGAAACCGCATTGCCCGCTGCCGAAACATTCGACCGCCTGGTGGAAGAAAGGAAGCTGAATCTGCAGTACTTTGACGGAGAAACGGCCCGGGCTATGTTTGCCGTGCCAAAGGATATGCGCAAACACCTAAACCAGGAAACCAGGGTTATAGATGATGATAACCTGATATCAATTTACTAGTTAAAGTTTACAGGAGACGGAGGATTTCAATGCAAACCAGGGAAAGAACATTTTTAATGATTAAGCCGGATGGCGTCCAGCGAGGCCTGATCGGCAATGTGATCAGCAGGATGGAAAAGAAGGGCCTGCAGCTTCTTGCTCTCAAAATGATGCAGGTCTCCCGGGACTTGGCCAGCCGCCATTACGGAGAACACGAAGGCAAACCTTTTTATAACGATTTGATCGAATTTATAATTTCGGCACCGGTTGTAGCTATGATCTGGGAGGGCGAGGGTGCCATCGAGATAACCCGGGCCCTGGTAGGCGCAACTGACCCCGGGAAAGCAGCTCCCGGAACGATGCGCGGCGATCTTGCTGTTTTTACCGGTAAAAATATAGTGCATGCTTCCGATTCTCCTGCCAGCGCTGAGCGGGAGATCAACCTTTTCTTTTCCAATACTGAAATTTGCTTATACAGACAGGCCCATGAAAGCTGGATCTACCAGTAAAATCTCGCCAAGAAAACTCTATTAGGGTATTAAGATCATAGAGGCAAGCGGTTGAAATTTTTCGGCCGCTTGCTCTTGCATTGACCTGGTTTATAAGTTATAATATATATAACTTAGTTAGTTATATATATCGGGTGGTGAATCAAAATGTTTTCGACAAAATGCCCCGGCCAGGATATGCGTTACTGGACTGCTGAGGATGTCCATGAAGAAAAATGCCCCGGTTGCGGGGAAGCAATCGAGTTTTTTAAGACAGACATTCGATTGCGCTGCCGTAACTGTAAAACCAGGGTCGCCAATCCACGTTTTGACATGGGATGCGCACAATGGTGTGCGCATGCTGAAATGTGCCTGGGTCCGGGTGCCAAAGGGATTCAAAAAAAATCTTTCAAGGCCATCCTTGAAGATGAATTTGAACGTTTGGAAAGCAGAGAACCGACAAATGTCCGGGTAATGAAAGATATTATCAACCGCGCCGAGAACAAGTGCCGTCGTGAAAATACAGACATGCTGCCTGTAGTGGCAGCCGCGGTTATTTTGGCCCTGGATAAACTTCAACAGCTCGAGGATATTGATGCATTCATCGAAAAACTTGCCGAAGATCATGATCTGCCGGGTGAGGCGGTAAGAGATACAAAAAGAATAATTGAAAATATAAAGGAAAATAATTTATTAGAAAATAACAATCTAAAAAATTTAGGGGATAAGGCGGAAGACAAAAAAGAAAAAATTGTGGCTGAAATCTTGAGCAAGCAGGGCAAAAATTTTGTCCAGGCGAATCAATAAATTTTACTCCGTATTAAGGGGAGGGTGATTAAGAAAATGGGTAAATTGGTAAGGAAAATTATTTCCATTGATGAAAGCAAATGTGATGGCTGCGGTTTGTGCATCCCTTCATGTGAGGAGGGGGCCCTGCAGATCATTGACGGGAAGGCAAAACTGGTCAAAGACATTTACTGCGACGGACTCGGTAACTGTCTTGGAGAATGTCCCCAGGGAGCGATTGAGCTGATCGAACGTGAAGCCGAACCTTTTGATGAAAAAGCAGTGGACGAACACCTGGAAAAACTAAGCCAGAATCGGAAAGAAGAGGCTCATCTAGAAGGCACGGTCAGTTGCGGAAGCAGGGAAGTAAGGTCTATAAACAGCCCTGCAGAGCCTGAAAAATTAAATATTGAAGGCGGAGGCGCCGCCCCGGAAGCAGAGTTAAGCCACTGGCCTGTCCAGCTGCACCTGGTTTCCCCGGAAGCGCGTTTCCTAAAAAACCAGGATTTGCTCATTGCCGCCGACTGTGTTCCATTTGCTTTTGCCGATTTCCACCGGCGCTTTCTGGCCGGCCGGGCCCTGATCATTGGCTGCCCCAAACTGGATGACGTTGAGCTCTATCATCATAAACTGGTCGAGATTTTCAAAAAAAACGATCTGAGAAGTATACAACTGGTTAATATGGAAGTCGGCTGCTGTTTTGGTTTATCGCGCCTGGTCCGTTCAGCTTTGCAGGAAGCGGGGGTAGATATACTGCTAAAAGAGACCGTAGTTGGGGTTGATGGAAGCATCAAGCAATAAAATGGGTTTTCAGCAGTCTTTGGCTCCTTTTTCAGCCAGGTCTTTTATGGTTACCTCTTCCAGGACAGAGAGCATGTTTTGTTGAGCTTTGGCCCATACCCCTCTTAAGGAACAGTGAGTTTTATTCTGGCAGGGGGTGTTGCTGAATAAGCAGCGGGTAATTCCGATCGGTCCGTCGATTGTTTCTATGACCTGCCGCAGGTTAACTTCGGCGGGATCAATTATGAGTTTGATCCCTCCGGAAGGACCCCTGGTTCCGCTGGTCCAGCCCGCTTCTTTTAAAGCCGCAAGCAGTTGGACTACCAGATTGGCAGGGATGGCACGATTGCGGGCTATTTCCTTGCTTGTAACCATTGAACCTGGTGGATGCGACGCCAGCTCGGCTAAGATAATGATGGCATATTCAGCTTTTTTTGTGATCATGGGCCGGTTCCTCTTTTATAAATAACTAGATTGGTTATATTATATTTTAAGATAACCATGCAGTCAAATCCAGGCAAACAAAGCTTTCAATTCTGAACTAATTATATTATAATTATATTTAAAGAGGTTACTAATAAAAAGTTAAGGATAGAGGAGATAAAGTGAAAAATAAACTATATAAAATACATAAATTAATTATAACAGTTCTAATACTGCTTAGCCTGGCCGGTGGGCTGTTTGTTACATCGGGTACTGCGGCTGCAGAAACAGGAGATGGCCCTGTTTATGTTCTTGAGTTTGACGGAGCAGTTACGGCCGGCCTGCAAAGCTTTTTAGAGAGACAGGTCGAAAATGCAGAAGATGATAATGCTCAGCTGTTTGTGCTTGTCATGAATACTCCGGGCGGCCTGGTTGATGCAACCTTAAAAATAAATGAATTGATTTTAAATGCTGACCTTCCAGTAGCAGTCCTGGTCGCTCCCTCAGGGGCAATTGCCGGTTCTGCAGGTGCCTTCATATTGGTATCTTCAGATATTGCAGCTATGGCTCCCGGAACAACAGTCGGCGCTGCCATGCCGGTAGCAATATCTCCGGAAGGAACAGAAACAACAGATGAAAAAACAGTCCAGTTTTATGCCTCGCACATGCGCAGCATGGCCCGGGAACAGGGGCGTCCGGAAGATCTGGCCGAACAGTTCGTTACTGAAAACCTGACTCTTAGCTCCAGGGAAGCGCTGGAAGAAGGAATGATCGAATATTTGGTTGGCAGCGTGCCGGCACTGCTTGAAGCTCTGGACGGCACCGAGATTGAGAAACAGGGTATCACCTATCAGTTGAATACCAGAGGCGCTGAAATCAAGGAAACGGAAATGAACCTGAGGGAAAGCCTGCAGAACTGGGTCAGCGATCCCCAGATTGCCTTCTTGATTTTAATGCTTGGAATTCTGGGTATTTATTTTGGCTTAAGTGCCCCGGGTACGATTGTTCCGGAAGTCAGCGGACTGATCCTGTTAATTTTGGGTATTTACGGCATCGGACTTTTTGACACCAATACAACCGGTATAATCATGATGCTTTTGGGGGCCGGTTTGATAGCAGCCGAGATATTTACCTCCGGGTTTGGAATCCTGGGCATAGGGGGGGCGGCATCGCTTCTGGCCGGTGCCATCCTGCTGCCAACGGAACCCCTGATGGCCAGGGACTGGTACTCTACTTTCCTGGTTACCGTTGTCGGTACCGTGATCGGTCTGTTGATTATAGTCCTTGTTGTGGCTCAAAGGGTAATCCACAGCCGCCGCAAACATAAAAGCGGCAGTACTTATTTTATGCCCCCGGATAAGGGCGTGGTCGTGGAAGAAATCAATCCCAACGGGATGGTCAGGGCCAGGGGTGAACTCTGGCGAGCGCACAGCAGCGATAACCAGAGGATTCCTAAAGGAACCGAAGTCGAAATAGTTCGCGCCGAAAGCCTTAAGTTGTGGGTCCGTCCTGTCCAGAACACTGAGTCCCAAAACGAAACTGCTAAATAACATGCTATGCCTTGGGACTGGACAGAAGATTTTTTAGCAACAAAAACCGGTTTTTAGATTTTTCATAATAAAGGAGGATGTAAAATGCTCATAGAAGTATTAAGTGACATCGGGATATTTGTCCCTATACTGATCATTCTTTTTCTCTTTATCACTTCAGCGATCAAGATTGTCAAGGAATATGAGAGGCTGGTTGTTTTCAGGCTCGGACGGCTGATCGGAGAAAAGGGGCCCGGATTCGTCCTGGTGATCCCTGTCGTAGACAAAATAGTCCGGACATCTTTGCGGATTGTTACGCTGGACGTCCCCAGCCAAGAAGTGATCACCCGCGATAACGTTACAACCAGTGTTAATGCTGTTGTATATTACCGTGTGGTCGAACCGAACCGGGCGGTCAATAATGTCGAAGATTTCAGGATGGCTACGGCCCAGCTGGCCCAGACCACGCTGCGAAGCGTGGCCGGGCAAGCAGAACTCGATGAGCTGCTTTCTGAAAGGGACAAACTTAACGCCAAGATCCAGGGTATTCTTGATGAGGCCACCGATCCCTGGGGGATCAAGGTCACGGCAGTGGAAATCAAGGACGTTGTAATTCCTGAATCACTGCAGAAAGCTATTTCGCGTCAGGCCACAGCCGAAAGGGAAAGAAGAGCTGTTATTGTCCAGGCTGACGGCGAAAGGGAAGCAGCCGGCAGGATTGCCGAAGCAGCTAAAACTCTCAGTTCCCAGGATGGCAGTTTCTATGTCCGCCTTCTGAGGACGCTTCCTGAAATCGCCACTCAGCAGGGCAACTTAATTGCTTTCCCCCTGCCGATCGAATTGAGGCACCTGCTGCCGGATCCAATGGCGGCCGCAAAAAAGTTAAAGGAACAAGAAGAAGAGGATAAAGAATAAAACCTAGCAGCGCCAGGCCAACATGTTGAATAAGGAAGTATATGAAAAAATACCTTACCACACCGCATTTGTGGTTAACCCCGCTGCCGGTGATGGGAAAGCCGGACTGATCTGGTCCAGGCTGGAAGAACTGTTAAACCAAAGCGGGCAGTCATACCGGTCCTATTTCACCCGCCATAAGGGTGATGGTTCCGAAATGGCTGCCCGTGCTTCTTTAGAAGGGGCTGAACTGGTAGTAGCCGTTGGCGGCGACGGCACTTTAAGGGAAGTTGTCAACGGACTCGACCTGGGTCATAATATTTTTGGCCTGATCCCTGCCGGCACCGGCAACGGCTTTGCCCGGTCCTGTTTGGTGCCGCTGCAGTGGCAAAAAGCTTTCCTTGGCCTTAAACGTTGGGAACCGCGCCAAATTGATATTGGCAGGGTTAATGGCGAGATATTCTTAAATATTGTCGGTATTGGCCTTGATGCTGCCGTAGTTGAGGCTGCAGCTTCCAAGTATTATCGCTTAAAGGGATACCTGGCTTATGCTTTTGCCATCCTCGACCAGGCAGCTTCTTTTCACCGTTTCCACTGCAGAGTTGAATGCAACGGGCTTTATTATGAAGATGACCAGACCCTAATTGCCCTGGTAGCTAACGGCCGTTATTACGGCTGGAAAGTATGTATCGCGCCCCAGGCTTCTCTTGAAGATGGCCACTTTGACCTCTGCCTGATCAGAAAACGCAGTGTTTCGGATCTCTTTAAGGTTGGAGCCAGGATAGCGGTTGGCAGACACCTCTCAAGCACGGCAGTCATTAAAATGCAGGGCCATAAGTTTAACCTGGTTCCCTCCCGGGCAATGCTTTACCACAAAGATGGAGATTTTGGAACAGCCGCCTCTCTTAAAGTTGAAATATTGCCCGCCGCCCTCCGGATCCTGGCCCCGGGTGACCGCATAAACTCCCTTTAAACTGGGATATTTTGCTTTAACCTATTGATTAAAGCTTCAAGAATGGTTATAATATCATAGCAACGCAAAACAGGCGAGCGTGGCGGAACGGCAGACGCGCTAGGTTCAGGACCTAGTGGGCTTTACGCCCGTGGAGGTTCAAGTCCTCTCGCTCGCACCAGTTAAATAAGGCGCCCGCAGGTTATGGGCGCTTTTTTGTTGGAATAAACTCTAATGCAATATTATTCTTCTTATTGAAGCAGCGGCGATCAGGATCCGGCAATTTTTTGCCCGGATCTGAAGGAAAATATAAACAAATTGGCGAATGTATAAATTTAGTGAAGAAAAATAGGTGAAGAAAAAGGGAATTTTGATGATCCACTGCTTGGAAGGATTATAAAATTATCGAATACGCTTAACGGAGGAATTTTGATGAGAGAAGCTGTAGTTGTAAGCGCGGTAAGAACAGCTGTAGGCACTTTTGGTGGATCGCTTAAAAGTGTCAGCGCAGTTGATCTGGGCAGCGTTGTAATTAAAGAAGCCCTTGCTAGAAGCGGCCTTAAAGCTTCTGACGTGGACGAAGTATTGATGGGCTGTGTCCTGCAGGGCGGACTGGGACAGAACGTAGCCCGGCAGGCGGCATTGAAAGCGAGCTTACCGGTTGAAGTGCCCTGCATGACGATTAACAAGGTTTGCGGGTCCGGCCTGAAAACAATCAATATGGCCGCTTCCGCCGTTTCTGCCGGTGAAGCGGATATAATAATTGCCGGCGGAACTGAAAATATGAGCGCCACCTCTTATGCCATTGAAAATGCCCGCTGGGGAGCGCGGATGGGCAATACCCCTGTAACTGATTTAATGATTAAAGACGGCCTCTGGTGCGCTATCGGCAATTATCACATGGGCATTACAGCAGAAAATATTGCTGAACGGTACGGTATCAGCAGAGAAATGCAGGACCAATTCGCCCTGGAAAGCCAGGAAAAAGCTCATGCCGCCATAGAAAGCGGACGCTTTAAAGATGAAATCGTGCCGATTCTGATTCCACAGAGGAAAAAAGATCCAGTTAAATTCGAGATTGATGAGCACCCCCGGAAAACATCGTTAGAGGCGCTGGCCAAGCTGCGTCCTGCTTTTAAGGAGAATGGAACGGTAACAGCGGGAAATGCATCGGGTATTAATGACAGCGCAGCCGCAGTTATTGTTACCAGCCGGGAAAAAGCTTCAGAACTTGGTTTAAAACCTCTGGTCAGTATAAGAAGTTATGCTTCGGCAGGGGTTGATCCCTCCATTATGGGGACGGGACCAATTCCCGCCACCAAAAAGGTTCTGGACCGGGCCGGATGGAAAGTTGAAGATATTGATTTAATCGAAGCCAACGAAGCTTTTGCCTCCCAGGCGCTGTGCGTAATAAAAGAAATGGGTTTTGATCCAGCGAAAGTTAATGTCAACGGCGGAGCAATTGCCCTTGGTCATCCTATTGGAGCCAGTGGGGCCCGGATATTTATTACCCTGATCCACGAGATGCAAAAAAGGGACCTGAAAAAAGGTCTGGCAACCCTTTGTATCGGAGGGGGACAGGGCATCGCCTGTACTGTTGAGAGAGACAAATAGTTAAGGAGGTTTTTTTGAAAATGGCACAAGATATGAACGGTAAAGATATCATATCAATTCATGAGCTCAGCCGGGAAGAAATTGACCAGATTCTGTATACATCTCATGTCCTTAAGATGAAAAATAAGCTGGGAGAGTTATATCATCCGTTGAAGGGGAAAAGCCTGGGTATGATTTTCCAAAAATCTTCTACCAGGACCAGGGTTTCCTTCGAAGTGGGCATGTGGCAATTAGGCGGTTATGCATTATTTTTAAGTGCCAATGATCTGCAGCTTAAACGCGGAGAAACAATCGCCGATACGGCCAGGAATCTGAGCCGATACCTGGACGGGATCATGATCCGCACCTATAACCACCAGGATATAGTGGATTTTGCCGAATACAGTTCAAAACCGGTCATTAACGGGCTGACCGACTTACTGCATCCCTGCCAGGTTCTTTCCGATATTTTTACAATCCAGGAAAAGAAGCAGGACTTAAAAGGCCTCAAAGTGGCCTATCTAGGCGATGGCAATAATATGGCCCATTCACTGATGTTTGGAGGGGCAAAAATGGGTATGGAAATATCTATTTGTTCACCCTCCGGTTTCGAACCTGACCCTGAAATTACCAGACTGGCCAGACTTGATGCCTCCCAAACCGGTGGCAAAATTGTTATTGAAGATGATCCTTACCGGGCCGTGCAGGAAGCGGATATAATATATACGGATGTCTGGACCAGTATGGGTATGGAAGGCGAAGAAGAGAAGAGGGTGGAGAGTTTTTCACGCTACCAGGTGAACAGCGCCTTGCTTGAGAAGGCAAAAGATAACGTTCTGGTCATGCACTGCCTGCCCGCACACCGGGGTGAAGAGATAACCGATGAAGTTATAGACGGCCCCCACTCGATTGTTTTTGATCAGGCTGAAAACCGTCTGCATGTCCAAAAGGCAATTATGGCCTTAATCATCTAGAAACCTGAACTAAGATATAACTAGCTTTACAATGAGAGGTTGTTAAAATGGGTGAGGATCAAAAGCATGAAATCAACCTTGGCCTGGATATTGGTGTTTTTTCAGCCAAGGGTGTTATTTTAGATAATGGTCAAGTAGGTAAAGTTAAATTTCCGACTGCTGGAAGGCCGGTTGAAGCGGCCCAGAAATGCATCGATCACCTGCTCGAAGGCAAACAGGCTCGGTTGATAAAAGTCGGTGTAATGGGGCAAAACGGCAAACTGGTAGCTGAAGGTTTTCATATCAGGCATTTGCTTGAAATTGAAGCTCTCCAGGCCGGCCTGGCCCACCAGCAAATTGAAGCCGATTATGTCTTGTCCCTGGGTCACGAGAATGTTCACTACCTGGAGCTGGACAAAAATAAACAGATCAGTTATTTCAGCCGCAACGGACAATGCGCGGCTGGTAGCGGTTCGTTTTGGTACCAGCAGGCAACCAGGATGGGTTACAATGATCGAGAGCTGGCAGAAATTGCTGTTCAGGCCGATTCGGCTGTTCCTATCTCCGGCCGCTGCGCGGTTTTTGCCAAGTCCGACATGACCCATGCCATTAATGAAGGGGCTACCCAAAGCGCTGTATCAGCCGGAATGGGCAAAGCCCTGGTTGAAAATATAGTAACCAGTGTGGTTCAGAACCGTCTTCAGGGGCCAGGAACACTGGTTACCGTCGGTGGTGTAGCCAATAATAAAGCAGTAATCAAATATCTCGATCAATATGTGAGCACTGAAAATATTACTTTGTTCATTCCTGAAGATCATGAATACATTAACGCTGTAGGAGCAGCCGTAAAAGGTACGCAGTTTGATTTTAATGAACTTATTAACAACAAGCTGGTAACTACTGAATACGAACCTGAAAATCCCCTTCCCCCATTAAAACCTGAACAGGTCTGCTATCTCGAAAACAAGTCGACCCCAAAAGATTTTGACCTTTCCCAGGTTTATTTAGGCGTGGACTGCGGCTCTGTCTCAACCAAATGTGTCCTCCTCGATCAAAAAGGTCGCCAGATTGGCGGGGTTTACCTGCCGACAACCGGCCGCCCGGCCCTGCAGGTGCTGGAATTGATGAAACAAGTTGAAGAGCGTTATGGATCATTGATTGGGAACGCTCCGATTGTGGCCTGCACTACCGGCTCGGGAAGATTTTTATCCCAGAAAATCTTAAATGCGGAATATGCCGTGGACGAAATTACCTGTCAGGCCGAGGGGATCAAGAGTTTGTTTGAGGATGATAGCACCCTTTCTATAATCGAAATTGGTGGGGAAGACTCCAAGTTTATTCAACTGCATAACGGCATACTCTATGATTATAATATGAACCCGGTTTGTGCCGCCGGCACCGGCACCTTCCTGGAAAACCTGGCCGAACTGCTCGGCGTCAGTATCAAGGATGAATTCTCCAATAAGTCTTTTGCTGCTGAATACGGTGTTGATCTCGGCGACATCTGCACCCTGATTTCCCAGTCAATTCTGGCCTCAGCTTCTGCCAGGGGCTTGCCCCTTAATGAGCAATTGGCCAGCCTGGCCTATTCTTCTGCCCAAAATTATCTCAGTAAAACCGTGGATAAAAGGCCCCTGGACGGCAGGGTTGTTTTCGCAGGAGCCACCGCCAAGAACCATGCCCTGGCTGCGGCCCTGGCCTATATTTGTGAAAAAACCGTTTATGTGCCTCCCGAACCGGAATTGACCGGAGCTCTGGGCAGCGCCCTGATGGCCAGACAGTTCCAACTGCGGGGTTATAAAAGCCGCTATTCATTTAGCAGCCTCTCTGGATTCAGCCAGTTTTCCAGTGATAAGAAACCATGTAAGGCAGAGTGCAAACATGAGCATAACTGTGTATTGAACATAATCAGTTTTTCAGACGGAAAGAAATTTGTTTATGGCGATCGCTGTGGACGCTATTCCGGCATCGATAAAAAGAAAGACGGCGAAGATTTACCCGACTATGCCGCTAAAAGAAACGAGCTGTTTCACGAAGCGATTGAAGATACAGATCCTGACGGTCCGCGGGTGGGTATCGCCCGCTGCGGCCTCTACTTTGATTATTATCCCTTCTGGGCGTCATTTTTTCGCAAGCTGGGCTGTTCTGTAGTCCTATCCGATGAAAGCACAGCTGAAACGCTTCAGAAGGGTAAAATAAATCTGGATTCTGAGATGTGCTACCCGATGAAAGTAATTATCGGGCATTATCAGGATTTAAAGGAAAAAGACTTGGATTATGTTTTTCTGCCTGAGGTGGTAAACACAGAAGACCTGCCCTGGGCTGCAGGTTGGCCCCGTAACTTTGTTTGTCCCCTGCTGCAAACTCTGCGGGGTACGGTTGTAAACTCGATTGAATATGAGCCGGAAAAGGTGCTTTACGCCCAGCTCAACTATAAAGACGGCTTTGAGTGCATTAAAGAACAGTTAGAACCGGCAGCCAGGAAAATCCTTGGGGCGGGTTACAGCGATAACCTCCTGGATGAGGCAGTCCGTGCTGCTTACGGCGCCCTGGAGGGTTTTAGAAATAATCTCTCTTTCGCAGCCGAAGAAATGTTTGAAGATCTGAAAGCTAATTCCGATCGGGCGGCGGCAGTATTTTTAAGCCGCAGCTACACCCTTTATGATGAACTTATTTCCAAGAAATCGATGCGCTTCGCCCGTGAAAGCGGTTTGATGGCTGTTCCGCACGAATATTTGGTCGCCTATCTTCAAGCCTGGTACGAAGGCAAAATAAACTCACCATACCTTGATCCTTACCGGGAAGAATTTAAGGTTTACTTAAAAAATCAGGTGAAACAGATCCACAACCTTTACCCGGCTCAGCTGCAAAGAATACTGTCAGCGGTAATCCTGATTAATTTCATGAACCAGAAGACAAAAGAAACAGGCCTTCCCCAGGTAAACATGATCTTTTTAGATCCTTTCAAGTGTGGGCCAAACGCGATGCTCAGGCACTTTTTAAAGGGGATGACCGATTACCTCCGTTTGACTCTGGACGAGCATACCGCTCCGGCGGGCATGATTACCAGGCTGGAAGCCTTCCGGAATACCTGCCTGTCCAGGGAAAAATTCCGGGCCCCGACTATCCCATCTTCGGAGACTTGCACTGTTGATCAAGATGACTGGAACAAGATCCTGATTCCCGATATGACTAAGCATTCCGATATATTTGCCTCCTTTTTCAGGAATTGTGGAATTGAAGCCGAAGTTATACCCAGGGGCAGGCCGGGAGATCTCTCTCTGGCCCAGCGCTATGTCAACGGTGAAGAATGCCTGCCTTTTATTCAGAACCTGCAGGATTATCTGCACCACCTGCATTCAAACAAACCTAAAAACGGCGAGGTTTTCTTCCAGGGCTGGGCCTGCGGGCCCTGCCGTTATGGTCTTTATGCCCCGGTTCAGAACCTGGCTCTAAACAGGGCCGGCTTCGGAGAGAGAAAAGTGTGTGCGGTCCGGCTGGCCGATGTGGTTAAGCGCTGCGGTTATTCTTCGATAATCGGCCTCTTCAACGCTTTGACGGTTATGGACATCCTTTACAAACTGTTGCACAGGGTGAGGCCCTATGAGCTGGAACCCGGATCCAGCAGACGTCTTTTTGATAATTACAGCAAAAAAATGTTTTCACTGCTGGAAAATTACCGGGCGCCGTTAGTCAGCTTGTTCAGCGGCAGTTATAGAAAGCCGCTGGAAGACCTGATTCGAGAGGCGGGAGAGGAATTTAGCCGGATCCCGGTTGATAACAGCCTGGTTAAACCAAGGATCCTTTTAGGCGGAGAGTTTTACGTGCGTATGGACAACCGCTGTAACCAGGAAGTTATAACAAAAATAGAGGAAGCCGGCGGTGAGGTTTGCCTGGCCCCGGTAACAGAAATCTTTACCTATACCCTTTATATCGATTACCATGAAACCCGGCAGGCCTTCAGGTTGAAAAGAAGGCCGGCCGACTACCTCAAGCAAAAAATCTATAAACTCTTAATCGACATCGCACACCGCGATGAGGTTGCGTTGGAAAATGCTGCCGGGCCACTGCTTGAAGATCTCCACGAACCTGCGCCCTGGGAGATCATGGAACATGCCGTCAAACATGTTTCCCGGCATTACGGTGGCGAACCGCCGATGACGATCGGGCGGACTGCTGCTTTCAGCAGCAGAGAGAGGGTTGGGGGTGCGATCTTTGTTGCTCCCTTTACCTGCATGCCCAGTTCGGTGGTCGAGGCCCAGCAGGGGCTCCTGCAGGATAGACTGGGTCTCCCGGTCGTTACAGTTTATTACGACGGCAAGGAAAATACCAACCGTGATGAAATGGTTGAAGGCCTGGTCTTTCAAGCCCGCCAAAAAATTAACGGGGATTTGCCGGTTCGAGATCCACAATATCAACTATCCTGACTACCCGAGGAGAGGCAGATCCCGAGCTGAAGGTAATTTTGCCGGCAGCAGGATCGCCGCGCAAGGGGGTACCGGTAAAGGTTTTTCGGCCGCTTTTAGTAAAAACGGTTACTATCAAGGACCGGTGACCGGACAGGGCCTCTTCAAATAGCTGCTGCAGCCGCTCCCAATGCTGTTCGTCAAAGTGGGGGCGGCTGTTTTCTTCATCCTGATGTTTCTGGTTGTTATATTGCTGCAGCCCCCCACGGTGTTCAGGAAGCATCATTTTACTGCAGGCAAACTGCTGATTAATCTTTTTGCTCATGAGTCATGGCCCCCAATTTTACCGGACCGCTGGAAAAACTGGGCCCCCGGTGAAAGCGAATTGGCCCTGAAAATGCTGGTTTTGCCGAAACGCTCCCGGACCAGGTCAACCACTCCGGCCAGGGTTTCTTGCCGGTCATAGAGCCCGGAAAAGGGGAGGCGGAGCTGGCGGTACGCGGTTAGGCCGCTCAGGCTTATGCCGACTGCCCGGACCGGTTTTCTGTCCCAGTGTTTATGGAACAAGTGCAGGACAGTCGGATAGATCTCCGCTGTCGTGGCCGCCGGTTCCGGCAGCTTTTTTTGCCGCGAAAAACCGGTGGGATAATCGAAATCGGCGCCTTTGCAATAAAGGTGGACTGTAGAACCTATTTTACCTTGCCGGCGGGTCCTAAAACATACTTCTTCGGTCATTTCCAGCAAAACTAACTCAATTTCTGCCTGCTTGCGGTAATCCCGGGGCAGGGTTGCCGTATGGCCAACTCCTTTTTGATCGTTAACCATGTCCGCTTCAACCGTAGAATAATCAATGCCGTGCGCGTTAAGCCACAGGACTTCGCCGTTAATGCCCCAGCGGCGGCGCAGCATGGCCCGGGGCAGCCCGGCCAGGTGACCGATAGTGCGCACACCGATCCGCTGAAAATTTTTTTCCATGCGGTGTCCAACCCCAAAAAGGGCACTGATCGGCAGGTTCCAGGTATAACAGGCATAGTTGGCGCTGTTTAGTTCAAAAAAAGCCTCCCTGCTTTTTTTGGCGAAACAGTCGCAGGCCATTTTGGCCTGGAGCAGGTTTTCACCCATGCCGATGCGGCAGCGGATACCGGTTTCTTCCCATACCCGGCTGTTTAAAGCCGCGGCGATTTTTTCCGGGGAGCCCAGGATTTTTTCAGAGCCGGTAAGATCGAGAAATTGTTCATCGATGGAATAGGGGAGGACCCGGTCGGTGAACTGCTCAAAAATCCGGGTTATGCGCAGGGAATAGTCAATGTAGGTTTGCATGTGGGGATGAACAAAAACCACCCAGGGGCACATACGCCTGGCTTCCCAGGCCGGTTGGCCGGTTTTGATGCCAAAATCCTTCGCTTCACGGCTGGCGGCAAGGATTATTCCATGACGCAGGGCCGGATCGCCGCAAACAGCTACCGGCTTGCCGCGCAAAGCAGGGTTCTGGCTCATTTCCACACTGGCGTAAAATGATTCCATATCGGCCAGAAAAATAACTTTGGACCGCATGGTTAAACGACCACCTGTTACCGAACTTATGTTTGCCTTCTTTATTATACTGCGCCGCCGGCAAAAAGAAAAGGGCCCTGGAGATAAATTTGTATTTAAAACTTCCTCTCTGCGGTAACAATTAGGCGCTTATTAACCTGCAGCCGACAATTACAAATCAAATGATATCTATTATAATTAGAATAAGAGCGCCTGTTTGCTGTGAATAACCCGGTTTTTGGCCGGGGTCCGGAAGGGATGGCAAATTCAGGATGGAGCATTTCACTTTTTATCGGGCTTTAGGGCTCAGCGGGCCGGCGGTTGTTTCTGCTTACGGAGCGGGCGGGAAAACTACGATTCTTCAAAAACTGGCCTCTGAAATAGCGGCCAGGAATGAAAAAGCGCTGCTGACTACTACTACTAAAATGTACCGGCCGCCTGAGCTGCCATTATTTTGCGAACCTGATTTAGACCGGGCCGCCGGATCGCTTCAAAAGCACTTCGGGACAAATAAACTGGCCGTTCTTGGCAATAGCATCCTCTCCGACGGTAAAATTGAAGGCATAAAGCCTTCCTGGGTTGAATTTTTGCGCGATAAGCTGCAGGTATCGGTCCTTGTTGAAGCAGACGGCGCAAAAAGAAAATCTTTGAAAGGATATGCTTCCCATGAACCCGTTCTTCCGGCATCTTCCGATTACATTATCGCTGTCCTGGGCGGTGACGCTCTTGGAAAAAAAATATCTTTTGCCAATACCCACCGTCTTGAACTTTTTTTAAAAAATACTGGAACAAGGGAGGGAGGAGAAGTAAATGAAACCGTATTTGCCGGGGCATATCAATACATGCTTGAAATTGGCCTGGCCCAGGCGCCCCGGGCTTCTGTATTTTTTGTTATCAATAAAGGAGATTTGATTGCTTCGCCCGGTCCGTCCGCCCTGCGTGTGGCCGGTTTAATTAAAAATACGGCCCTAAAAAGCCGGCCTGAGAGGCTGCTGGTTACCGAAGGTCGGGATAGCCACCCGGTCAAGATTACTTTAAATTTAAAAACCCCGCGGTCTCCGGTCCTGGTTTCCTGTATTGTTCTTGCCGCCGGAGCATCTTTACGGATGGGGAGAGATAAGCTCAAACTGGCAGCGGGAAATAAAAACCTTCTCGAGCATACCGTAAGTAAAGTATTAGCTTCCGGCATCAGGGACCTGGTTATTGTAACTTCGCCTGGAAAAGCTGATTCAATCCGGCCTTTCGAGTCTAAGAGAAATAAAGGCCTCAATATTAAATATGTTGAAAACCCATATTTTAAAGAGGGAATGTCTACCTCCCTCAAAGCCGGCCTGGAGGCTGTTGACCTGGATTCACAGGGCGCTATCTTTGCCCTGGCCGATCAACCCCACTTACCTGCCCGGATTTACAACTTAATCTGCCGGGCTTATATGGATAACCTTGCCCTTGTAACCTGCCCTGTTTACAGGGGGCACCGGGGCAACCCGGCCCTTTTTGACAGACGGATCTGGCCTGTAGTGATGAGAATGACCGGTGATCAGGGCGGGCGGGCTGTATTTAGAATGATAAAAAAAGAAGAGGTTAATTATGTTAAGGTCAAAACCCCTGCAGTGCTTTTGGATATTGACAGCCCGGAAGATTATTTATTATATTTGGATAATTTTTCAGGGATAGATCCCGACCATACTTGAAATAACTGGAAGTCAGTTTGACTATGCATGTAGAAAATGTTATACTTTTTAAGTAGACTTTTCCATTTTATAGGCATATATTTTAACGGCTTAGGTTTTTAATAATCTTAAAAATAGTAATTCATCAAATTTTAAAGGATGTAAAAAGAAAGAGGTTTTCTGGATATCTCAAGCTATAAAACTAAGTACGACGCACTTTATTGCAATTCAAAGGCTCTTGTAAACGAGCCTTTTTTATGCCATTTACAAGATCCTAATTCTGAAATTAAGTATTACCTTAAAGCAGGATCACTTTTCGTCCTCAGAGTGCAGCTTGATTATTTCTGGACAGTTCTGAAATCCCATTTTGGGCATGGCATTATTAAGCAGCCTGAACCGCTTTTTAATGCTTTATTACGCTGAAATCTCAGAGAATTTTAGAACGGTTCTGCTTGGTTTATGATAAGTGATATCGTAAAGGAGTTTACCTGACAGGCTATGAAAAATAAAAATGTTGAAGTTTACGGCATCGGCAACCCCTTGATAGATGTCCTGGCGCACGTAAAGGATCAGGATATTGAGGCTCTCAAGTTGGAAAAGGGGACCATGACCCTGATTGACACCGAACGGGGCAATGATATTTTAAAATACATCAATGATCGAGAAAAAAAGTATGCCTGCGGCGGGTCAGCCCCGAATACCATGATCACCCTGGCCGCCCTGGGAGTTGAAACCGCCCTGGCCGGAATGGTGGGTAAAGATGAACTGGGTGGTATTTATAAAGAACGTCTTGAAGAAAAAAAGGTTCAATCAGATCTATCGACCAGTGCAGTCGACACCGGCAGCTGTATAGTCCTGGTTACGCCTGATTATGAAAGGACTATGAGCACCAGGTTGGGCGCCTGCCGGGAATTTGGCCCCGGGAACGTTAATCATAAAATAATAAGCGAAGCCAATTATTTGTACTTTACCGGATATATGTGGGACACCGAGAATCAAAAGAAAGCTTTACGCGAGGCAATTAAAACAGCCCGAAAAGCGGGGACCAGGGTGGCATTCGATCTGGCCGATCCGTTCGTGGTGGAAAGGCATTATGATGATTTCACCCGCCTGATCAAAGACAGCGTTGATGTTCTGCTGGCCAACCGCGAAGAAGCTAAGCTGATGCTTGGGTATGACGATCCGGAAAAAGCTTCAAAAGAATTGGCCCAAAACAACGTTATCGCCGCGGTCAAGAATTGCGCTGATGGTTCCTGTATAAGCTGCTCCGACGGGGGATGCTTCTCTATAGATGCTTATAAGGTTGATGCAGTCGACAGTACCGGTGCCGGGGACAATTACGCCGCAGGATTTCTGTACGGACTGATCAAAGGTTATTCTTATGCTGATGCCGGCAAACTGGCTTCTTTTGTTGCCGCTCAAATCGTAAGGCAAACCGGAGCCCAATTTGATGAAAAAAACAGTAAGGAAATTCGCAAAGCCATTGCTGAAAATAAGTGGCGATAAGAAAAATATATTTAAACAGGAGGGACAAGTGTAACAAATGAGCGAAAAAACGAAAATGGATTACAAGGTAGCCGATATGAAACTGGCTTCTTGGGGAAGAAAAGAAATTGAGATGGCGGAGAAAGAAATGCCCGGTTTAATTGCCACCCGGGAAAAATACGCCCAGGACAAACCGCTTAGCAATCTGCGGGTTACCGGAAGCCTGCATATGACTATCCAAACTGCGGTTTTAATAGAAACCCTCGTAGAGCTTGGAGCCGCTGTCCGCTGGGCAAGCTGTAATATTTTTTCCACCCAGGATCATGCCGCAGCAGCCGTTGTGGTCGGTCCACCTGAAAAAGGAGGGACGGAAGAGGATCCCAGAGGGGTACCGGTATTTGCCTGGAAAGGTGAAACCCTTGAAGAGTACTGGTGGTGTACTCAACAGGCTCTTTCTTTTGCGGCTGATAAAGGGCCTCACCAGATTGTCGATGATGGCGGAGATGCTACCCTGTTAATTCACCGCGGCTATGAGGCGGAGGATAATCCGGCCATCCTGGATGAGCCGACTTCAAATAATGAACTAAAAATTGTAAATAAATTGTTAAAAGATATACAGGCTGAAAATCCAAAATACTGGCATTCCATTGTCCCCGAGATCAGAGGGGTAAGCGAGGAAACCACTACCGGAGTTAACCGCCTTTACCAGATGGAAAGAAATAAGACACTCTTATGTCCGGCAATCAATGTCAATGATTCGGTAACAAAAGGCAAATTCGACAACATTTACGGATGTCGCGAAAGCCTGGTTGATGGAATCAAAAGGGCGACAGATGTAATGATTGCCGGTAAAACCGCTTTTGTTGCCGGTTTTGGCGATGTGGGAAAAGGTTCAGCAGAAGCCCTGGATGCTTTCAAAGCCAGGGTCCTGGTTTCAGAAGTTGATCCAATCTGCGCCTTACAGGCAGCCATGGCCGGGTATTCAGTGGTAACAATTGAAGATGCTCTCCCGCATGCTGATATTTATGTAACGGCAACCGGGAATAGAGATGTAATCAGGATCGAACACATGGAAAAAATGAAAGACATGGCCATAGTATGCAATATTGGCCACTTTGATAATGAAATCCAGGTTAATGAGCTTGAAAATTACCCGGGTATTAAAAAGGTCAATATCAAGCCCCAGGTAGACCAGTTTATTTTCCCCGATGGGCACAGTATAATTTTGCTGGCTGAGGGCCGGCTTGTAAATTTAGGTTGTGCTACCGGTCATCCCAGTTTTGTCATGTCCAACAGTTTCACTAACCAGGTTATGGCCCAGATTAACCTGGCTCAGCATGATCGCGAATGCTCTGTCTTTCGGCTTCCCAAGGAACTCGATGAGGAAGTAGCTCGCCTGCACCTTGAAAAGATAGGGGCCCGCCTTACAGTGATGAACGATGAGCAGGCTGCATATATTGGCAAACAACCGGAAGGGCCCTATAAGCCGGATCATTACCGTTACTAAGCGTTATACTTGATTTAATACTCGCCAGTAGAGGCAAAAAAACAACCAGGCCGGGGCATCACTCCGGCCTGGTATTTTTTTTTGGGCCCTGACCCGATTTTAAACCTCCGATAATAATTTATGCGGTATGAAATATAACTTAATTTTTACTCATCATTAGTAAGCTGCAGGCAACAAAAGGAATCGCCCTTTACTGACGCAATCTGCCGGCGCATATTCCAGCTTCATGGTAAATCTTTTCTTCGTCCAGGGTCATAAATTCACCCCGGTGATAAAGGATTTTACCTTCGACGATAACTGTTTCAACATCGCTGGCTGATGCTGAATAGACCAGGTTGGCGATCGGGTCATTATGGGGCTGTAGATGGGGCTGGCGGAAATTGATTATGGCCAAATCGGCCCTGGCTCCTTCTTTTATAACTCCCAGCTTGCCTTCCATGTTTAGAGCCCGGGCTCCTCCCCTGGTGGCGAGGGAAAAGGCTGTATAAGCCGGGATAATGGTGGGATCTTCCTGGGTCCCCTTCTGAAGAAGGCTGGAAAGCTTAATTTCTTCAAACATATCCAGGTTGTTGTTGCTGGCAGCCCCGTCAGTTCCAAGGCCGACACAGGCATTTTTATCGAGAAGCTGTTTTAAGGGAGCAATTCCATTGCCCAGTTTCAGATTGCTGCAGGGGTTGTGGGAAATACCGACTCTTCGCGAGCTTAATATATCAATATCTTGATCATTCAGATGGACACAGTGGCCCGCCAGGACATGCCTTTCAAACATGCCCATTTCGTCCATCAGGGCAACCGGTGTTTTATTATATTGCTTTAAGGTTTCTTCAACTTCATATCTGGATTCGGAAAGATGAATATGAATTAGTGTACCCAAATGTTCGGTTTCTTTTAAAACTCTTTTTAAAAAGTCGGGCGGGCAGGTATAAAGAGCATGGGGGCCCAGGATAGGCTGGATACGCCCGTTGTCTTCTCCCTGCCAGTTCTCAATAAACTTAATGGCATCTTCCAGGCTGTTAAAGCCCTTGTGGCTGTTTTCTGAGCCAATAAAGACCTGTGACAGCAGGGCCCGGATACCGCTTTCCTGGCAGGCCCGGGCAGTTTGCTCCATAAAATAGTACATATCCACGAAAGTTGTTGTCCCTCCCCGGATCATCTCCAGCAGGGCTAGCGCGGTCCCCCAGTAAACATCTTCTTCTGTCAGCTTAGCTTCGGCCGGGAATATTTTTTTAGTCAGCCACTCCATGAGGGGATAATCATCGGCATAACTCCTGAACAGGGTCATTGCGGCATGATTGTGGAGGTTGATCAAACCGGGTATAACAACCCTATCTTTCCCGGATATAATTTCTGTATCCCCGGGCACCTCACCTGTTCCGGGTGATATTGCTTTAATGATATTATTTTCAATGAGAAGATCTCCCGAATTGATAACGCCGCGGTTTTCATCCATGGTTACCAGGGTTGCGTTTTTAATTAATAACCTGGAGTTCACAGTAATCCTCCTTTAAAAAATCATCACTCCGGCCGTTTAGGACGAGTTTAAGATGATGTCCCCGGGGAGGTTATTCGCAGTCTGATCAATAATTAACCATATCATATCAAACCCCATCAAATGGAGCAATTTAAAATCATAAATTTTGTTACCGGCTTCTATAATGTAAGCGGCGGGAGCCTTAAACCCCCGCCGCTTACAATGTTTTAGGTGGTGAGCCATCCAGGATTCGAACCTGGGACACCCTGATTAAAAGTCAGGTGCTCTACCAACTGAGCTAATGGCCCTTTTTGGTGGAGAGGACTGGATTTGAACCAGTGAAGGCGAACGCCAGCAGATTTACAGTCTGCCCCCTTTGGCCAACTTGGGTACCTCTCCACAGCTCTTCATGGAGCCGACGAAGGGATTCGAACCCCCAACCTGCTGATTACAAATCAGCTGCTCTTCCATTGAGCTACGTCGGCTGAACAATTACATTCTCACAAGCAGTATATAGTATAGCTTATTTTATAAGGCCCGTCAACAGATCTGGGGCAGGAATTTTTCGTTGTTACTCGAACAATTTTACATAGAAGTGCGTTTCTCAGTAAAGTCCTGGAAAAGGGGAGGCAAAGTGATGACAGCTATGAGGATAGCAATAATTGGGGGGTCGGGAGTTTACGAACAGTCCTTTCTTGAAGATGATAAAAAAATCAAGGTTGAAACCAGGTTTGGTCCGGTAGCTATAAAACAGGGAACATACCGGGATCGCACTGTTTTTTTTATGGCCCGTCACGGAGGCGGACATACCGTTCCTCCTCACCTCATCAATTACCGGGCCAACATAGCGGCCTTAAAAAAACTTAAAGTAGATGCAGTTATTGCCACGGCCGCAGTGGGGTCCCTTCGCCGGGAATTAACCCCGGAAAGCCGTGTCATTATCGACCAATTTATTGATTTTACAAAACAGCGCCCTCTTACATTTTATGAAGGTGAAGAAGGTTTCGTGGTTCATACTGATTTTTCGGAACCATATTGCCCTGAAATCAGGTCTGTTATTTTGAGGGCGGGCCGGGATTTAGGCCAAACCATGATTGATGGAGGGTGTTACATCTGTACCGAAGGGCCCCGCTTTGAGACTCCGGCAGAAATTAAGATGTTCAAAAGCTGGGGTGTAGATGTTGTTGGTATGACCAATATTCCGGAAGCAACCCTGGCCAGGGAAGCGGGCCTATGTTATGCTACCATTGCTTTGCCGACCAATTACGCTGCCGGAGTGAGCTCCGAACCGCTAACCCAGGATGAAGTTCTTGCTGCCATGGATAAAGATAAACCGGAACTGGAACGGTTGATTGCCGCCTCGATAGCCAGATTAAAAACCGGAACTTCCTGCCGCTGCAGAGAAGCCGGAAATAAATATCCCAAGGAGCAAACCAGTTAGAAATGAAAGAACCTGATGAGCTACCGACCCTTTACTGGAAAAACAACCGTCTCTATATTCTCGATCAAAGACTTTTACCCCACCACATAGAATACCTGACCTGCAGCAGTTACCGCGAGGTCGTCGATGCGATTTGTGATATGGCGGTGCGGGGCGCTCCGGCAATCGGAATCGCCGCCGCTTTTGGGATGGCGGTAGCCGCCCGGGAAGCTTTGGCAAAAAGGGATGAATCAATCCTAATGCGTTCTTACCTGGAGGAAGCTTCGGAAAAACTTCTGCAATCACGGCCTACCGCTGTTAACCTTTTCTGGGCCTTGAAAAGGATTAACCGCTGGCTCTCCATAAATGATGAGTTATCGCCGCAGCAGATTGCCGACGGACTGGTCAGTGAAGCCGAAAAAATATTAAAAGAAGATCTTGAAAATAACCGGAAAATTGGTATAAACGGCTCAGTACTGGTTCCCGGCCGGGCCTCAGTCTTAACCCACTGCAATGCCGGGGCGTTGGCTACCGGCGGCTACGGCACTGCCCTGGGGATTGTCAGGGCCGCGGCTGCGGAAGGCAAAGAGGTTCATGTTTTTGTTGATGAAACCAGACCCCTGCTCCAGGGGGCCCGACTGACAGCTTTTGAAATGATCCATGAACAGATCCCGGCAACTCTCATTACCGATAATTGTGCCGGTTACCTGATGAAGCAGGGAAGAATTGACTTAATTATAGTGGGTGCCGACCGTATTGCCGGTAATGGCGATACCGCCAATAAAATCGGCACCTATTCCCTGGCCGTTATGGCCGCTTATCATAACATTCCTTTTTATGTAGCCGCCCCGCTTTCCACTATTGATCCTGCCCTGCTTTCCGGACATGACATTATAATTGAAGAGCGAAAATGGGAAGAAGTAACTCATCTTAAGAACCATCATCTTGCGCCTGAAGGCATTAATGTTTACAATCCCGCTTTTGATGTAACCCCGGCCGGTTTGATTAAAGCTATTATTACCGAAAAAGGCGTTGTATATAGCCCCAACCGGGAAAAACTTTATAAACTCTTCACAAAGGTATAAAATAGAGTTAGAAAGATTTATAGACTATACCTTAAAATTACCGGCCGGGAAACGGGCCGGGCTATCGTTTTAGAGAAAGGGGCAACCACTGATTGATAAAGCCATGAAAAAGACCCATATTTTAATTACCAATGATGACGGTATTTATGCCGAGGGTATTCAACGCCTCAGCCAGTGCCTGTATGAAAAAGACCGCGGCTACAAGCTTTCCATAGTGGCCCCCGATCGGGAGCGCAGCGCTACCGGCCATGCCATCACCATGCATCGTCCTCTCCTGGTAGACCAGGTCAGCTACCTTCATAATCCTGAACTTACCGGATGGTGCGTTAACGGCACTCCATCGGACTGCGTAAAATTGGCGGTTGAGGCAATCCTGGAGGAAAAACCGGACCTGGTCATTTCCGGCATAAACCGGGGCAGCAACCTGGGGACGGACGTGCTCTACTCCGGGACTGTATCGGCTGCCATGGAAGGGCTGATCATGGGCATCCCTTCAATTGCCGTATCTCTAACAGGCAACGGGGAAGAAAAAAGTTTCGATTTTGCCGGTCAATTCATCTGCCACCTGTTCCCGCTTCTTTTAGAGGCAAACCTGCCCCCCTCAAGCCTGTTCAATATTAACATCCCTACTGATATTGAAAATATCAGGGGAGTCCGCGCCACAATCCTTGGCAACAGGCGTTACCGTAACGCTTTTGAAAAAAGAATTGATCCCAGGGGGAGAGTATATTACTGGCTGGCCGGAGAATTGATTGACGATGACTATGAAAATGAAAATGCTGATACAAAAGCAGTCAGGGACGGTTATATATCAGTTACTCCGATCCATTTTCCGCTCACCAATGAAAAGATTTTACCTGAACTAAAGGAAATACTAAAAAAAATGCCGCTCAAAATTTAGACTCCGGCTTTTTCAGGCTCAATTAAAGAAAGGAGTGGTCCATTGTCTATCATGGAACCGGCTGGTAAAAACTGTTACCGAATTCCGCGCCGGGGTAAAATGAAGGCCGATGTTTTAGTTTATCTGAATCGCCCGCTTTACCACTCCTTTGCTGAAGATCAATCCCTGCAGCAGTTAATGGATGCCGCTTCATTGGAAGGGGTTCTCGATCCGGTTATTGGAATGCCCGATATCCATAGCGGTTTTGGCCTTCCTATTGGCGGCGTGATGGCCATGGATCCCGAGCGGGGATTGGTCTCGGCCGGGGCGGTTGGAATGGATATTAACTGCGGGGTCAGGCTGCTGCGCACCAATATCGATCCGGAAAACCTCGATAAAAGCACCTTAAGAGCATTAATCAAAGCCATCGAGAAAAGAGTTCCCAGCGGAGTTGGGAAAAAAAGCAAACACGAAGCTTTTATCAGCAAAAATTTTGAAGAGCTTATTCATGAGGGCGTCCCATTTCTAATAAATCAGGGTTATGGCAGGCCTGATGATCTGAGCGCTATTGAAGACGGCGGACGTATTTCCGGCGCCGACCTGGCTGCTGTTAGCAAAGAGGCCCGAAAGCGCGGTCTTCAGCTTTCGACTATCGGGGGAGGCAATCATTTTATTGAGCTTGGTTATGTGGAAACCGTCTTTGATCGCCCCGCGGCCGACATTTGCGGCCTTCGCGAGGGCCTGCTGACCATTTTGATCCATACCGGCAGCCGCGGTTTTGGGCACCAGATCTGCACGGATTACACCTCACAAATGAAAAAAGAGGCCGCCACGCATAATATAGATCTACCTTCTGCCGGCCTTGCTTCGGTTCCTATCAATTCAGATACAGGGCGTAGATATTTGGCTGCGATGGCCTGCGCCATAAACTTTGCTTTTTGTAACCGGCAGTGGATTACAGATGATGTGCGAAAAGCCTTCAGCAGTGTCATTGGTGGGCCTGATAGCCAGTTTGACCTGGGCCTGGTCTATGATGTCGCCCACAATACAGCCCGCTTTGAAGCAATTAACGGCAAAGAGATGCTCATTCACCGCAAAGGAGCTACCAGGGCCCTTCCGCCCGGACATCCCGACAACCCCCGGCTGTACCTGTCCACCGGTCATCCCGTACTGATCCCCGGCAGCATGGGCACCGCTTCATACGTAATCCGGGCCGAACCGGGGATTAACATGATCTATAATTCAGTTAACCACGGCGCCGGCAGGGTCCTTTCCAGGAGAGCGGCAAAAAAACAGATATCGGTCGAAGAATTGAAAGGAAGGCTTTCTGAAGTCCTGGTTTCCGGGCGAAGTTATAAAGCCTACCTGGATGAAGCTCCCCAGGCCTATAAAGATATTGAAATGGTTATCGACACTTTCGTGGAAATAGGTTTAAGCAGTAAGGTGGCCAGGTTGTTGCCACTGGCCGTGATTAAGGGCGAAGGCAGCGATTAAAATATTATAAAATCCGGGTGAAGTTAAGATGGATAAGCAACCGCCAAGTATTTTCAATGACGTCATCGGGCCTGTAATGCGTGGTTCCTCGAGTTCACATACCGCCGCTTCGGTTCGAATCGGAGCTTTGATCAGGCAGTGCCTGTCCGGGCCCTGCCGCTACTGCCGGGTTGATTTTGACCCGGGAGGATCGCTGGCTTCTACTTACCATGAGCAGGGCGCTGATATCGGCCTGGCCGGAGGTCTCCTGGGTATGGATTTAAGCAATCCGGAGTTGATTAAGGCCCTGGAGATTGCCCGGAACAACAACCTGGACATTTCTTTCAATATTACATCTTTTCCGAACAACCATCCCAATACGTACCGGATCAACGCTGCTGCCGGCAAAGGGGAAGAAATGGAGTTTATTTGCCTGTCAACCGGCGGAGGCATGATTGAAATCCAGCGAATCAATAATTTAGCTGTTTCAATTTGTGGTGATTTCCACGAAACCCTGTTTTTTTTCCATGAAGACGATTCTGCCGCTTTAGAGGAATTAGGGCAAAAAATTACAAAATTAATTCCCGGTTATGATTACCTGGCTACAGCGACGACAAAAAATAAAGGGCTGATTAACCTTAAAACCGGTTTCAAGGTCGAGGAACAGTTGAAAGGCTTAGCTGAGCACCCCAAACTGCGCTCAATAATCACAATAGAGCCGGTTTTACCAATTCTTTCCAGCAAAAACTGCCGGGTTCCTTTTGAAAGGGTCGAGGAAATAATTAGCCTTGCCGAAAAGGAAAATCTGCAAAGCTGGGAACTGGCCCTTCGTTATGAAAGCGCCCGCGGGAGAATACCGGCAGCTGAAACCTATAATATGGCCCGCGACCTGGTCCGGATTATGGATGAATCGATCCGGAAAGGGCTTGCCGGGACTGATTACAGCAATCGCATCCTGGGCCCCCAGGCTTATAAGATTCAAGCACAGAGGAGCAAATTGATCGGGGGGCGGTTAACTGCCGATATTATTGCCAATATCAGCGCAGTAATGGAATCAAAGAGCGCCTTCGGAGTTATTGTAGCAGCGCCAACGGCAGGCTCATGCGGCACTTTGCCGGGCACGCTCACTGCTTTGGCCGCAGATATGAAGATGGACCAGGATCATTTAATTAAAGCAGTGCTTGCTGCCGGTTTGATCGGAATCCTGATCGCGAGAAACAGCACTTTTGCTGCCGAAGAAAACGGCTGCCAGGCCGAATGCGGTTCAGCTTCCGGAATGGCGGCAGCGGGCCTGGTTCAGATGATGGGTGGTTCGGTAAGGGAAAGCCTTGATGCGGCGGCCATGGCCCTGCAGAATATCATGGGTATGGTTTGCGACCCGGTAGCGGAAAGAGTCGAGGTGCCCTGCCTGGGGAAAAATATCATGGCCGGTCTTAATGCGGTCGGCTGCGCCAACATGGCCCTGGCCGGTTTTGACAGGGTCATCCCCCTGGATGAAACAATAAAGGCCATGGACAGCTGCGGCAAAATGCTCCCCCCTGAACTGCGCTGCACCGGCCGGGGCGGATTATCTTTAACCACAACGGCCAAAGAAATTTATAAGCGCCTGAACAAGCACCCCTAAAATACGAAATCAGTTTAAGTCTGCTTCAGCTTTAAATATTTCGTCATAGTTGAAACGGTTGGCACAGGCTTAATAAAGCAGAGGCCTATTATGATATAATACAAGCACAAAGATGGGATAATAAGTTAATATTTGCAGGGCATAAGGGCAAAAAAAACAGGGATGATAAATGACCAAAGGCCTCATTTTCAATATTCAACGATATTCACTGCATGACGGACCGGGAATAAGAACGACGATCTTTTTAAAAGGCTGCCCCTTGAGCTGCTGGTGGTGCCAGAATCCGGAGAGCATCAACCGGGAACCTGATCTCATGAGGCAACCCGACCGCTGCCTGGGCTGCGGTTCCTGCCAGGAAGCCTGCCCGGAAGGGGCGGTCAGAAGCGGTAAAGTCGGGCCGGTTATAGACCGTGACCTCTGCACCCGCTGCCTGAAATGCACTGTGGTTTGTCCTGCAGAAGCCCTGGAAGCGGTGGGTAGAGAATATACGGTATCAGAACTGGTAAGGGAAGCGCTCAAGGATCGTTTTATTTTTGACAGTTCAGGGGGCGGGGTAACTTTTTCCGGTGGAGAACCCCTGATGCAGCCCGATTTTCTTGAAGAGTCTCTTCAGGCCTTTTGCAAGGAAGGAATCCATACAGTTGTGGATACTTCCGGTTGTGCGCCCTGGCCGATCCTGGAAAAAATTTCTGTTTACACCGACCTGTTTCTGTATGATCTTAAATTGATTGACGACCTCGAAAGTGAGGAATATACCGGCTTATCAAGCCGTTTGAGTGTGGAGAACTTAAAAAAGCTGGTGGAAAAAGGGGCTTTGATTCAAATTCGGATGCCGGTAGTTCCTTTAATCACCGATTCCATCGCAAATATTAATTCCATAGCCGATTTGCTTATTGAATGCGGCCTTAATGAGTTGGAACTAATACCTTATCACAATTACGGCACTGCCAAGTATGCCAGGCTTGATCTTGAATACCGGCCCGGAACAATAAAGGTTCCCACGGCAGAACAAATGGACAGGATCAAAGCCCGCTTTGAGAACCGGGGAATAAGAATAAGCAGTGAGGATGATTGATATGAATAACAACAGAAGAGGGATGAATGAAAGGATAAAAAAATTAAGGCAGCAAAGCGAAGATACAAACCCGTCAATCACCGCTGAAAGAGCTTTGCTGGTCACTGAGGCTTATCAGCATTATGCCGGTAAAGTATCCGCACCAATACTCAGGGCGCTTACATTTCAGCACCTGCTGGAGAACAAGACCATCTGCATCAATGAAGAGGAGCTGATAGTCGGAGAACGCGGAACCGGACCCCAGGCCACGCCCACTTACCCCGAATTGTGCTGCCATACCGTCGAGGATCTGGAAGTGATCAACAACCGTAAAACCATTTCTTTTAAGGTAAGTGAAGAGGTGAAGCGGATTCAGGAAGAAACTCTGATTCCTTACTGGCAGGGCCGTTCCATGCGGGATAAAATATTTAACAGGATGAGCCCTGAATGGCTTGACTGTTACAAAGCCGGACTATTTACCGAATTTATGGAACAGCGCGCACCCGGTCATACCGTGGCCGGAGATAAGATTTACCGGAAAGGGATGCTCGATCTAAAAGAAGAAATTGCCGCTGCCCTGGGCTCTCTTGATTTTGCCAATGACCCTGAAGCTGTTTCCAAGAACGAGCAGCTGGAAGCCATGTCTCTCTGTGCCGATGCCCTGATCACTTTTGCCGGCAGGCATGCCCAAAAAGCCCGGGAGATGGCGGAAGAAGAAACCAACCCCCGGCGCAAGGAAGAGCTGCAGCAAATTGCTTCTGTCTGTCAGCGTGTGCCGGCCCTGCCGCCCCGTAATCTCTGGGAAGCACTCCAGTATTACTGGTTCGTGCACCTGGGAGTGGTGACCGAACTTAATACCTGGGACGCCTTCTGCCCGGGAAGACTTGATCAACATCTGGCCCCCTTCTACTACAGGGGCCTGGAAGAAGGAACGCTGACCAGGGCTGGAGCGAAAGAGTTGCTGGAATGCTTCTGGATCAAATTTAACAACCAGCCTGCTCCACCCAAGGTGGGAATTACTTTAAAGGAGAGCGGTACATATACCGATTTTGCCAACATCAACCTGGGTGGAGTTAAACCAGATGGCAGTGACGGTGTAAATGATGTTACCTATTTGCTGCTGGAAGTAATCGATGAGATGAGGCTGCTGCAGCCGAGCACCAACGTCCAGGTCAGTAAAAAAAGTCCCGACCTTTTCCTTAAAAAAGCAGGAGAGGTTATCAGGAAAGGGTGGGGCCAACCTTCAGTTTTTAATGTTGAAGCAGTCATCGGCGAACTGCTGGGCCAGGGCAAATCCCTGGTTGACGCCCGTTGCGGAGGAACCAGCGGCTGCGTGGAAACCGGCGCTTTTGGCAAAGAGAGTTATATCCTGACCGGGTATTTCAACCTGGTAAAGGTTCTCGAAATAACCCTTAACGGCGGTAAAAATCCGGCGGACGGCAAACAACTGGGCCTGGATACCGGCAGCCCGGAGCGGCTTGAAAATTTCGAGCAGCTGCTCGAAGCCTTTGAAAAACAGCTCCGCCATTTTATTGACATCAAAATCGCCGGCAACCAGGTCATTGAAAAATTATATGCTGAACAAATGCCGGCCCCATTTTTATCCCTGATTATTGATGATTGCATCGATAAGGGCAAGGACTATAATGCCGGCGGGGCCCGCTATAACACCAATTATATACAGGGTGTGGGCATCGGTACCATTACCGACAGCCTTTCAGCGCTTAAAAAGCATATCTATGATGAAAAGAATTTTACCTGGGATGAACTGCTCGATACCTTAAAAGACAACTACCAGGGGCAGGAACAGGCCCGGCAATTTTTGATCCATAAAACCCCGCATTATGGAAACGATAATGACTATGCCGACTCTGTCATGCAGGATGTTTTTAAACGTTTTTACCGCACCGTGGACGGGCGCAGGACGGCCCGCGGGGGAACATATCGCATCAATATGCTGCCCACCACCTGCCACGTCTATTTTGGGTCGGTCATTGGAGCGACACCTGATGGGCGCCTGGCCGGAATGCCCTTATCGGAAGGTATTTCACCGGTCCAGGGCGTTGATTTAAACGGGCCCACAGCGGTAATTAAATCAGCCTCGAAGATGGATCACCTGCTTACCGGCGGCACCCTGCTGAACATGAAATTTACCCCCCGGATCCTGGAGGGAAACAAGGGGTTGGATAGCCTGGCCCAGCTGATCCGGTCATATTTCATACTGGACGGCCACCATATCCAGTTTAATGTAATCGATGCCGAGACCCTGCGCGAGGCTCAAAATAATCCGGAACAATACCGCAGCCTGATCGTAAGGGTGGCCGGATACAGCGACTATTTCAATAACTTAAGCGAACAGCTTCAAAATGAGATCATTGCCCGGACGGCCCATGAAATGGGCTAAAATACAACTGCTTTAAAATGCGGCGGCGCGTTGACATTAAGATCTAAATAAGCTAAAATATGAGCTGTGAAGGGGAGTAGCTCAACTGGCAGAGCAGCGGTCTCCAAAACCGCAGGCTGCGGGTTCAAGTCCTGTCTCCCCTGCCATCGAGCTTGACGAGATGCCGCTTTAAAAGCGGCATCTCGCTAGATTGATCATTTAAAAGGAGAAGGCCTATGACCGGCCATGACTGGAAAATTTTACCTGAACCTTTTAGATCTACTTTTAAAAGTCGAAACCGGCTTTTTTTTTTGCTCAAGGCAATTATAGTTGAAACCGGTAGTCTGTTCGATAGAAATATTTATCGGAACAACTTATTAGCTTATTAAGGGGCTATTAATAGAAATAACTTTAAGGAGGGATTCATTTGCATACTACTAATATTATACTATGGGGACTGGGAGCTATGGGTTCAGGTATTTACAAAGTTCTCCTGGAGCGCAGTGGCCCCGTTGTAAAAGGGGCAATCGGCCAAAATCCCTTTAAGCTGGGCAAAGATTTGGGCACTATCCTGGGCATGGAACCAACCGGAACTATTATTTCCGGAGATGCGCAGGCAGTGCTTGAAAATGCCGATGCAGGGCTGGTTCTCCATTCCACCGGCTCATTCTTCAAAGAAATACATCACGAATTAATGCAGGCGGTCCGGGCGGGATGTAACGTCATTACCATAGCTGAGGAGATGGCCGAGCCCTGGGCGGCCGATCAGATGCTGGCTGACGAGCTAAACGAAGAAGCTAAAAAATTTGGTGTTACAGTTATTGGAACGGGCATTAATCCCGGTTTTGTCCTGGATGCCCTGGCCATCTGCCTTACCGGTGCCTGCTGTCAGGTCACCAAGATCGAGGCCGAAAGAATTAACGATCTATCTCCATTCGGAAGCACTGTAATGGCTACCCAGGGTGTAGGGATTAGTCCGGAGCAATTTAAAAAGGGGATTGAGAATAACACTATTGTCGGGCATATAGGTTTCAAACAATCGATCTGCCTGATTGCCAGGGCTTTAAACTGGGATCTTGATCAAATTACCGAAGAAAAAGAGCCGATTATCTCATCTACTTACCGGGAGACTCCATATGTCAAAGTAGAGCCGGGCATGGTTGCCGGCTGCAATCACCGCGCCTACGGTTATATAAACGGCGAAGCAGTAATCACCCTTAAACACCCCCAGCAGGTATGCCCTGAAGCAGAAAACGTGGAAACCGGTGATTATATCAGAATTGAGGGCACCCCGCCGATAAACCTGTCCATAAAGCCTGAAATCCCGGGCGGCCTGGGAACGATGGCCATGGCGGTTAATATGATCCCGGTGGTGACTGCTGCCGGTCCGGGCTTGAAAACACTGCTGGACCTGCCTTTCCCTTCCTGCTGGAGCAGGGTATAGCCGAATTAAAAAGGTTTTAATTTAACTGTAATTCAAAAAGCGGGCGGTTAAGAGCAATCTGCCCTGAAAGGAGAATCAACTATGGAAAAAGCGCAGACAGGTGACTGGGTCCAGGTCTTCAAAGTGGTTCTCAAACCGGAGGAAAGAGCCCCCGGCCTGCCCCCGGAAACTGCCAAAGTCCCCCTGACTATGAAGGTTAAGGGTTTCCTGATCGATCAAGCGGCCGCGGTTGGCGATCAGGTAGCAATCCGGACTGCAACAGGCAGAAAAGTGGAGGGGAAGCTGATCGGGATCAATCCGGCCTACGAGATCGATTATGGCCGGCCCCAGCCGGAACTATTAAATATAGGCTTTGAAACAAGAAGCCTGTTAAGTGGGGAGGCCGACAAGCAGTGAATAACAACCCTGATTTTAGCTACCAGGGAGTAATGTCCAGGAAAAACCGGATTATGAAGCAGGCTGTAGGTATCGACTATGATCAGTTCGAGCTGGAGGGGATTGCCTTTGATTACGATGCAATGATGAACAAGGCCGGTTATTCACTGGAAGAAGTGCGTAAAATCCAGGAGGAAACCAATGTGGGCAAAACCCCGCTCTTTGAAATGCATAACCTGACCAAGCTGGTACGCCTCCATGCGGAACCGGGAAAAGGAGCGCGCATTTTTATCAAGGATGAAGCCTGCAATCCCAGCGGCAGTTTCAAGGCGCGGCGGGCTTCGCTATCATGTTACCAGGCCCAAAAGCAAGGCTACAGGGGCGTAATATCGGCCACCAGCGGCAATTACGGCGCCGCAGTGGCCTCCCAGTCCGCCATGCGCGGTTTGAACTGCATCGTGGTCCAGGAACTTTTCGACAGCCAGGATTTAAGCCAACCGGAAATTATGGAAAAAGGCCGGGCCTGCGAAGCCTACGGCGCTGAAGTGGTCCAGCTTTCCGTGGGGCCGGAGCTGTTTTACAAGTTCCTGATTTTGCTGGAAGAGACGCAGTATTTCAATGCCTCATTATATACCCCTTTCGGTATTGCCGGCATTGAAACTCTCGGCTATGAACTGGCCGAACAGGTTCGCCGGACGGTGGGCAAAGATCCTGCCGCTGTCCTTATCACCCATGCCGGGGGCGGAAATGTGACCGGCACAGCCAGAGGCCTTCAAAAAGCGGGTTGTAAAGATACAGATGTGATCGGCATCAGTGTCGACTTAAGCGGCCTGCACATGGCCAGCGATCACGATTTCAACCGGAAATCATTTACTACCGGCCACACCGGTTTTGGGGTTCCCTTTGCCACTTGGCCGGACCGGGCTGATGTGCCGCGAAATGCGGCCCGTTCCTTGAGGTACCTGGATCGCTATTATACGGTGACCCAGGGTGAAGTTTTTTACATGACCGAACTCCTGGCCCAGTTGGAAGGGCTTGAAAGAGGCCCGGCAGGCAATACTTCCCTGGCCGGAGCTTTTGCCTTAGCCATGGAAATGGACCGCGACGATGTCATTGTTGTACAGGAAACAGAATACACGGGAGCCGGAAAGCACCCCAGCCCCCAGCTTACTTTTGCCCGCAAACTGGGCATAGCGGTAAAAAGGGGCAAGCCTGAAGAGAGCATCCCCGGTCAGAATATTATCATCCCTGAATCCCCGGCCCAGATAGCGGTTAAAAGGGTAGACCTGGACAACTTAAAAAAATCGTACCTAAAGAAGGTGGCCCAGGAAAAGGGCGGTGGAGCCTTGAGTCCGGTAGAACTGGATTATCTGGCCGCCGAACTGAAGACTTCAACCGGATGGGTTGAAAAACATTACGGGAAGGCAGGAGGATAATATGAAGCGCGAGGATGATTACAGGCAGCGCCGTTCCACGGTGAAAAATTTAACCGATGAGCAGCTGGATCATAAATTTTGGGGACTAACCGACCAAGTGGTTAACCCCCTTTTCGAGCTGGCCCGGGGCCATACTTCACCATCTATTGAACGTTCCGTCCTGCTGAGGATGGGCTTTTCCAGCCTGGAGGCCAAGCAAATCGTCCTGAATTGCGGTAAATATGGCCTGCTGGGCAAAGGAGCAGGGCACGTAGTGCTGCGCTTTGCCCAAAAACGCAACCTGCCATACCGGGAAGCCGGCTTAATTTTGGCCGAGGGCCGGGAATGGGATCAGGCTGCAGCCTTGTTTGAAAAGGAGGGGCCATCTTGAAACTAACACCGGAACAAAAACTTTCCCCTGAAGAGATTTTAAAAGACCTGGACCGGTACAGACCAAGACGCAAAGGCTGGACCTGGCGCCGCTCGATAAAGGATGATGATGCTAAAATTGGGCCCTTTGAATACCGGCAGGCTGCTGAACCCCTCAAAAAAAGTATTCCCCTGCCTGCGGCCAAATCATTTGGCGGCATAGATCCGCACCCTGGTTGTGTGGTCACCTCGGAAATTGCTTCCGGGCGTTTTGAAGATGATCTCCGCCGGATGAGGATGGTGGCCTGGCACGGGGCCGACCATCTCATGGTTATTCGGACCGCGGGGCAAAGCCACTTCGACGGTTTAATCGAAGGCACTCCTGAAGGAGTAGGCGGGGTGCCCATTTCAAGAAAGCAGATCCGGGCCACCCGCAAAGCCCTGGACCTGATTGAAGATGAAGTAGGTAGACAGCTTAACTTTCATTCCTACATAAGCGGGGTGGCCGGCCCGGAAATAGCCGTTCTTTTTGCTGAAGAAGGGGTTAATGGCGCCCACCAGGACCCTCAGTACAATGTCCTTTACCGGAATGTAAACATGTACCGCTCTTTTGTCGATGCGGCTGTAGCCAAAAAATTAATGCTTTCTGCCAATATCCTGCAGATAGACGGGGCCCATAACGCCAATGCTACGGCCAGGGAAGCCTGGAAGGTGATGCCGGAACTATTAGTGCAGCATGCCATAAACTGCCGCTATTCGGAACTTGTCGGCATGCCCCGGGAAAACATCGCTCTTTCTACGGTTCCGCCAACCGCACCGCCGGCCCCGGCCCTGCGCATAGACCTGCCTTACGCGGTGGCCCTGCGCCAGCTTTTTAAAGATTTTAAAATGCGGGCCCAGATGAACACCAAGTATATGGAATCATGCACCAGGGAAGTAACCGTTACCCACCCCCTCAACCTGCTCTTATCGAGACTGACCAGCGCCGATATCCAGAGCACAATTACTCCCGATGAAGGACGTAACGTGCCCTGGCATTACAATTCTGTTCATGCCGTCAATACGGCCAGGCAGGCCCTGATCGGCCTGGATGGGATTACGGACATGGTTAAATTAAACCTGGAAGGAGAACTGGGCCATAAATCCCGGGAATTAAAAGAACGGGCCGTGCTCTTCCTGGAGGAAATCCTGGAAGTTGGAGGTTATTTTGCCGCTGTTGACCAGGGCTTTTTTGTCGATTCCGGCTTTTACCCGGAACGAAACGGGGACGGCATTAAACGTGATCCCGCGGGCGGGGTGGCATCCGATTCTATAGTGCCCCGCGAAGAGGATTATTATGCCCCCGTCTGCCACCACTTTGGATACAACAACCCGCCAATTGATTTTGGGGATCATTCTTCACCATGCGCCCCCATCGATGGTTGCTCCCTCTGCCGACCCGAAAAAATTATATACATTGACGAATTAGACCCTGAAGACAATGTTGAAAAAAGACTTGAGAAAAGCAGGCAATACCGGGAGAATACCTTTAAGCCTGAAGCAGAGTGGGCCGGCGACGGAATTGTAACCATGACCATGTTACTGCCAGTATCTGAAGACATGGCAGAATATGGCGCCATGGATATTGCCGGGCGTATGAACCTGGAAGATGTCGAAGTGATTAACCTGCAAAAAATGCACCCCGCGGAAGGCACCCTGGTAGAAATCAAAGGCAGGGTCGGTTTCAGCCTTGACCCGAAGAATATAACCATACCTCATAAAGAAGCTGTCCTTTCAGAAGAGGAAATCCGCCTGGCGGTCCAGAACAGGCCTCTCACTATAGTGGCCGGCACCGTCGGCGAAGACGAACATTCAGTTGGCATGAGAGAGATTCTTGACATTAAGCACGGTGGGCTGGAGGGATTTGGCATAGACTGCCACTACCTGGGAACATCGGTGCCGATCGAAAAGATGGCTGATGCTGCAGTCGAACTTGATGCCGACGCTATTTTGATCAGCACTATTATCACCCACAATGATGCTCACCGTCAGAGTATGCGCAAACTAAACCAGGTTTGCCGGGAAAAAGGGCTGCGCGACGAGTTAATCTTAGTTGCCGGAGGAACCCAGGTAACCAATGAAATCGCCCAGGAAGAAGGTCTCGATCGGGGTTTTGGTCGAGGAACCAAGGGGATTGATGTTGCCAGTTTCCTGATCAAAAAAAAGGATTCGGTGGAAAAGAATCGTGAAAATTGATCTACTAGTTGCAGATATCGGAAGCACCATTACTATGATTAGTGCCTTTGATGGCCTGGGTATCGGGCGGCCCGCCTTCCTGGGCCAGGGGCAGGCTCAAACTTCAGTAGAGTCTGAAGATGTTACTATTGGGCTTTCCAAGGCCCTGGTCAACCTGGAAGAAAAGCTAGGTGAAAAAATAGCCTGGGATCGTTTTTTAGCCTCCAGTTCGGCAGCGGGCGGTTTAAGAATGTCCGTCCATGGCCTGGTTTACGATATGACCGCGAAGGCCGCCAAAGAAGCAGCCCTGGGAGCGGGCGCAGTTGTTAGCATGGTTACAGCCGGCGAGCTCACTGAAGAGAATCTGGAGGGCCTGACTGCAGTTAATCCCAGTATCATCCTCCTGGCCGGAGGAGTAGATCACGGAGAAAAAGAGACCATCTTAAAAAATGCATCTCTACTCAGCAGCTGGTTAAGAGAGCAGGGAAAAACCCTTCCGGTCATTTACTGCGGCAACCAGGCTGCGTTTAAAAAGGCCCATAGCATATTCAGAGATAAAGAGCTTTCCCTGATCAATAGCGAAAACGTATATCCTAAAATAGATCAATTAAACGTAGAGCCGGTGCGAAGAGAGATACATCGTGTTTTTAACAGGCATATTGTTGAAGCCAAGGGAATGGAAAAAATACGCTCTATGGTGGAAGAAGAAATAATCCCCACCCCGGGGGCAGTCATGGAAGCCTCTCTTCTGTTTTATAAGCATAGGGGGGATTTGCTGGTTTTTGATGTTGGAGGGGCTACGACAGATGTGCATTCTGTAACAGATGGTTCCGATGATATTCAACACCTGCTGCTTCACCCCGAACCTAAAGCTAAAAGAACTGTCGAAGGAGATCTGGGGGTATATCGGAATGCTCCCCGTTTGATTGAACTGTGCATGGAAAATAGCAACAACCCAGGATTTGAGAGCAATCTTCAGGCCGGTATTGAACCGATCCCCGGCAGCAGCCGGCAGATCGAACTGATCGGGATTCTGACCGAACAGGCTTTAAAAACAGCCCTGATCAGGCATGCTGGATCCTGGCGCTATATATATGGTCCTACAGGCCGTCAGACAATGGTTGAAGGTAAAGATCTCACCTGCATAAAAACGGCAATCGGAACCGGGGGCGCCCTGTCCCAATTGCCGGGAGGGAAAGAAAAAATGGCGAAGGCCCTGAAAGGTAAAACCGGCCTTGAGTTGCTGCCCCGCGGTGATGTGATGCATTTAATAGACAATTACTATATAATGGCTGCAGTAGGGGTTCTCAGCATGAGCGACCCCGATAGTGCCTGGCAGCTTTTATCCAGAAGTCTAAACTTATAACCAATACAACTTATATAAACGGGGTGATTTCAATTACCAGTACAAAGGAAATACTAAGTATCACTGAACAGTATGGGGCCCGTAATTATCTGCCGCTGCCGGTTGTCTTATCACGGGCGGAAGGAGTATGGGTTGAAGATCCGGAGGGCAACCGCTACATGGATATGCTCAGCGCCTATTCGGCTATGAATTTTGGCCATCGGCATCCTAAAATTATCAAAACATTAAAAGAACAGGCGGACCTGATTACGGTCACTTCCAGGGCTTTTAATAACGATAAGCTGGGCCCTTTTTGTAAAAAATTAGCGCTGCTAACGGGTAAAGAAAAAGTCTTGCCCATGAATACAGGAGCTGAAGCGGTGGAAACTGCGATCAAGGCCGTCCGCAGGTGGGCCTATCGCAAGAAAAATATTCCAGAAAATAAAGCAGAAATCATAACCTGTACCAATAACTTTCACGGCCGGACTACAACCATCATTTCTTTCAGCACAGATGAAACCTGCCGCAGCGATTTCGGGCCCTTTACCCCAGGATTTAAATTAATTGAATATGGCGATATCGAGGCCCTGAAAAAAGCAATAACCCCTAATACGGCCGGCCTGCTCATCGAACCGATTCAAGGCGAGGGGGGGATTATCATCCCTCCGGAAGGCTACCTTCGGGAGGCCTACCGGCTGTGCCGGGAAAACAATGTTTTGTTTATGGCCGATGAGATTCAAACCGGCCTGGGCCGCACCGGCAGGCTTTTTGCCTGTGACTGGGAGGATGTTACACCCGATGTGTATATCCTGGGCAAAGCCTTAGGAGGTGGAGTGTTGCCGGTTTCAGCCGTCACCGCTGACAACTATATCATGGATGTTTTCGATCCCGGTTCACACGGGTCCACTTTCGGAGGCAATCCGCTGGGCGCCGCCGTGGCCATGACCGCTTTAGATGTTCTGGAAGAAGAACAACTGGTTCGCAAATCTGAGGAGAATGGAAAGTACTTCGTGGAAGAGCTAAGAAAAATAAACAGCCCGCACCTGGTTGAAGTTAGAGGTAGAGGGCTTTTGGTAGGGATGGAGCTCAAAGTCAAAGCGCGGTCGTACTGTAAAAAACTGATGGAGTTAGGGATCCTTTCCAAGGAAACCCATGTTAACGTAATCAGGTTTACTCCACCATTAATTTCCACTAAGAAGGAGTTGGACTGGGCCCTGGAAGCGATCAAAAAAGTATTTGCGTGATTAAATTAACAAATAAAAATTTTTAAAAAGCTATTGACAAATTAGCAGTACCGATCAATAATACCAGTACCAGGTTCCGAGAGACTGGAACGCGAACCGGGTTCGGTCGAGAGGGAAGGCCGGAAGTGAAGGAAGGGTTAACCCGAATTCACGGAAGGTTATCCACAAGGCCGAATCGCTGCAGGAGCCGGTAAAAGAAAGGCTTAAGAGCCGGGATTTACCGGAAATCACAGCACGGAGAAAAGTAGCTGTCCGGAGGTTGGGGGGAAAGCCATCCAGAGGTGGTGGCGGAAGCCCGGCTGTAGAGGGGTCAGTGAAGAAATCCGACGGTGAGCTGGAAGGCCTGTTGGGACCTGGTTTATTATGAATGGCCCTTATTACAGTTTCAACCTGCGCTGTCTTACTTCTTATCCTAAAAGCTTATTCACCTTTGCTTTTAAGCCCTATCCAAAAAGTATGGCCCGGAATATAGCCACATATCTTCATCCCCTAGCTATTGCATTAATTATGCCATTTGGTTAGAATAAGTGTTAAGTTTTAAAAGAGAGGAAAGATTAAAATGAACAGTGAAAAAATTGGTTTAATTGGCTGTGGAGCGATGGGTTCGGCCCTGGCAAAAGGGATCGTAAAAAGAGTAGGTATCGATCCGGCTTTAGTATACCTTTATGACCTTAACCGCGATCGTGTTGAGGAGCTGGCCCTTGAATTGAATGCTGTCGGCGCAGATAACCTGGAAGAGCTGATTACGCAATGCCGGCAGGTATTTATCGCCGTGAAACCACAGGATATTGAAAGCCTTCTTTATTCAATAAAAGATTTGGTGCATAAAGGCCAGATCTTTGCTTCTATTGCAGCCGGTATAACCATTAGTTTTATAGAAAGTTGTTTACCTCCGTCCAGCAAGGTAATTCGCCTGATGCCCAATACCCCCTGCTTATTGGGCGAAGGGTCAATCGCGATCAGCGCCGGTGACAATGTAACGCCGGAAGAACGCGAGCATATTGAAAAACTCCTCAAATCGATGGGTTTAACTATACGCATTCCGGAATACCTGATGGATGCGGCAACCGGCTTGAGCGGGACCGGTCCGGCATACGTATTCCTGTTCATTGAAACAATGATTGATGCCGGGGTAGCGGTTGGGTTCCGCCGCGATGTGGCATCTGAGATGGTGGTTCAGAATGTTATTGGCTCAGCCCGCATGCTCCAGGAAAACAACAAGCAGCCCCCGGCCGAGCTGAGAAACTCTGTAACTTCACCGGCAGGAACGACCACGGCAGCTATGCATGTGTTGGAGGAATCCGGTTTTCGAAGCTGCCTGCTTAAATCAGTAATTGCGGCCACAAATCAAGCGGAGAAATTACGCCGTGGTTGAAAGAAATAGTGTTTCTTCTCCCGTTTCCCGCCGCATCGTAGTTAAAGTAGGAACCCGCTTACTGACCCACAGCACCGGAAAATTGAACCTGGGCTATATGGAGAAACTTACCAGGGTCCTGGCCGATCTACGAAACCAGGGCCACGAAGTGATCCTGGTTTCATCAGGTTCTATTGGGGCCGGACGGGGCAGACTTAACATTACCAGGAATCCAATTTCCATTCCTGAAAAACAGGCTATAGCTGCTGTAGGCCAGGGCCTTCTGGTCCAAATTTATGAAAAACTGTTTGCCGAATACGGCCTGATCGTAGGGCAGATCCTTTTAACCCGCACTGACCTGGTAAGCAGACGGCGTTACATCAATGCCTGCAATACGGTTTTAACCCTTCTCAAGCTCGGTGTTGTGCCCATTATCAACGAAAATGATTCAGTTTCGGTGGAAGAGCTGAAATTTGGCGATAATGACCGCCTGTCAGCACTGGTAGCCGGTTTAAGCGATGCTCACCTCCTGGTTATTCTGACCGATATCGAGGGGTTGTACAATAAGAACCCGAGGAAATACCAGGATGCCGAGCTGATTCCGTACGTGGAAAAAATAGACGATAGTATTAAAGCCGGAGCAGAAAAATCACATGACGATCTGGCAACAGGAGGAATGGTCACCAAACTTCAGGCTGCTGAAGTAGCATCCAATTCCGGCGTTGGGATGTACATTGCCAATGGTTATGATCCCGGGGTAGTTACCAGACTGGTTAAGGGAGAGCATATTGGCACTTATTTTCAGCCCCAGGAACATTTTCTCAGCAGGCGTAAAAGGTGGATTGCTTATGGACAGGTCCCGCAGGGCAGTGTGACGATTGACAAAGGGGCCTGCAACGCCATTTGCTTTGAAGGTAAAAGTTTACTGCCAGTGGGGGTTATCGGTGTGGAAGGCTCGTTTGTTGAAGGTGACCTGATTACAGTTAAAGACCCGGCGGGCAATGAAATGGCCAGGGGATTAACAAATTTTTCCTCTGAAGAGCTGAATTGGATCCAAAAAAGAAGCAGCCCGGATATTGCTAATATTATGGAGAGGCCGGTTGCCGAAGAAGTAATCCACAGGGATAACCTGGTTATTTATTAAAGCGGGTTACCCTAAGATAAATACGGGGGCTGATATAATTATGAACCCAGAAGTGCTGGATAAGTGTATGTTGGCTCGCCAGGCAGCAAAAAAGCTGTCCGGTTGTCCGACTGCGGTCAAGAACAGGGCCCTTGAAAAAATTGCTCAAGCTCTTGAAAATAACAAGAAAGATATTATCGAAGCCAATAAAAAAGATTTAGATCGTCTGCAAAAAGAAGAACACTACTCCGATGCCTTTTATGATCGGCTCCTTTTAAACGAAGAACGGATTGTTGATATGGCCGCAGGCCTAAAAGATATCGCTGCCCTCAGGGACCCGGTAGGAGAAGTCACCAGGATGTGGAAGCGCCCCAACGGCTTGGAAATTGGACAGGTCCGTGTTCCAATCGGGGTGGTCGCCATCATCTATGAAGCCCGCCCCAACGTAACCATCGATGCAGCCGGACTAACCCTGAAGACAGGGAATGCTGTAATCCTGCGCGGCAGTTCCGAGGCTCTAAATTCAAACCGGGCTCTGGTAAATTTAGCTCGGGAAAGCCTTTTAAAACTTGATCTTCCGGAGGGCTCCGCAGCCCTGATCGAAGATACAGGCCGTGCTGCCGCCATGGATTTAATGAAGGCCAATCAATATTTAGATTTGCTTATACCCCGCGGTGGACCCTCCCTGATAAACACCGTTATAAATAACTCATCGGTTCCGGTTATCCAGACCGGTGCAGGCAACTGCCATGTTTATATTGATTCTAAGGCCGATTTGAATCAAGCAGTAGCTATAACTATCAATGCTAAAGTGCAGCGGCCCGGAGTATGCAATGCCCTTGAAACATTACTGGTTCATAAAGATATCGCCTCCAGTTTTTTGCCCAAGATTTTACCGGAATTAATGAAATTGGGCGTTGAAATAAGAGGCTGCCCGGTGACAAAAACATTTTCCCCTGAGGTTAAAGCGGCATCTGAGGAAGACTGGAGCACTGAATACCTTGATCTGATCCTGGCTGTTAAGGTTGTGGAGGATCTGGATCAAGCTGTCGAACATATTAACTCTTTCGGTACGGGCCATTCGGAAGCCATTATTACCGACAGTTATAGCCGCTCTCGAAAATTCCTGGCCCGGATAGATGCAGCTGCTGTATATGTCAATGCATCAACTCGTTTTACAGATGGTTCCGCTTTCGGGCTGGGAGCAGAAATGGGGATCAGCACCCAAAAGCTGCACGTCAGGGGCCCGATGGGACTGGAATCCCTGACTACGCTAAAATATTTCATTTTCGGGTCTGGACAAATCAGGGAATAACAGCAGCATGGCTATAAGATTTTTCGCTGCAGCTGAAAAAAAACGCTGGGTATATTATAATAGATCAAGACAAGTAAACCTTGATCATGAATCAAACAGGTATGAAACGCACCGGTTTTCACCTTTCGGCGGTGCAGAAATAATTAAAAGTGGGGGAAAAAATGAACTCTGGTCTTTACTGGGCGGTTGATATCGGCGGGACAAAAATATTAATGCTTTTGATTGACGGCAATGGAGATATTTTGTTCAGAAGAAAAAGCGAAACCCCCCGCCCTTCAGATCCGGAAGCTGTTGTCGCTACAATCATCAAGACCATAAATGAGGCTTCAGCTGAAAATGTAGCAGCGGACGCCGGCAGCCCGGCCGGACTGGGGGTTTGCACTGCCGGGTTTTTAGATTGCCATTCCGGCCTGGTTTACCAGTCACCAAATTTGGAATGGCATGAGCCGGTACCTCTGGCCCGGATGTTGAAGGAAAAAATTGATTGTCCCGTTTTGATTGAAAATGACACTAATGCGGCAGTGCTCGGAGAAGTTCATTTCGGCGCCGCCCGGGGCCATACTAATGCTATTTACATTACACTGAGCACCGGCATCGGAAGTGGTCTGTATCTGAACGGGCGCTTATACCGTGGGACTGACGGATTCGCCGGGGAAATTGGACACACCAAGGCGTTCGGAAAAGGCAGGCCCTGCAAATGCGGTGGATCTGACTGTCTCGAAACCTGGGCTTCCGGAAGCGCCCTGGCCAGAAGCGCCAGGGAATTGTGGGATGAAACTGAAATAGATAACGGTCATATTACTACGGCCTGGGTTTTTGAAGAAGCAGACCGGGGAAATACCGTAGCTCAATCAATTATTGATCATGCAGCAGCCAATATTGGGTTGGGATTGTCAAATTTAGTTACTTTACTTAATCCTTCCTGCCTGGTAATTGGCGGCGGAGTTGCAGCGAACAGGACTGACTTTATGACAAAAATAGCCCGTATTATCAGGGAAAGGGCCATCAAACCTGCTACAGAAATCACTTCCCTTAAAATCACCGCCGCCGCTCTTGAACCGGAAGCTGGTATATGGGGAATTTACAGTTTAATAAGCGGTCGGGCGGAATAATAACATGGAAATCTTAGAATTTTTAGAACCTCTATATGATTCCATAGAAAGTATGATTTCCAGGTACGGTTCCCTGGGTATTGGAGCAGCCATGTTTGCCGAAAGTGCCGGGGTGCCTTTTGCTTCATCGATTGTTTTTTTAACTGCTGGAACCATGATTTTAAGAGGCACCTGTTCCTTTTGGTCCATATTTATCTATTCTACCTTTGGCATCACCCTGGGCAGCATTTTTAGTTATACAGTCGGCCTGCTTGGCAGTATGCTCGGAAATGCCGTAAATGCAAAGTTCGATATAACCAGCCATTTTTTTAAAAAGCGCAGATCAAAGCCCAAAGCCTTTTTGGGCCAATCAAAAATTTTGAGTTTATGGGATAAATACGGCAATTTTTCAATATTTATGGGACAATTGTGGGGGGTCAGCCGAACCTTCATTTCTTTTCCCGCCGGGGCTATGCATATGAATTTTTTACTGTTTATCATTTACACTTTCCTCGGAGGGGCATTGTTTAGTTTATTGACCATCGGGGCCAGCCTTATTTTAACCGGAACAATGAGTTTTGTGATCAGGACCCTAAAAACCATGGTTGATTTTTCACCCTGGTTGCTGCTGATCCCGGCAGTGCTGATTACGATTTTTATTTACTATTACCGCCACCGGGGTTGGAAAATGGATTTTTCATTTTTAAACAACTACTGGAATAGGATTAAAAAAGCATCCAAGCTAAATAACAAGAAAAACTCTTAAAATGCGGCCGATTTGACCTAACAAGCCGGAGAGTATAAAATTAAAAGGGGTATAATTAATGACCAAAGCAAAATTCAAGTTGAAAGTTTACAGCGAGCGATGCAAAGACTGCGGAATTTGCTTCGAATTCTGTCCCAAGAATAATTTAAAACCCGGCGAAGATGGTACACCGGAAATGATTGATTACGAAGCTTGCACCGGGTGTAAACTCTGTGAATATCTTTGCCCTGATTTCGCTATCCAGGTCTGGAAAGATGAAGAAGAAGAGCGTAAGGAAAAAACCAGTGAGTGAATATACCTGGTATGAATATGAAATAAAGAACAGGGAAGGCCTGGCCCTGTCAGCCATACTCTGTAATAGCAGAAATAAAAGAGCGACCACTAGTGATGCCAAGGAAGAAAAAACGGTAATCGTTGCCTGCCACGGCTTCACCGGTTCAAAAGAAGGCAGCGGACGGGCGATAGCCATGGCAGAAAAACTGGCCGGTTCCGGTTTCAGCACTCTTTTATTCGACTTTGCGGGCTGCGGAAAAAGTGAAGGACAATGGGAAAATATCTCTCTTTCCGGACAGATCAGCGATCTCAGTTCTATCGTCGCTTGGAGCCGAAGCAAAGATTTTGACAGGGTTATTTTAAACGGAAGAAGTTTTGGAGGCACTACAGCTTTATGTTATGCCGCGCAGGACAAAGGTGTATATGCAGTATGCACCTGGGCGGCTGTAGCCAGGCTAAATCGCCTTTTCGAAGAAAGAACTGTTGATAGTAACCCCTTTGAAGGCGAACCTGATCAATTAGTTTCCCTGGAAGGTGAAGAAGGAACCATTTTCCTGAAACGCAGTTTCTTTTACGATCTACGCAAACACGATCCTCCTGCAGCCGCTGCCGGCCTGGCTCCGCGCAATCTTCTCTTAATTCACGGTTCGGCCGATCACTCGGTCCCGCTTAGAGACGCCGAACTGCTTTATGAAATGGCTAAAGAACCCAAAAAGCTGGTTGTTATCGAGGATGCCGATCACCGCTTTTCAGAACACCTGGAGCAAGTTTGGGAAGCTTTTTTAAAATGGCTAAAGGAGATCTAACCAAAGCACAAAGGGGACAGGTTTCCTATCCCAATTTCTATTTAAACACCCTTGATACTTCAACTGACCCTGTGATGATTGACAAACTTAAACATATTTTTTTCGGCCATAGTTTGCCTTAAAACATGAAACCTTCAGCCTCTATATAAAGTTTTGCTTTGTTTACACCTCTTTAAACAGGTGTTTTTTTGATATAATGGGGTGCAAGGGAGGAATAGAGCGGTGCAGTTTCAGCATACCGAAACCTTAAACCAACCTCTTCGTTTCGGAGAAGGCAAACAATACTGGATCAATACTTTTGGCTGCCAGATGAACGAGCATGATTCTGAAGTAATGGCCGCCTTAATTGAAAACCTGGGCTATCGTCCAGCTTCCGGACCCGAAGAAGCAGATTTGTTGATTATAAACACCTGCGCTGTACGCAAAAAGCCCGAAGACAAGGTTTCCTCGATGCTGGGGAAATTAACGGTTCTTAAAGAGGGAAAAAATGATTTAATCATAGCCGTGGGCGGCTGTATGACCCAGCAGCAAGACCTGGCCCGGCACATCAAAAATCGTTTTAGCGAGGTAGATCTTATTTTTGGCACTCACGCTTTGCCGCGACTGCCGGAATTGCTTGAGCGGGCCCACCTCGAAAAAGAAACAGTGGTTGATATCAAAGAAGATTATACCGGCCGGGAAGGGCTTCCGGCCGCCCGGACCAGCACATTTCAGGCCTGGCTTCCCATCATATACGGCTGTAACAATTTTTGCGCCTACTGCGTAGTGCCTTTCGTGCGCGGCCGTGAACGCAGCCGACGATTTGAAGCTATAATTTCTGAAGCTGCTGCGCTATCAGATCAAAATTACCGGGAAATCACCCTTTTAGGTCAGAATGTAAATTCTTACGGCCATGATTTACCAGGCAAACCTTCTTTTGCTTCCCTGCTTGATGAGCTGGACCGGATTGAAGGTCTGTCCCGAATTCGGTTTATGACTTCACATCCCAAAGATTTATCTCCGGATTTGATTAAAACAGTGGCCCGGGGTAAAAAAATATGCGAACATTTTCACCTGCCGGCACAATCCGGAAGTGACCGGATTTTAAAAAAAATGAATCGACGTTACACCCGCGAACAATACCTGGCATTGGTCCGTGAAATAAAGGCTGCTATCCCTGGAGTTTCTATCACCTCCGATATTATTGTCGGCTTTCCCGGAGAAACAGAGGAAGACTTCAGCGCCCCCCTGGACCTGCTGAAGCAGGTCCGGTTTGACAGCGCTTTTGCCTTTATATATTCCCCTCGCCAGGGTACGAAAGCCGAAAAGTTAACCGATAACACCACCTACCGGGAAAAAGAGCAGAGGCTCCAGGCTTTAAATAAAATTCAGCAGCGGATCAGCCTGGAAGAAAACGAGCGTCTGGTCGGCAATTTGCTGGAAGTGATGGTCGAGGGGCCGAGCAAAAACAACCCTGAACTCCAGACAGGGCGAACCCGGACCAACAAGCTGGTTCATTTTACCGGTCCGGCAAGCCTGACCGGTACAATAATTCCAATCTGCATAACAGAAGCGAGAACCTGGAACCTGTTTGGAGAAATGGAAGGAGAACCTCGTTGAACAGAACCAGCCCGATGATGAAACAGTACAAGGCTATAAAAGAGCAGCATCCCGATAAACTGCTTATGTTCCAGGTGGGTGATTTTTATGAACTTTTTTTTGAAGATGCCCGTTTGGCGGCCAGGGAAATGGAAATCGCCCTTACCTCCAGGGACGCTGGCAGTGAAGACCCAATCCCCCTGGCCGGTGTACCGATTCACTCAGCTGAAACTTACCTGAACAGACTGCTGGGCAAGGGTTATAAAGTGGTCCTGTGTGAACAGGTTGAAGATGCGTCTCAGGCCAAGGGCCTGGTCAGACGAGAGATAACCAGGATTCTAACCCCCGGCACCATCACAGACCCGGAAATGCTCGAGGAAAACCGCAACAATTACCTTGTCACTTTGATTAACCGGGAAGACGATTATTACGGCCTGGCCGCGGTAGATGTTTCAACCGGTGACTTCCAGGTCACAGAACAAAAAGGTGAAGGGGCCCGGGAAAATACAGCCGATGAACTATACCGGCTTCAACCATCAGAGCTGCTTTGCGACTCACCGCAAACCGAACAACTTTGCCGCGAGCAGTTCACCCTTAACAACGGCCGCCTTATTGAACAACTTTCTCATATTCCGGACCCGGAAGAAGCAAAAAAGGTGATCGGTGAACAGTGGGATGAAAAAACCTGGGATTCTCTGAACCTCGATAACTATCCACTGGCAGCTTCTGCCGGAGCGGCCGCCCTGATTTATCTTAAACTATTACAGCAGCTGCCTGATGGCAAGAAGCATTTCCGCCAGCTAAACCTTTATTTTACCGATCGCAATATGATTATAGACAATGTAACCAGTCGCAACCTGGAATTAACTCAGTCCCTTCGGGAAGGCGGCAAACAGGGTAGTTTACTGGCTCTTCTCGACCGCTGTATGACAGCCATGGGCAGGCGCCTTATAAGGCGCTGGGTCGAACTGCCTTTGATCAAAAGGAAAGAGATAGAGAAGAGGCTTGATGCCGTTGAAGAATTTATCAATAAACCACTGGTTAGAAAAGATCTGCGCAAGCTGCTGCAAAATATTTTTGACCTGGAAAGGTTTTGCAGCCGCCTTTCTTACCAGCGGGTCACTGCCCGGGACCTGGTTTCTCTAAAAATGACGCTGGACCAGGTTGAAATTTTGAAAAAAAAGGGCGGCGAGCTGGAAGCCCCCCTGGTTAAAACAATGACTGGAAATATCCCAGATTTTAAAAACTTAAATTCTTTGATTAGCAATGCCCTGGTTGATGATCCACCCTTATCCCTTAAAGAAGGAGGCCTCTTTAAAAGCGGCTACAACGACGAAGTGGATAATTTACGAATTATCTCCCGGGAAAGCAACACCCTGCTCCTTGATTTTGAGAAAAAGGAGCGGGAACGAACCGGAATAAAATCCCTCCGGATAGGTTACAATCGTAATTTCGGTTATTATATCGAAATATCCAAAACCAATCTCGGTCTTGTTCCCCCTGAGTATCACCGCAAACAAACTTTGGTTAATGCGGAACGCTTCACAACCGAAGAACTCCAGTGGATGGAAGAGCAAATAATCGGAGCTCGCGAAAAATTGAGCCACCTTGAATATAACCTCTTTGAAAAACTGCGCAGCAAGGTGGGCAGTTTTTCAGATCATTTACTTTCCGCTTCCCAGAATCTGGCCGGGCTGGATAGCATCCAGGGCCTGGCCGAAGCGGCGGAGAGGCATGGTTACTGCCGGCCCCTCTTTTCAAACAGCAAGAAAATGACTGTTAAACAGGCCCGTCACCCGGTGGTTGAACAAACAGTACTGGAGAGTTTTGTACCCAATGATATCCATCTGGACAAAAAACATCATCTCCTGGTGATTACAGGTCCCAACATGGCAGGGAAAAGCACCTACATCCGCAGCGCTGCTTTAATCTGTATCATGGCCCAGATGGGCAGTTTTGTCCCGGCAAAGGAAGCGGAACTCTCCATTCTGGACCGTATTTTTGCCCGGGTTGGCGCCAGCGATGATCTTAGCCGCGGGCAAAGCACTTTCATGGTCGAGATGCAGGAAACAGCCGCTATTTTAAAAGAGGCAACTCCCAACAGCCTCCTTATCCTTGATGAAATCGGTCGCGGAACCAGCACGTACGATGGAATGAGTATTGCACGCAGTGTGCTGGAATATGTATGCCAAACCATTAAAGCCAAAACCCTCTTTTCAACCCATTACCACGAACTTACCAACCTGGAGGGTGAGCTTCCCGGGGTTAAGAATTATACTATTGCCGTCAAAGAAAAAGGCAAAGAAGTCATTTTCTTGAGACAGCTGGTGCCCGGTAAAGCAGACAAAAGTTACGGCATTAATGTGGCCCGCCTGGCCGGGGTACCCCTGGAAGTTCTGATCAGGGCTGAAAAAATCCTCTTCGAACTGGAAACCGCGGCCTCAACAGCAGGAGACCAACAGTTAAGTTTACTGCCGATGGTTTCCGAGCCGGTTTCAGAGTACAGCCGGGAAATGGAAGTAGTCGAACAGCTTAAAGATCTTGATTTAAACCGGATTACACCGTTAGAGGCGATCCAGAAACTCTACGAAATGCAAAAACAGCTTTTTGCATACGAGCAGGAGAATCCCGGAAAGGAGCCTGGTTCATAATGAGCATAAAGGTTCTTGATAAAAATACCGCCGAACAGATTGCCGCCGGTGAAGTAATTGAAAACCCCGCTTCTGTGGTCAAAGAGTTGGTGGAAAATGCCCTGGATGCGGGGGCGACCAAAGTAGATATAGTTCTTGAAAACGGGGGCAAAAGCCTGATTAGCATAACTGACAACGGCCGGGGTATCTTTAAAAATGAACTTCCCATGGCTTTCAAAAGATTTGCCACCAGCAAAATCACCCTCCTGGAAGACCTGGATAACCTGGCCAGCCTCGGTTTCCGGGGCGAGGCTTTGCCCAGCATTGCCGCAGTAGCCCGGGTTAATTTAACTTCCCGCGCCGGCGATTCCCTTTCCGGGGCCAGGATTACAATTAACGGCGGTGAAATAATAGAGCAGGAAGAGGTTGGATCTGCACCGGGTACGCGGGTGGAAGTCAGAAAGCTGTTTTACAACCCTCCGGGTCGGCTTAAATTTCTGCGGGCTGCCAGTGTTGAAACAACCAGGATCAGCACCCTGGTATCGGAAATGGCCCTGACCTATCCGGGTGTGGCCTTTAACCTGAAAAGCGAAGGGAGGATCTTATTAAATTCTTCTGGAGGCGGAGTGCTGCTCCATGTGATTGGCGCTTTATACGGCAGTGAAACAGCTGAAGCAATGGTCGAACTTAATCGAAAAGATATTAATGCCGGATATAATATAAGCGGATTTATATCTGCGCCTCATTTGACTAAATCGTCCCGACGTTGGATTACCCTGGTAGTTAACAGGCGCCTGGTTAAAGACCCGGTAATCATTAACGCCCTGGAACGGGGTTACGAGGGCCTGCTGCCCCGCCAACGCCATCCCCTGGCCGTCTTAAACCTTACTGTTCCGCCCGATGCCATTGATGTTAACGTTCATCCGGCTAAAATTGAAATACGCTTCTTAAAACCTGAAATAGTAAAGGGGCTTACATTTAAATCAGTTAAGACAGCTTTGCAAAGCATACAAAAACACCCTGATTGGCCGGATACTAAAGCTATTTCTGATTACAGACCTCAACAAAGAACAGGCAATCAGGAAAAGTGGAAACCAGGGCGTCTTTTCGAATCCCCGGGCAGCCTGGATTACAGGCCAACCCGTACGGATCAGGACCGGATCCCCGGACTAATTCCGGCGCGGCAAATTAGGCCTCAAGAAACTGTTAGAGAAGCAGAAGAGAATACCGAGTCCACTGCAGAACTGCGCTTAATAGGCCAGTTCATGCATAGCTACCTGGTGGCGCAAAAAGGTAACCAGCTTTTGCTGATTGATCAACACGCCGCCCATGAGAGAATTAATTATCACCGCCTCAAGAACCAGGATCATCGCCTGACTGACAAAAATAAAGCCCAGCTAACCATTCCCATGATCTTAGAACTACCCCCGGCATGGTGCGAAAGGCTTCCAATTTTAATGCCACTTTTGGAGCAGGCGGGTTTTATGCTGGAGCCGATTGGGGAAAAGAAATACCAACTCAGGGCCGTGCCTTTCGCTTTCCGGGAAAATATAAATAAAGCAGAGATCTATGACCTGCTTGAAAACCTGATCAATGCAGATAATGAGCCGGACCAGGATCCACGGGAATCGATTTTAATAACCATTGCCTGTCATAAATCTATTAAAGCCAAACAGGCGCTGACCAGGCCAGAAATGGAGCAGCTGTTGAAAGAGTGGGAAAGCATTCCCCAGGCCGGTTATTGTCCCCACGGCAGGCCTACGGTAATCAGCTTTGACCGCAGCGATTTAGACAAAAGCTTTCACCGCCCTGGAGGAGGTGATTGATTGATGCCGCATGATGATACCGGCGGGCTTGATAACAAAGAAAACAAAATTCCCCTCCTGGCCCTTGTCGGACCCACCGCCGTCGGTAAAACTGCCCTGGCAGTGAGGGTGGCCCAAAAGTTAAAGACCGATATCATCAATGCCGATTCGGCTCAGGTGTATCGGTTTCTGGAGATCGGGACAGCCAAACCGTCTGAAGAAGAAAAGAAAGCAGTCTGCCACCACCTCATTGACCTGGTCAAGCCCCACCAGAAATTCAGCGTTGCTGATTATCAAAAAAAAGCCAACAAAATCATCGAAGAGCTCTGGATAAATAATAAGCTGCCTTTTTTGGCAGGTGGAACCGGCCTCTATGTCGATGCCGTAATCAAAGGCTACGCTTTTGGTCAGAAAGGGGGCAGCTCCAGCCTGCGCCGTTATTATGAGCAAATTGCCGCAGCAGAAGGTCTGGAAAAGCTTTATATAAAGTTAAAAAGAGCTGATCCCGAAGCTGCTTCAAATATACATCCTAACGATCAGCGGCGTATTATCAGGGCCCTGGAAGTATATGATCTGGAAGGCAAACCAATATCAGAGCAGGTTAAAAAGACAGCAGGGCAAAGCTCGCCATACGAAACAATGATCTTCGGACTGTACATGGAGCGTGACCAGCTCTACGAAAGAATTGAAAGAAGAGTCGATCAAATGCTTGAAGCAGGTTGGCTCGAGGAAATACGTCAGCTGCATGAACAGGGTTACCGGGATACCGATCCCGGAATGCAGATTCTCGGCTACCGTCAATTGTATGCTTATCTACAGGGCTCTGCTGTGTGGGAGGAAACCGTGGAAGAGATAAAAAAACAAACCCGTAATCTGGCCAAACGCCAGTTGACCTGGTTTCGCCGTAACAGGGCAATAAAATGGAAAAAAATTACTGATCAATCCTCATTCGAAAAATTGAGCGAAAATATTTGTTTTATAGTGAAGGATTTGGACCGGAGGCGGGCGAATAGTTACTGAAGAGAAATCCGCTGGATAGAAATAGAAAAGAAGGGAGCCCGACCTATGAAAGGCGCAATCAATTTGCAGGATACTTTTCTAAACCAAATCCGTAAAGAGAATATGTTGAGCACTGTCTTCTTGATCAACGGCTATCAGATTAAGGGGGTTGTTCGCAGTTTTGACAGCTTCACACTTCTTCTGGAAGTTGATGGGAAACAACAGCTGGTTTATAAACATGCTGTTTCAACCATTATCCCCATACGGAACATAAACCTGAGGCAGGGAGAAGAGGGAGAAGAAAAGGTTGCAGAAGAAAAGACTGTTTCCAGTTAATGATCTCTTCTAATGATCTCCTCTTATATTAAGATTAGTAAAGACACTTTTCATAAGTGTCTTTTCTAACAAGGGCTTTAATAAATATTTTGATTACTGCAGCCGAACCGCAGGCGAGGTGTAAACAACTGAAACCGGAAGAGGAAGAAAAAGCAATCCTGGTCGGCCTTGATTTGGACCGGCCCGGTGAAGATATTGAACGATCCATGGAAGAACTTGCTTTGCTGGCTAAAACAGCCGGGGCAGAGGTAATGGAGCGGGTGATCCAAAAAAGGGACGCCCCTGATCGTGCTAATTATATCGGCAAAGGAAAAACCGAAGAAATAGCTGCCCTGGTTGAGTTGCAAGGGGCAGACCTGGTCATTTTCAACGATGAACTTTCTCCTTCCCAGATCAGGAATCTGGATCATGTCATCGAGGCCAAGGTAATCGACAGGACCAACCTGATCCTTGATATATTCGCCCGGCGGGCCCTTTCAAGGGAGGGAAAACTTCAGGTTGAACTGGCCCAGATGCATTATCTCTTGCCCCGTCTGATCGGGCTCGGCAACCAGTTATCCCGGTTGGGCGGAGGAATCGGGACCAGGGGGCCGGGAGAAACCCAGCTCGAGGTTGACAGGCGGGTAATCAGGAAACGTATCAATGACCTCAAAAAAGAGCTTAACTCCCTAAGAAAACACCGCAGCCTGCACCGGCAGCGCAGAAAACGCAACCGCCAAAATATTGTCAGCCTGGTCGGTTACACCAATGCCGGTAAATCAACCCTCTTAAATGCCCTAACCGGCGCCGATCTCTACACCGAAGACAAGTTGTTTGCCACCCTGGATCCGACTGTAAGGCGGGGGACAATCAAAAACGGGCAAGAAGTATTGTTTACAGATACGGTGGGTTTTATTGAAAAGCTGCCCGAACAGCTGATTGCCGCTTTCCAGGCTACTCTGGAAGAACTGAATTCCGCCGACCTTTTACTGCATGTGGCGGATCTGAGCCACCCGGATTATATGAAACAAATAGAAGTTGTCCGCAACCACCTGGCTAATATTGATCCGGACTATTACAAGCATGAAATAATGGTTTTCAATAAGATCGATTTGGTAGAAGACCCTTCCGAGAAGGCTTTCCTAAAGCGGGAATTTCCATCGGCATCATTTATATCGGCCCTGACCGGGGAAGGAATAGAGGGCCTAAAAGAAAATATCGCCGATTATATCAATTGTCAGCGACGCAACCTGAAGCTCTATTTACCATACAGTGAGGGTAAACTCTACTCTGAGATTCAAAAATATGGAGATGTGCAAAGCGAGGTTCACAAGCCCGATCACCTGGAACTAGTTGTTATAGTCGATCCCGAACTGGCTAAAAAGCTGGAACCCTATACGGGATCTCAACTTCCCTGATGCAGCCATTCAGGCTGGCTGCTGAGGGGATCCAGGATAGTCAAATCCGGCGGAATAGGCCAATCACTTTGCCCAGGACTTCGACTTCCCGGGTCAGGATGGGATCAAAAGCATTGTTTTCAGGCTGTAAGCGGTAACCATTTTCGTCAACATAAAAGCGTTTGACCGTTGCTTCATCTTCAAGCAAAACAGCGACAATTTCTCCATTTTCCGCATTACTCTGCTGCCTGATAACAACATAGTCACCATCGTTGATCCCGGCTCCAATCATACTGTCTCCCGCAACCCTGAGGACAAAGCAACCCTCGTCATTTGATATAGCGGAGGGGATAGGAAAAAGGCCTTCCCGGTTTTCTTCGGCAAAAATCGGCTGGCCGGCGGTGATCCTCCCTACTATGGGAGCAAAGACGCATTTTGCGTCCGGATCGGCAATAACTTCGCCATCAGCATTCCGGATCAGCTTTATTGCTCTTGGCTTTGTAGGCATCCTTGAAATATAGCCCTTACTTTCCAGGGTATCCAGGTGGCCGTGCACAGTTGCAGTTGAACTTATGTTGAGCGCTTTACATATTTCCCGTACAGAGGGAGGATAATTCCAACGCTTAACTTCTTGTTCTATAAAATCCATAACCCGCTTTTGTTTATCTGTTAACGGTTCCAAATTATCACCCTTTCAAGTTAGACTATTTTTTCGATTATAGCACCATTTGTCTGATAAAACAAACTACTGTTTGCTGATTTGGGTTTTTAATCCTCTTTTTAACCGTATCCGTTTATTTTAAGCAATTTATTAAGGCCATTGAGATAAGCTTTTACGCTGGCTTCGATAATGTCAGTACTTGTGCCCCGGCCGGTAATGGTCCGGTCCTGGTAAGATAAGTTTACCTGAACTTCACCGAGGGCGTCGCGGCCCTGGGTTACGGCATTAATTTTATATTTTTCCAGGCCGATACTCAAACCTGTGATCTTGTTGATGGCATTATAAGCAGCGTCAATGGGGCCGGCCCCGGTAGCAACCTCCTCGATAGTATTGCCGTCTTCTTTCATAAGGCGGATTACAGCCGAGGGGATGCTTTTACTGCCGCTGACTGTCTGCAGGTAGTCAAGCCTGTACCTTGGCTCGATAGCGGAAATATGATCGAGAACCAGGGCTTCCAGGTCTTCCGGGTAAACCTCTTTCTTTTTATCGGCAAGCTCGACAAAATGATTATATATCACATTCAGCTGATCCCGGTTTAAAGCAAAACCAAGCTTTTTCAACTGATCAAGCACAGCATGCCTTCCGGATCGAGCGGTCAGACACATCTTAGCAGCGCTGCCACCGATAAATTCAGCATCGATGATTTCATAAGTTTCCTTGTTTTTCAATACGCCGTCCTGGTGAATGCCGGAGGAATGGGAGAAGGCATTAAGGCCGACCACGGCTTTGTTGACCGGGATGGAAATATTGGTTAATTTGCTGACCAGCCGGCTGGTCCGGTAGATTTCTGAAAAATTAAGATCGGTATAATAGGAAAAATAATTTTGCCGAATCCGCAGGGCCACTGCAATCTCTTCCAGGGAAGCATTGCCGGCCCGCTCACCGATACCGTTAATATTGCATTCTACCTGGCGGGCGCCGTTTTTTATAGCTTCCAGGGAATTGGCAACAGCAAGTCCCAGGTCATTATGACAGTGTACGCTGATCATGGCTTGATCGATATTTTTGACATTTTCCCTGAGGCGGAGAATTAGGGCCCCAAATTCTTCTGGAACGGCATAGCCAACCGTATCGGGAATATTGATCACCCTGGCCCCGGCATTAATGACTGCCTCGATCATTTCATAAAGGTACTCTTCATCAGCCCGGCTGGCATCTTCCGGTGAATACTCAATATCATCGGTAAAACGCTTCGCATATTTAACGGCATCTACAGCCTGTTCCAGGATTTGAGCGGGTTCTTTATTGAATTTGTGCTGGATATGGATGGCGGAAGCTCCTAAAAAAACATGGAGGCGGGGCTGTTCCGCTTCTTTGATCGCCTCCCAGGCCGCATCTATATCTGCTTTAACCGCCCTGGCCAGCCCACAGATAGTTGGCCCCTTGATCTGCCTGGCGATTTCCTGGACGGCCTTCATTTCTCCAGGTGAAGATATAGGGAAACCGGCTTCGATAATATCTACATTCAGGCGGGCCAGCTGGCGGGCAACCTCAACTTTTTCATCATAATTAAGCCGGGCCCCGGGAGTCTGCTCTCCGTCGCGCAGGGTGCTGTCAAAAAGGTATATTTTTTCTGCTCCTTTGGATTTTATTACTTCCACTTGCTCATTCATGGCAATCTCCTCCGCTCGTTAATAATGATACGATTTTAAAACAAGGCATAAAAAAACTTTCGCCTAAGAGACGAAAGTTAATTTCGCGGTACCACTCTTCTTGACGGCATGACATCTACCGCCCACTCTTATAGATAACGGAAGTCTCCGGCCAATCCTAGTTTTGGCCTGTAAAGCCAAGTTCGGTTGGCGGCTCACGGATGAGTTCACAGGTTCCGCAATGCCGCCTTCCACCATACGGCGGCTCTCTGGGGATGGCATTGCCTGTTACTGCTTCCGATCACAGCCTTTTGCCTGATCAAATCAATTATTGTAAGGTTACCTAAAAATACTGTTGTTGTCAAGCACAATTTTACAAAATATTTTTTCTGTCTTTTTCGATTGTTTAGTAATGGATATTTTAAAGCTTTAAATAAACGCAATTCATATAAAATACCGTTTTTACTTGACAAATCTGATTCAATCGATCAGAATATAAATATAATTCCGTAATTAATTAAAGACCCTTATATTATAAATACGGCGTTATATAGGCGGTGAAAAAGTGTCTACCCGCCAAAGGAAAACAGCAGTCCTAAGCAACAGCGAACAGGTGGCGCTTATAAAACAGCCCAACCAAAAAGCACCTACCGGCCTGCGCAATCTATGTATATTAATGTTAATGTTAAAGGCCGGCCTGCGCGTAGGTGAAGTTATTACTTTGGCTGTTGAAGATATAGACTGGGAGGAGTGTAAAGTATACCTTGCAGAAAGTGGGGCAGCCAAGGAACGTACTTTATGGCTTGATGATGAACTGCTGGGCTTACTAAAAGCCTGGAGAAAAATAAGGCCTTCTGAAAGCCGTTATTTCTTATGTACCCTTAAAGGAAGGCCCCTCAATGACCGCTATTTAAGGGAAATGGTTAAACGCCTGGGCCGTAAAGCCGGTATAAATAAAGATGTTTATCCCCATCTGCTGCGCAGTACTTTTGCCGTTAATTTAATTCAGGAAACAAATGATATCCGTTTAACCCAAAATGCCCTGGGCCACAGGGATGCTTCAACCACCCAGCTTTATGTTAAACACATGTTCAGCGAACACAGCATGACCTATTATGATATTTTGGGCTACAGGAGAAGCGGCATCCCGGCTAAAAAAAACGCCGCTGAAAAACCGCGACCCAAACTGCTTGCAGCAAGCATTAACGATAACACGAGAAGCAGAAATAATTATAACAACCGGCCGGAGAGAAAAAGGGAGGAGGAGGTTGAATCCGAAGAAATAGGCCCAAACCGCAGCCGTGAGCAACAAAACATTCAAATAAAACCCCTGGGCCGCCCTGATGAAACTGAGATGCAGTATGAATTTGATTTTACCGGCAAACGTATCGAAAAAAACTCCCATGCTGAGCCTGAGCCAGGCCTATCATCAGGACCAACTGAAGAGAGGACCGTCCAGGGAAACCCAATACCGCCGATTAAATGCAGCAAATGCGCGTACATTCTCAGGTATGATCAGGACTGCCCGCAGTGCGGCACTGCATTCGCATCCATTTTAAAGCATTGGAGAGGAAATGTTTAAGACCTTTTTCAGGGGGAGGGAGGAGGAAAAGGTCTTTTGAAAGAATTATATTATATGATTTAACTTCCGATAATACATCTTATGTAAACAAAGAGGGAGGAGCCGGTTTTCTTTTCCCTGTAGAACATGAATCCTTGAAAATATTTTAAATTAGTGATCGCGCACGTTGTATTTAAAACCTTTGAATTGATATAATAGTACTACTAACAAAAAAGTATATCTGTATCTAAGCGGGTTTGGCTATCATATATAAATATCATATCTAAAGATGCCTGCAATAATTACCTTACCCGGAGGTTTGCCAGTGGCTGTTTACTTTATAAATAAACATACCCGTAGTCCTGTCTTTACCCTGCTTATTCTTTTTTTGATATTCGCCTCCTCCCTGCTTTTTTCATCTTGTTTTGCAGAAGATGCCGTTTCCGATTCTGAAGAAGAATATGAAGCGCAGGAAGAAGAAGCGCCCCCTGAAGGCCCGGTCAATGACTCAAAAATCGATTCCAACCGGGAAGCAAAGCATCAAAACTGCGATCCGGAAGAAATATGTAAAAATTTGGAATATTTAGATGATTTTGAACTGCCCCGGATCGGGCTTTATTCCGGAAAAGGCAGCTGGAATGACAATGTCGAGGTCATTGGGCATTTTCTCGAGGCCTATGATTTTACCTGGTCGGGTTTTGACGAACATGACGCCGTAAACCTTGATTTAGAAGCACATTTTGATTTACTGTGGTTTCCGGGCGGATTTGCCGCCGAGTATAAAAACTATATCAACGATCACTCTAAGATCAGGGCCTTCATAGATCAGGGCGGATTATTTATCGGCAGCTGCGCCGGCGCCTACTATGCTTCAGATATTCTTCGCTGGCAGGGTACGGACTACGAATATCCCCTTAAACTCTTTGACGGAAAAGGAATTGGGCCCCTGGCAGGCCTGATTGGATGGGGTAAAACCGGCACTATTGTCCTTGAAGAAGATCATCCGGCTAACCATAATTTCAACCTGGAAAAGGAGATTTATTATTTTGACGGGCCCTACTTTGAACCATACGATCAAGAAGCAATAACGGTGCTGGCCCGCTATGAAATAAACAATCAACCTGCGGTTATCGCGGGAGACAGTGGTCAGGGAAAATTTCTTTTGCTCGGCCCCCACCCGGAAATAGGAGGCTATTCTGAACAAGCTCCCCACTTCAGCCTGGATGGTGAAGAAGGGGCCCAGTGGCCGTGGCTGTACCAGCTTATACTGTGGTTTACACAGCATTGATCTTCCAGCAGCTTAAATTATTCTATAGTAATATCTGTAGCAGCGCTGCTTCATATCAGGGCTCTATGTTATAATTAAAGCTGTAACAATGCCAGGAAAACACTCGAGATAATTGTTAGGACGGTGACTGTAATATGCGGCGCATTTACTTTATTATACTGGCCCTGGTCCTTCTTGCCTTTTCTTTTAATATCGGCTTCCGGGCCGGTAATTCCTACCCGCCGGAGGAGCTTTTTGATCTGGTTACCGCAACCATATCCGGTAATCAAACAGGCGAAGAAGAAGCACCAGATAGTGTTGAAGAAGAGGCCTTCGAGGAGGGACCGAAAGAAGAACCGGAAGCTGAGACAGAACCGGAACCCGATCTGCGCACAGCAGATATGGTAGTAGCCGGTGATATTACCGCCCACGTGCCCCAAATTGAACAGGCCTACCTGGGTGAGGGTAACTATGACTTCACGCCCAGCTTTGAAATAATTGAACCGTACCTGAAGAAAGGCGATATAACCGTGGGAGACCTTGAAACTGCCCAGGCCGGACCTGAAATCCGTTCGGTTGCCTGGGGGGTGACCGGTTATACCGGGTTCCCCGAATTTAACGCTCCGCAGGAGTTTTCTGAAGCCCTGCAGCAGGCCGGGTTCAATACCTTGACTATAGCAAATAATCACACCATGGACCGGGGTTATGAAGGTTTGATCAAAAGCCTGTCCCATGTCAGAAGTTTGGGCCTGGAAACTTTCGGCGCCTACAAGAGCCAGGAAGAAAGGGACACTCCCACTATTATTGAACATGACGGTATCAAAATAGCTTTTATCGGCTACACTTATGGCCTTAACGGTATACCCGTTCCTGAAGGCCATCAATACTGTGTTAACTATGTCCCTGATTTTCAGGATATTACCCCTGTAATTGAAGATATAGCCCGGGCCAAAGACCATGGAGCCGACCTGGTAGCAGTTTTTCCACACTGGGGCAGTATGTATGTAAGTGAACCACAGCCCCAGCGTTTGCGCGATGTCGCTGCCCAGATGGCGGCTGCCGGCGCTGATTTAATCATGGGAGGCCACCCTCATTACATCCAGCCCATTGAATGGTTTTTTAACGATAATGAAAGCGGTGGTGAAAGGGCCACCCTGGCTATCTATTCGCTGGGAAACTTTATTTCCAACCAGCATTACCCCCACAACCCGTCACCTTTTGTCGAATATGGCATCCTGCTGGATATTGAGCTGACCAAAAATAAAGACAGCGGCGAAGCGTGGATCAGCGGAGTAGATTTCGAAATAACCTGGGTCCACCGTGACTGGCGGCACCGCATCCTTCCTCTTTCCGAAGTTTTTGCCGGCTCACCGGATGATTACAACCTGAGCCAGTCCCAGGTCGATGAACTTAAAACCTGGCACCAGAAAAATATCGAGGTTTTGGAAACTTATGGCCATAGCGAAGACAAATCCAGGGCTATGGAAATTTCGGAAATGCTTTACAACAAGGCCTACCAAAGCGATTAAGGGAGGAAATTTTAGCTTGAAAATCGGCATATTTACAGATAGCTTTCGACCTTATACCAGTGGCGTGGTCAGATCGATCGAGCTGTTTTCACGTGAATTTAGCAACCAGGGGCATGAAGTTTATATCTTTGGGCCGGATTATCCTCTGCTGCATCCACCTGCAGAAAAGGACGTATTTCGTTTTATATCTGTTCCGGCCCCTACGATGCCTGAATTTGCTCTACCCATTCCAATTTCAACCCAGCTGGGTAAAACCATCAAACATGTTGGACTGGACATCATCCACAGCCATTCTCCTTTTTTGCTTGGGCGCCTGGGCGCACGGGCAGCCCGACGTTACAAGTTACCTTTAATATTTACTTTTCATACCCTTTACGATCAGTATGTGCACTATTTCCCCTTTGCCCGGCAGGCTTCAAAGCAAGTAGTGCAAAGAATCAGCCGCAACTTCTGCAACCGCTGCAACAGGGTGATCGCTCCTTCCAATATGATAGTAAGTTACCTGCAGCATATAGGGGTCAAAACGCCGATTACGAATATTCCTACCGGGGTGGACTTAGATGAATTTACCAACCTTAACCCCAATTGGTTGGAAGAAAATTACAATATTAAACCGGAAGAAAAAGTCCTCCTTTTTGTAGGGCGGTTAGGGCAGGAAAAAAATGTATCTTTCTTAATCAGGGCATTTCACACTGTTCAATCCACTTACCCTGAATGCCATCTGGTCTTGGTCGGTAAAGGGCCGCAGGAAAATTCATTGCGCCGGTTCTGCAAAGAGCGCGGTATCCTGGACAAGGTTACTTTTACCGGGGTTCTGCCCCGACAAAAAATAGTTCACTGTTATGCCAGTGCAGATTTATTTGTTTTCCCATCAGTTACGGAAACCCAGGGTCTGGTAATCGGAGAAGCCAAGGCTACCGGTTTGCCGGTAGTGGCCATCAGGGCCTTTGGGCCGGCTGAAATGGTTAACCATGGTGAAGACGGCTTTTTAACCGACCCCTCCCTTCCCTCTTTCACCACTGCAATCATCGACCTTTTGGAAAACAAGGAGCTGTACAACCGAATGAGCAAACAGGCTAGCAAAAACGTTTCCTTAATTTCTTCAGTATTCTGCGCGCAAAGAATGCTGGAAGTATATCAGGAACTGCTCGATCAAAATGCTTACGCCCCGCCTTATAGCTTTTATACCGGTTGATCCAACCCCCTAAAATAGTTATAATAATAATTGCGGTGCGGGATGGTGTAGCGGCAGCACGGGTGACTCTGGATCACCAAGCCTAGGTTCGATCCCTAGTCCCGCAGCCAGGCAAAAAACCCGGTCCGGGAAGGCCTGGATTAATATACTAATGATAACTGCCGTTCAGCCAGGTAATTATTAAGTAAGCCCTCTGTTTAACAAACAGCGGGCTTTCCTAAACAATCGAAACGGAGGACACATCTTATGTGGCAATTAATATCCGGGATTATCTTAATCGGTATCTTTTTTATCCTTGTTATTATGCTTAAAAGAGGTTACGAGATTAAAGAACAGGAAAAAAAGGAATCAGGCAAAAATAAAAAATAAGTTTCAGTTGTTCAAAATGTATTGCGCCGCTTTTTTTAGCCTTTCGACTGTCCTTTCCCGGCCCAGCAGAGTCATAATTTCGAATAGCCCCGGTCCGGCCGTGCGGCCGGTTAAAGCCAGGCGGGTAGGGTGTATAAGGCGGCCGGTGGAAACGCCCAGGTTTTCACTAATAGATTTGTACAGGGCTTCGATAGATTCCTTGTCGTATGGTTCAAGCTTTTGCAACTCCTCTGCCACCCTAAGTAAATAATCGGCCGTATTATCTTTAGAGAAATGCTTACTGATCCCTTTTTCATCATATTCAAAACGGTCATGGTAAAAGTAGGCGGATGCATCGGCCAGTTCAGCCAGGGTTTTTACCCTTTCTCGCACGGTAGCGATAATCTGCTTTAAATAATTAAAGTCATTTTCTGTTAGTGGAGATTTAACTAAATCCTTTTGTTCAAAAAAAGGAACAGCTATTTCAGTCAATTTATCAAGATCATACTCGCGCATATAATGGCCGTTCATCCATCCCAACTTGGTCACATCATAAATAGCGGCTGTTTTAGTCACTTTGTTTAAATCAAACCTTTTTACCATTTCGTCCAGGGTAAAAATTTCTTCTTCGCCGCCAGCTCCGGGAGACCACCCCAGCAAAGCCATATAGTTAACCAGTGCTTCCGGTAGGAAACCTTCAGCATAAAACTCTTCTACGGAAGTCGCCCCGTGCCTTTTACTCAGTTTACTGCGGTCCGGGGCCAGGATCATAGGAACATGGGCAAAGCGCGGTAAATCATAGCCCAGGGCATTAGCGCAAAGTTGTTGCCGGGGAGTATTGGAAAGATGTTCTTCGGCCCGAATTACATCAGTTATCCCCATCTGCAAATCGTCTACGATGCTGGCAAAATTATAGGTAGGCAGGCCGTTTGATTTGATAATAATGAAATCGTCTAGATAGGCGTTTTCAAAACTTACCTCTGCCCTGATTTGATCCTGGACCATGGTGACACCCTGATCCGGAGTCAAAAGCCTGATGACCGGGTTTATGCCGGCTTTGCGAAAAGCTTCTTCCTGATCCTCATTCAGGTTGCGGCAGGTTCCCGGATAAAGGTAAGCCCGGTTTTCTTGGCGCGCTTCAGACCGGCCGTCTGCCAGGACTTCTGCGCTGCAGTAACAGCGATAAGCTTTATTATCAGCAAGCAGCCGTTCAGCCTCCCTGGTGTATTCTGCAAGCCTGTTAGACTGGTAATATGGGCCTTCGTCCCATTCCAGGCCCAGCCAGCGTAAAGAAGTAATCAGTTTTTCAATATAGTCGGAGCGCGAACGTTCCAGGTAGGTGTCATCGATACGAAGCACCAAATCTCCGCCGGCGCTTCGCGCAAACAGGTAATTGAATAGGGCTGTGCGGGCTCCGCCTATGTGCAATTCTCCGGTTGGGCTTGGTGCAAACCTTACTCTAACCCCAGACAAAAAAACACCTCATTTCTCGTGCTTTAAAACAAATATCCCGCTTTAAGGATCAATAATGCATTTCCGCTCCTGATGATTATAGCCGGTTACCCGAGAATCGAGAGCAGAATCCCGGCCGCTACAGCGGAACCTATTACCCCTGCTACATTAGGACCCATAGCATGCATCAATAAATAATTGTTTGGATTTTCTTTTTTTCCGACTGACTGCGAAACCCGGGCTGCCATGGGAACCGCAGATACTCCTGCCGATCCGATCAAGGGATTAATTTTACCGCCGGTTATAATGTTAAGCAGCTTACCCATTAACACACCGGTTGCAGTACCGAAAGCAAAAGCACCCAGTCCAAGCAGAATAATTTTTAGTGTATCCGGGGTTAAAAAATAAGCGGCTGAAGCCTTGGCGCCGACGGTTAAACCCAGGAATATAACCACAATATTGTTTAATTCATTTTGGGCCCCTTTGCTTAAACGTTCGGTTACGCCGGTTTCCCTGATTAGATTGCCAAACATCAGCATACCTAAAAGCGGTAAAGCGGCAGGTAGCAATAAGCCGGTCAAAATAATTACTATGATCGGAAATAAAATCTTTTCCTTTTTTGACACGGGTCTTAACTGTTCCATAATTACCCGGCGCTCTTTTTTACTGGTTAACAAATACATGATCGGGGGTTGAATAATCGGGACAAGAGCCATATAGGAGTAGGCAGCAATGGCAATCGAACCTAAAAGTTCGGGTGCCAGCCGGCTGGCAATAAAAATCGCTGTCGGGCCGTCTGCCCCGCCGATTATTCCGATGGCCCCGGCTTCAGGAGCTGAAAAACCTAAATACATGGCGCCCATAAAAGTTAAAAAAATCCCAAACTGCGCTGCGGCACCCAATAAAAGGGTGATAGGATTGGCAATCAAAGGGCCAAAATCAGTCATAGCTCCGACGCCCAGGAAAATTAAGGGAGGATAAATGCCGAGTTCCAAACCGAGAGACAGGTAATAGAGCAGTCCGCCCACATTGCCGCCGGCACCCGGATCCATCAGGTCGCCCAGCGGCAGGTTAACCAGCAGGACCCCGAAGGCAATCGGAACCAGCAGTAATGGTTCGTACTTCTTCGCTATCCCCAGGTAAAGCAGGATGCAGGCTATGACGATCATTATTATATCGTTAACATTAAGATTATAATAGCCGGTGCTCTTTAAAAACTCAATCAGTAATTCCGTCATGTTAGCTTAACCCCTTTCAAGTTCATCGGAAAGTCTTTTAAAGATGCTATCTTAGGACAGCTCAATTAAGGGGTCTCCGCTGTTGACAGCGTCACCTTTCTTGACCAATATCTTGGAAACGGTGCCCGGCTGGGAAGCGGTAAGTTCATTCTCCATTTTCATAGCTTCCAGGACCAGCAGGACGTCCCCATCATTAACCGAATCTCCTTCTTTAACTTGCACTTCCAGAACAGAACCGGGCATCGGGGCCTTCAAAACATAGCCTTCTCCGGTCGATGGAGCCGGTTTGACAGCTTCTTCTTGTTTTGGTTCTGCCGTCGGTGTTTTTTGGGGGGAAACGGATGATGGGCTTTTAGCGGCAGCCTGGGAAGCGGTGTTCTTAACATTTGCTTCGGATTGTTGGTTTGAATGACCCGGTAATTCTTCCACTTTTACAGTATAAGTTTGGTTGTCAACGGTTACCTTAAATGTTTTCAAGTTTTTTCTTCCTCCTAATATTTTCTAACTCTAAACTGCTTTCCAGCAGCTCTTTGCGGCCAAGGAATTTCCATTCGTTTCCTGCCATGCCGCCTGAAGGATGAACGGCAATGCTGATTGGTCCGGAAAAAACGTGAGATTGCTCAGTTTGCAGATACTGATAGACAGCAGCCAGGATCGCTGCCACTACGCGCCGCTCTTCTCCTTCTGATTCTTTTCCAGGCGCAGGCTTTTTTCCCAAAGCAGTCTTTTTTTCAACAGGAGCGGAAGGTGTTCGATAAAGGAAGCGGTTAAATAAAACCAGGATTCCGTAGAGCCCGAAGAGAGTAACCATAACAACTAAAAAGCCAAGTACTAAGACCTGTAGCGCAAAGTCTAGATTTTCCATGCAGCTTTTTTACCTCCATTTCTCCATCTAAACATATTCTATATTGTAGCACTTTCTTTTAGCTATGTAAACGCGAGATTGCGGCATTAAAGGCTTTTTGCACCCTCTTATCCCGCCCGGGTTTGCGAGCTCTGATCTGATATAATTTGCATTAATCCAGGTTCTGATCCATAATTATTCCAGTTAAAAATAATTTCGATCCTGGATAAAATCATGAAGGGAGACTGCCCTGGAAATACAAAGGGCACAGACAATGGCTAAAATTTTGGTTCTCTATTACAGCCGCAGCGGCAATACCCGTAAAATGGCCGAAGCAGTTGCAGAAGGCGCAAAGGAAACCGGTGCAGATGTGACCTTGAGTGATATAAAAGAATTCGAGCCCAGGCAGCTATTGAAATACGATGGAATTGTCGCCGGCTCTCCAACTTATTATGGTATTTTGGCCGGACCGGTAAAAGATTTTTTTGATCGCAGCGTCAAGATACATGGTAAGCTGGAGGGAAAAGTTGGCGGCGCCTTTGCCAGCGCCATGGCCCTGGGGGGCGGCATTGAAACTACTGTTATGAGCATTCTGCAGATCATGCTCGTCCATGGTATGATTGTCCAGGGCAAAACCAAAAAAACCCATTTCGGAGCTGTATCTGTAAATGCTCCAGATCAAGAAAGCCGGGAAGAATGCCGGCAGCTGGGAGCGAAGGTCGCCGCCCTGGCCGCTAAACTATTTGGTTAGAACTATATTATTAACTCACTGAGGAAGCAATTTTTTTCAGCTCGTCCAGGTACTGGCCCGTTATAGCCAGGTGCCGGGGATAGCGGGTAAATCTTTCCCGATCTCCGTGAAAATCAGAACCACCAGTAATAAGCAACCCTTTTTCATGGGCCATTTCTTGATAATATTTCTTTTGGGTTGCGCTGTGATCGGGATGAAATACTTCTATACCCTGAAGGCCCAGGGGGATCAGCCTTTCGATAATGGATCTTCCCAGTTCGCCGGGGTGCGCAATGACCCTGATTTCCTTAACCTCCCGCAGCAATTCCATGGCCCGCTTTAAAGTCATAAGTCTACGTGGCACATAAGCGTCGCGATCAGGATTAAGGTAAAACGAAAAAGCCTCGTTTAGGGTATGGACGTAGTCTTTTTTCAAAAGCAGCCTGGCCAGATGCAGCCTGCCCGGAGCCGAATCGCCGGCTTCGGCTAAAACTTCTTCAGGCCCTATTTTAAACCCGAGGTTATTAAGTTTTTGCACAATTTTTTCCATGCGGCTGTATCTTTCTTCCCTGATATCATCCAGTTCAGCATTTAATTTTTCAGTATTGTGTGGATAATAACCAAGGATATGGATCTCCCTGTTTTTTTCTAAGACGCTTATTTCCACGCCCGGAACCAGTTCCAGGCCATGCTTCTCCGCCGCCCTGATAGCTTCAGGCAGGCCCTTTACCGTGTCATGGTCAGTTAAGCCGATTGCTGACAGTCCGCTCTCAAAGGCTATTTTAAGCACTTCAGCGGGACTGTAGAGACCATCTGAAGCATTACTGTGCATATGGAGATCAACAATTTTTGAGTTGTTCATATTGCTATTCCCGTTTCTTGGATTCCTTTACCTCCATAATATACAAAATCTGCACAAAAAAACACCCTTTAGAGCAGTTGTTAACAAAAGGGTGTTCAGGGCTGGATTACAGGCTGATTTCAGTCCAGCTTACTTCAACGAGGTTCAATGATCAGCTTAATTGCAGTCCGTTCCTCCCCGTCGATTTCAATATCCGTAAAGGCTGGAATGCAGATCAGGTCGATTCCACCCGGAGCAACAAACCCCCGGGCAATTGCTACCGCTTTTACAGCCTGGTTGAGGGCTCCGGCTCCAATGGTCTGGACTTCTGCTCCCCCTCTTTCTCTAAGGACCCCTGCTAATGCTCCGGCTACCGAATTAGGATTGGATTTTGCTGAGACTTTTAATACTTCCATTTGTTGAGATCCTCCTTTGCGGATTTATGATTAGTATTCGACCTAAACAATTTATTTCCTGCCGGAATTATATGAATAATTTGATATAACTGTTATATTAAGTCGTAGATGCGCCTTATGAAGAGAGCATTACCGTTTTCAGCGTCAATTTCTATATCTACAGCATTAAAAACCTCCCTGCCCCCGGATATTTCCAGCTTGTGGGGGAGCTGGGTCAAAAACCTTTTCAAGGGCCCTTCCCGGTCTACGCCCAAAACAGAGTCATAAAGGCCGGCCATTCCCACATCGGTTATGTAGGCTGTTTTCCCCGGCAAAATCCTCTCATCTGCAGTTTGGACATGGCTGTGTGTTCCGATCACAGCGCTTACTTCCCCATTTAAAAACCAGCCCATGGCCTGTTTTTCAGAAGTAGCCTCGGCATGCATATCTACAATTATAATGCCGACCTGATCCTTAAGTTCAAACAGTTTCTTTTTCACGGCCCTGAAGGGGCAGTCTACGGGGTCCATAAAAACCCTGCCCATTAAATTGATTACAGCTATTTTATTACCATTCCGCTCAACTATGGTGCATCCTCTGCCGGGGGTCGTGTCAGGCGGATAATTTAAGGGCCTCAGCAGGCCTGGCTCCCGATCAATAAAGTTGAAAACGTCTTTACGATCCCAAATATGGTTGCCCCCGGTTAATATATCAACCCCCAGATCCCTCAACTCATAATATATTTTTTCCGTTATTCCATTTCCTCCGGCCGCATTTTCTCCGTTTGCGATAATCAAATCATAATGATGCATATTGATCAATTTAGGCAGTATCTTCTGCAAACAATCTCTTCCCGGTTTTCCAACGATATCACCGATAAATAAAAAACGCATCGCATCCGCTCCATAAATTGAAATCTCATCTGGAAAACATATTCTTTCACACCTCGAAAGATTCCTGCCGGGTTAAAAAAAGAACCCCCCAAACTAGATAGGAGGGGACTTTTATGTTTTATTTAACATAGACCTCTAATAGAACATGCCGGTCTTTATTTACTTGGCGTAATCGACAGCTCTTGTTTCCCGGATTACTGTGACCTTAATCTGGCCCGGATATTCAAGCTCATTTTCCACTTTTTTGACAATTTCCCTGGCTACTTTTATGGAAGAGTAGTCGTCAATTCGATCCGGTTTAACCATGATTCTAATTTCGCGTCCGGCGTGGATTGCATATGCTTTATCAACGCCTTCAAATGAATCTGCGATATTTTCGAGTTTTTCAAGCCTTTTAATATATGCTTCCAGTGTTTCGCGCCTTGCTCCCGGGCGGACTGCAGAAATGGCATCTGCAGACTGGATCAGAACAGCCTCCATGGTATGGAAATCAATATCTCCATGGTGGGCGCCAATGGCATTAATTACTGCCGGTGATTCCTTATATTTTTTAGCCAGATCAGCGCCAATCTGGACATGAGAACCTTCTGTTTCATGATCAATAGCTTTACCGATGTCATGTAAGAGGCCGGCCCTTTTAGATAAATTAATATCGAGACCCAGTTCGGAAGCCATAATTCCGGCCAGATGAGATACTTCAATCGAGTGCTGCAAAACATTCTGACCATAGCTGGTCCGGTAACGCAATTTGCCCAGCAGGGTAATCAGTTCCGGATGCAGTCCATGAATCTTGGTTTCAAAAGCAGCCCTTTCACCTTCTTCCTTGATTTGCGCATCAATTTCCTTCCTTGTTTTTTCAACTATTTCTTCAATCCTGGCCGGGTGGATACGTCCATCACTGACCAGTTTTTCCAGGGCAATCCGGGCTACTTCCCTCCTAATGGGATCGAATCCGGATACAATAACGGCCTCAGGAGTATCATCAATAATCAGATCAATGCCGGTTAGTGTTTCCAGGGCCCTGATGTTTCGTCCTTCCCGGCCGATAATCCTACCTTTCATTTCATCATTGGGCAGGGAAACAACAGAAACCGTGGATTCAGTAACATGATCGGCGGCGCATCTCTGGATAGCCAGGGTTACTATTTCCCTCGCCTTTTTATCTGCTTCTTCCTTGGCCTGATTTTCCATGTCTCTAACCATCATCGTAATCTCATGATCAATGTCTTCCCTTACTCTCTGCATCAGTAAATCTTTGGCCTCATCTGAAGTCATATTGGATATTTTTTCAAGTTCAGCCAGTTGATCCTGGTGAAGTTGCTGCAGTTTTTCTTCCGTTCTCCGGTTTTCTTCTTCTTTACTGCGGATTTCTTCTTCTTTTCGCTCAATATTACTGATTTTGCGATCAAAGCTTTCTTCTTTCTGAAGCAGTCGTCGCTCCATCCGCTGTAGCTCTGAGCGCCTTTCCTTGCTCTCTTTCTCCAGCTCATTTCTTAAACGATGAGCTTCTTCCTTTGCTTCAAGTTCTTTTTCTCTTTTCAGAGCATGTGCTTCCTGGTTGGCTTCTTCAACGATACGTTTTGCCGCAGTCTCAGCGGAAGAAATCTTGGCTTCGGCAGATATTTTACGGATAAAATACCCTACCCCGATTCCAACCAGCAGGGCGGCTGCAATTATCAAAACCGTATTCGGCACATTGATCACCTCCATTTCTATGTTTTGAGCTCCGGTTGCATTGTTTCGTTTATTATTCCCTTAAAAAATATAAGCTGTGTCCAGGACACAGCTTAAAGAGAAAGGTCAGAAAAAGGTACATTTATTCCTCTTTCTGAAAATATGTTATGCTTTTTTAATCTATCCACAGTGCTTTTAAGCACCAAGGCTTTCTCTTAACAGTTATGCACTGAACTTCTGACGTGCAACCATGTTTTCTTTTTTCTACTACAATTTTAGCTTTTATTAAATATTATGTCAAGAATATATTAATCTAAAAAACCAAAGTCTTTAAAAGCTTTTAAAATTAAATTTTCCTGAAAACCCCGCCGTTTTAAAAAAGCCGCTTCACGCCTGATAGCGCGTTCTTTTGCTTGTTCAGGTTCATTCAAAAAAGCTCTTTTTCGATGGCGCTGTTCTATAATCTCCTTAATCCGGATCAAATCATGATCCGGATCAAAATGCTCGGCAGTTTTTTGATCAATAAGGCCGTCGTCAATACCTTTCAGATACAATTCATAGCTTACTTTTCTGATTCCGTAGCCGCGCGATTTTCTGCTCAGTATAAAATCTTCGGCAAATTGCTCGTCATTAATATAACCATAACTTTCCATTTCTTTAATGACGGATTCGCTCAGTGTTTGGGGAAATCCCTTCCTTTCCAGATATTCGGACACTTCTTTCCGGCTGCGGGCGCGATATGACAACAGCCGAAGGACCATGGTTCGCGCTTTCCTCAAAGCTTCATCCTCACTCAACCGGTTTCAGCTCCGTTACGAATGGTTTTTTGAGTTCGGCCCGACTTTCTTATCCATCCCTGTTTTATTGTTTTCGTCATTTTTTGCTCCAGCATCCTCTACTTTGGGCCTGGATGGCCGCAATCCAGCCAGCTCACGGACTTTGGCTTCAATTTCCTGCTGAAGAGGTAGGTTTTCTATCAGGTAATCCCTCACATTTTCCCGGCCCTGGCCCAACCTTTCTTCACCGTACGAATACCAGGCTCCACTTTTGTTGATCACCTTGTGCTCGAGGCCCAGATCAATCAAAGATCCTTCCGCCGAAATGCCCTTGCCGTAAAGAATATCAAATTCAGCGACTTTAAATGGCGGAGCAACCTTATTTTTTACAACTTTAACCTTGGTCCGGTTACCGATGATTTGATCGGAACCAATTTTCAGGGATTCGATCCTTCTAACTTCCATTCTGACAGAAGAATAAAACTTAAGGGCCCGGCCACCGGGCGTTACCTCGGGGTTGCCAAACATAACGCCTACCTTTTCCCTGATCTGATTGATAAAGACAGCGCTGGTTCTGGATTTACTGATCACTCCGGATAATTTACGCAAAGCCTGAGACATCAACCTGGCCTGCAGGCCTACGTGAGAATCCCCCATCTCCCCTTCAATTTCAGCCCGGGGCACCAGGGCCGCCACCGAGTCGATAACGAGAACATCTATGGCGCCGCTCCGAACCAGAGCCTCTGCTATTTCCAGGGCCTGCTCGCCGGTATCGGGTTGTGAAACCAGCAGTTCATCAAGATTTACCCCCAGATTAGTGGCATACTGCGGGTCCAGAGCATGCTCGGCATCAATAAATGCCGCAAAACCGCCCCGTTTTTGAGCTTCGGCAATGATGTGCAGCGCCACGGTAGTCTTACCTGAAGACTCGGGACCATAAATTTCCACTACTCTGCCCCTGGGAACGCCCCCCACTCCTAGAGCCGCATCTATGGCCAGGCAACCGGTAGGAATAACTGCCACTTCTGCAATGGCATCCTGCCCCAGCTTCATGATGGAACCTTTGCCGAATTGTTTTTCAATTTGCAGCAGGGCCGATTCTAAAGCCTTCTCTTTTTCCAATTTATAATAACCTCCTTAGCTGGTCTTCCTTTAATGATCATTAATTCTGTTTTAAAACCGCTTTTCCTGCCAGGTATTTCGTTAAAATATATAATAATATTGTTTAACTAACAATTTTTATATCATATGTAAAATGTTTCTCCCTCTTTTTCCCAGGCCTGCATTACCTGGACTTAAGAGGGGAATATAGCTTTATAAAGGACGCTGTAGTTCGCTCCCCGGGAAGAAAGCCGGCTTTCAAAGAGGGTGGCGTATTCTATAGTATGAGCAGTTGTTGTAAATGAGCTTTCCCGGCTTAAATACCTTTTAACTGCAGCTTCTGAAAGAGAGTTTCGAACTCTGCCTATAGTAAGATGGGGTTTAAAGCTTCTCTTTTCAGGCTCAAAACCGGCCCCGGACAACTCATGATCAACCTTGCCGGCCAGCTCACGAGCTTCCCTGTCACCTTTCCTGAGGCCGATCCAAACAATCCGTGTTTTGTGGGGTGAAGGGAATACCCCGCTTTTGCCGTAGATAATATCAAATTTTTTAATGCTGGAAACAGCATCATCCATGGCCTGTTTGATCTGATCAATCCGGCCGGATTCAGTTTCACCCAGAAATTTTAGGGTAAGATGTAATCCTTCCGGTTTCACCCAGCGGACTCCATCAAGGTAATTTTTTATTTTTTCCTGGAAGGTGTTAACTTCTTTTTTTTGCTGCTCGGAAAGCTCCAGCGCGATGAACAACCTGGCCAAAATTTTAAAACCCCCTGTTGTATTTAAGGTTAAAACCGAACCACCCTGCCGGTAAGAAAGCTCGATCAATGGCTGCAAATCCGGTCTGACTATTGATCATCCTTTATTTGTGCTGGAATCCAACACCTCTCTTCTGATTATATCCAGGGCCATTTGAGCTGTCCTTTCCTTGACAGCTCTTCTGCCTCCACCCAGGTTTAATTTTTTACAGTAGCATTCCCGGGCATTAGCCAGGGCAATATAAACCAGTCCAACCGGTTTTTGCGCAGAACCGCCGTCCGGGCCGGCAATTCCGGTTATCCCTACCGCCAAATCTGTATGAAATAAAGCCCGGGCAGCCTTAGCCATCGCTATGGCAACCGCCTGGCTGACCTGTCCCTCTTTTTCGAGAAGCTCCTTTCTAAGGCCAAGGTTGCCAATTTTCACTTCCCCGCTGTATGCGATCATGGCGCCCTTGTAAAAAACAGAACTGCCCGGTATATCAGTAACCATGCTCGATAACAGCCCCCCGCTGCATGATTCCGCCAGGGACAGGGAAAGGTTATGATTGGTTAACAATTCGGCTACTTTCCCGGCCAGGGTATCATCATTACTGCCATATATGTAATCTCCCAACAATTCTGTAAGCCTGTTTTCAGCTTTTTCAATGGCAGCGGCTGCCTCTACGGCATTTCCTTTCCCTTTAATCTGCAGGTGAACTTCATAGCCTTTGGCCACATAAGAAATTGGGGGCAGATCCCAATCTCCTAACGCTTTTATTTTATCTTCCAGGGTTGACTCGCCAATGCCGCAGCATTTAAGGGTTTTTAATCTGCTCAAATTCCCCCGGTTAAACTCTTTTAAAAAAGGGCCTACCGAGCGGTCAAAAATTGGCTTTAGCTCGTTGGGTGGTCCTGGAAGCATAACTATTAATCTGCCATCCCGTTCAAAGATAGCGCCAGGCGCTGTTCCGCCTTGGTTTTCAATCAAAGTGGCCCCCTCTATGAGCAGGGCCTGCTTACGATTATTCTCAGGCATCTTCAGGCCGCGCTTGTTAAAAAAACCTTCCAGCTTTTTTAACCAGTTTTTATCCAGGACCAGCTTCAAGCCCAATGTATTGGCAACTGCTTCCCTGGTTATATCATCATCGGTGGGCCCCAGCCCACCGGTAAAAATAATTATTTCGCTTCTAGCAAAAGCTCTCTGCAACGCGTTGCTAATTGTTTCCATATCATCTGCCACCACAACTGACTCACGAACTTCGATTCCCAATGACCACAGTCTCCTGGCCAAAAAACCGGCATTGCTGTTTTCGATCAGCCCGGTCAGCAGTTCATTGCCTATACAAATCAAATCGGCTTGCAATTTAATTCACCCCTTACAGGATGCTTAATTTACCAGGGCATTCGATCGACAGGAACCGGGTTAACCGCCAGCAGGTTGTAGGGCCCGGCAGCCTTAATTTCTGCCGAAACCCAGGAACCTGGTTCCGGGCAGAAACGGGAACGGAAATATACTGACCCGTCAACTTCCGGGGCCTGATATTCGGTTCGGCCATAATACCATCTTGGTCCTATCCGGCTTACTCCTTCAACTAAAATTGGCAGCCGCATTCCCAGGTATTTTTGATTGGTGAGGAGGGCAATTTTTTTTTGCCGGATCATTAATTCCTTATAGCGCCTCCCGGCGACCCGGGCCGGAACCTGTTGATCCGGAGTGCCGGCGAAAGTATTTTCCTGGTGGCAATAAGTGAAGGCGCCTAGATTTTCAAAAGGATACTCTTCAATAAAATTAAGCAGATCCAAAAACTGCCTCCTGGTTTCTCCAGGATGCCCGACCATCACGGTGGTGCGCAGGACCAGATCCGGAATTCTAAAGCGCAGCTTATCGAATAATGCCGTTAAATTTTGCCGCCTGTATAACCTGCCCATCCGCTCTAAAATGTGGTCACTGCTGTGCTGAATAGGAACATCCAGATAATTGCAAATCCTGTTTTCTTCCCGGATCAGATCAATTAATTGATCAGTTATCCTTGAAGGGTAAGTGTACATGATCCTGAGCCGAAAATTATAGTCCAGCTCCAGGATCCGTTTCAGCAAACCGCACAGATCAGGATAGGCTTCGCTATCGGTGCCGTATGCTGTGGTGTCCTGGGCAAGAATATTGATTTCAAAGGCGCCCTGTTCAAGCAAATCTTTTATTTCAAGAGCGATTTCTTCAGGATCCCTGCTCCGGTACGGGCCCCTTATCTCCGGTATCATGCAGTAATGGCAGCGATTATTGCAACCCTCCGCTATTTTGACAGAAGCGCTGTAGATAGGAGTTGTCAGGACCCGGGGAGAAAGGGAACTGTAGGTTTTCGGGGGGCTGTTTTTTAGAACCGGGCCTTCACCGGCGAAAAGTTTTTCCATGAATTGATCCAGGTCCCGATAGCTATGGACCCCGATTGCTCCATCCAACTCCGGAATGTTTTTTAATATTTTGTCGCCAAATACTTCAACCAGGCAGCCGGCGGCAACTATTTTCGGTTTATTTTGACGGGTTGCTTCGATCATGTCAAGGAGGGTATTTATTGATTCCTGCTGGGCCTGTTCTATGAAACCGCAGGTATTGATAAAAATGACATCAGCAGAGTTATAGTGGTCGGTCAGGATATAGCCCTGGCGGGCAAGATAACCCAGAATTTCTTCTGTATCAATCCTGTTTTTTGAGCAGCCGAGCGAAACTGCGGCCACTTTGATTTCGGTGGGGTTGTTAATCCCTTTATCTCTAATGGCAGGGCCCTGCTTTCAATTAAAATGTTCATATACTCCATTTGACTGGCAAAAGCTGCGGAAACTGAATCATTTAATCATTCAGGTTCCTGCTTGAAGGCCTCGCAAATTTTTGCCGCCTGCTCGGGAGTAACCAGGATTTCCCTGGGTTTGCTTCCCTCGAACTGCCCGACAACTCCCCTTCGTTCCAGATCATCGATCAGGCGGGCAGCCCTGGTATAGCCAATCCTAAACCTTCTCTGCAGGAGCGATATTGAAGCCTGTCCGGTCCGGACCACCAGGTCAACCGCTTCCCCAAACAGGGCATCGGTTTCTTCCTCTTCAACTTCATCGGGTGTTTCAAGAAAACTACTGCCGTTTTCCTGATCGACCAAACCCTGCTCTTTAATAAAGTCAGTAACTTTTTTGACTTCTTCTTCAGTGATGAAAGCGCCCTGAACCCGAAAAGGTTTGACTGCACCAACCGGGTAAAAGAGCATGTCTCCGCGACCGAGCAGTTTTTCCGCCCCGGCCATGTCCAGGATAGTCCGCGAATCAAACTGGGAGGACACTGTGAAGGCAATCCTGGAAGTTATATTAGCTTTAATAATGCCGGTCAGGACATCAACTGAGGGCCTCTGGGTCGCTACAATCAAATGAATTCCGGCCGCCCTTGACATCTGGGCCAGGCGGGCAATGGCATCTTCTACCTCTCCCGGTGAAACATGCATCAGATCGGCCAGTTCATCTATCATAACCACAATAAAGGGCAGATTTTCCAAATCATGATCTTTGGCCGCCATTTCATTGTATGTGCCAATATCACGGACTCCCAAACGGGCAAAAAGCTCATAACGCCTCCCCATTTCCCGGACCATGTTCCTTAAAGCCAGCGAAGCTTTGCGCGGATCTGTCAAAACAGGCATCAGGAGATGCGGAATCCCATTATATGCGCTCAATTCAACCACTTTCGGGTCGATCATCATAAAACGGAGCTGCTCCGGATGCGCTTTATATAGAATACTCGTAATCAAGGCATTCAAACAGACGCTTTTTCCGGCCCCGGTAGCACCGGCGATTAAAAGATGCGGCATTTTGGCCAGGTCCGCTATCACCGGCACCCCGGTTATATCCTTGCCCAAACCAATAGTCAGCGGAGAAGCACTTTTCTTAAAATTGCTTTCTTCAATAACTTCCCTGATATGAACAAGTGATATGACGTTGTTGGGCACCTCTATACCCAGCGCCGCCTTGCCGGGGATGGGAGCCTCAATTCTGACCAGGGAAGCAGCCAGGTTCAGGGCCAGGTCATCGGAAAGCCCAATAATTTTACTGACCTTGACCCCCGCTTCCGGCTGAACTTCGAAACGGGTAACCGTCGGTCCGGCCTGGACATGGGTTACTTTGGCCTGCACTCCAAAATTTTGGAGGGGGTTTTCCAGTTTACGGGCCCTTTCCCTGCTGCTCTTTAACTGTTGATCGCCGTTGGAACGCGGCATTGACAGCAAATCCGGGGTAGGGAAAATATAGTCGGAAAAAGATTTTCCTTTTTTGCTGACTACAACCGGAAGACCTGTTTTGGGCTCCTTATTTAAGGTTGTTTCAGCAATGTTTAACTGCCTTTCTTCCTGGTAACTGCCGGCTTCCACGGTAGGGGCCTCTGGCGAGGGTTCATTCCAGACCTGGACAGAAGGAGTGGAAGCTTCTTGCGGGTCCATTTCAGGGGTAGTTTCAAGCGCTTTTTGTTCAGCGGCAAATTTTCTCTTTTCGGCGGTCTCTTTAATTTTATGCTTGGAGCCCGCTACACCCTTATTAATAAGTTCTGATAAGCTCCGAAACAGCTTTGCAAGCAGCTCATAAAGCCACTCCAGGAACTGCAGAAAAATATTTAGGAGGCGATTGATGGAAACATTAAGCACCAGCAAAGCAGAAATCAGGGCCAGGGCTATAAGCAAAATACGGCTGCCGGTTATGCCAACCGAAAAATAAAGGGCCACTGCAAAGGCGGCTCCGATAGCTCCGCCGCCTTCTCCCTGCAATCCGGGCCTGAAACTTTCGATTAGAAGATTATTATCCGGCAGGTATGGCATCCTGCCGATCATAAATTGGAGATGAATCCAAACCATGGCCAGAATAGAAAAGAGCACTACTCCGAGTATCCTCGACTTGAAGTTGAATCTTTCGCCGGGAAGAATTAAACGTAAACCCAGAATGCCGATAAAGAAAGGCACCACAAAGGCTGCCTCGCCGGCCAGGGTTCTTAAAACAGTATTGATGGCCAGGCCAACCCCGCCGGTTTGATCAGTTTGCGCCAGGCCGACATAGCAAAAAACAGCCAGCGCAACCAGGAGGATGCCTTTGATCTGGTTTTGCATCTCTGTTTTGGAGCGCCTTCTGCGTTTCTTGGCCAAAAAAACCAACCACCTTGATAAATAATACCAGTTTGTCGGCTACAGTGCATTATAAAACACTTGTTCGAGAAAGTAAAGTTCTCAAAACGAGCGCGAACAATTTTGTTCCTAATTATTATGGCCGGTTAAAACAGTCATGCCTTTATGCTGAATAGTAAAATGCATCTTATCGCCATATAAAATTTCGCCTTCCATATGCAGGTAGCGCGGTTCGTCCAAATCTAACTTCACTTCCCTGGTTCTGTACATGGCTGCCTGTTCAATATTTTTAAGTTTCCCGAAAAATACCTTTGGGAAATGATAAATAAGACTCGGGCGGCTTAAGCTGTCACTTAAAATACAGACATCAAAAAACCCGTCATCCAGGATAGCGTCAGGAACTATCTTCATCCCACCTCCATAAGCCTGCCCAATTCCAACCGCCACCAGCAAAGGTTTGACTTTTATTGGGCCGTTTCCGGTATCTATAACTGCCTCCACTGAACGGTACGAGAATAAGGTTTCGAAAAAAGCATAGGTATAAGCTGACACGCCCTTGAAGTATTTGATGCCGTTATTAACCCGGTGCGCAACAGCAGCATCAAAACCGACTCCGACAGAATTGATGAAATACCGATCCAAGACCCTGCCTAAATCAATTTTCCGGGTTTGGGCAGCCAAAAGGGACAGACAGGCAGGCTCAATCTGACGAGGCATCCCCACAGCTGTTGCAAAATCATTACCCTTGCCGCCATGGATGGTCGCAAGAATAGCATCGGTACCGACAATCCCATTCAAGACTTCATTAACAGTGCCATCTCCCCCGATGGCAACTATGACCTCGAAACCGTCTCCGGCCGCTTTAGCAGCAGCTTCAATACCGTCGCTTTTTCCCCGGGTCCGGTAAATTTCATATTCAACGCCTTTGGTCCTGAATATCTTTTCTATGACCGGAACCAATGATTTTGCTTTCCCGTTTCCGGCAATCGGGTTAACTATTAATTTGTAGCTTTTCAACTGCATTTCTTCCTTTCATCAGCCGTATTTTCTTGAACAACTACAGTAATCAACCCGGCCCCCACCTACTCAGCAGGGCTGCCCGGTCAAGGCAGCCCCGCCTGTATATTATATCCTTTTATCCAAGATCAAGCTCACCTTTAGCAGGAAAATTTATGATCCAATTTTTTCATTGTTTCTACAATGCCTCCATACTCGAGCTCCGAGTAGTGCAGCATTGCCGGGCCGGAAAAACCCTGTTCTCTAATATCAGATGCTTTCCGGGATACTTTGTCCCTCACATAGTCCCAGTAAGGGTGATCAAAGCAATCAACGGGTTCCGTTAACTTACCGTTATGGACGCAGAAGCCGACAGCGCTTACGACTGGCGGCCCATCAAAATATGAGATGCTGCAGCCCATCTTACAGGGCATTAATGGGCCCGTATGACTGCCCCGCATAAAACCGGCCACATAATGACCGATACTGTAGGGAGATAAAATCTCCCCGGTTGCAGGAAAGTCACCCTGGCAGCGCGCCAGCAGGACCGGATCGTCCTTACCGGTATAAGTTCCCGCAATGTTATGCAAGCGGGTCGTGCTGGCCGCCATGGCCTGTTGACCGGTAGCCCGTGAATAAATAGCTGATACAACGAAACGTTCGTTGTCCCGTAGCAAAGCAGCAATGTCATATGTCTCTTCAGGAGTATGCAGTTCAATAAACCGGTCTTCTTCAATATGAGCCACATCTAAAATAACAAACTTAAAACCTTGACTTATTTTTGGAGATAGGATCAGACCGGAGCAGTGCATTGGATCGGCAAAACTTAGATATAGAGGCAGGTTGTAGGCACCGGGATCTGTTTTGTCCGCAGTAAAAAGCAGAAATGGTTCTGCCCGGCGTTCTTCTATCTCCATTTCCGCGACGGCCGGGCCCAGTCCTTTTACATTACCGGAAAAAGCATCGGACAGCAGATCCTGCCCCGCTCCATACAGTCCCTGATCTTTGGCCTTTTCGGTTCCGCAGATAAAAGCGTTCCAGGCCAGTTGATGCAGTTCGGTGCAGCCCTCACCATGGTTATGGCAAAACAGAATTGCTATATCGTCTCCGGTATTGCCGATATAGTAATCGGTGATCAGTTTGCCCAGCTCCCGGTCAATACATTCTTTAACTGACTCAATTAAAGCCTGGCTGGGCTTGATATGGCCGGCAATACTTCCAATGTCCGCCTTTATAACACTTAAGGTAGTTTTCATTATTTTACCTCCTTGTTATTATAGAGCACTCACCTTTTCGATTCGCTACAGCACCTGAGATGTAACAATGTCTTCCCGTAAGATCTTTGTTAGTTAATTTCTACTAATATGAAGAAAATCCTTCATATCAAAACCGGAAGCAGTTGCCAAAATAAAAACAGGGAACGCATGCGGCGCTCCCTGTTGATTTAAAGCGGTTGAGTTTTATTTATTGCCTCCATTATCAGAGGGGATATCGATAATGATCGGCAGGATCATCGGTTTGCGGCCGGTGTTGTTATAAAAATATGTAGCGGCTGAATCCCTGATCCTTGATTTAATTTTACCCCGCTCCTGAATATTTTGCCGGTTGATCCTTTCGATCGTCTTGGCTAGTTCTTTTTTTGCTGCTTCAAGCATATCCTCAGCCTCACGGACATAGACGAAACCGCGGGTAATAATCTCCGGCCCAACCAAAACTTTTCGTTTTTCCGGATCCATAGTGAGGATAATAATCACGATCCCGTCTTCTGAAAGCATCTGGCGATCACGGATCACTACTTCGCCGACATCGCCAACCCCAAAGCCGTCGACCAAAACCCGGCCCGCAGCAACTGAACCGGCCATCCGGCCCCAGCCGTTAGAAAATTCCATAACACTTCCCGGCTTGGCCAGGAAAACATTTTCCTCAGGGATGCCCAGTTTATTCGCTATCTTGGAACAATGTGCCTGTTGGCGGTACTCCCCATGCACGGGTATTACATACTTGGGACGCAGCAGATTAAGCATCATTTTAATCTCTTCTTCACTGCCATGTCCGGATACATGGACTCCTGATACAGGCTTATAGATAACATCCGCTTTTAGCTGGAACAGATTATTTACGGTTCTGGCGACCAATTTTTCATTGCCCGGGATGGGGTTGGCGGCTATGATCACCGTATCGCCCGGCTGAATATTGACCTGACGGTGCTCCGACTGCGATATCCTGGTCAAAGCCGACATCGGTTCGCCCTGGCTGCCGGTTGTTATTAATGCCACTTTTTGTGCAGGAAAATCGCTGACTTTATCAGCATCGATGAGAAGGCCCTTTGGAATATTTAAGTAGCCAAGCTGCGATGAGATATCTACTGAATTGACAATACTGCGCCCCACCACGCACACCTTGCGATCGTAACGGACCGAGGCATCAATGACCTGTTGAATGCGGTGAATGTTAGAAGCAAAGGTGGCTAAAATTATCCTGCTCTGAGAGAGGCGGAAAATTTCATTAATACTTTTCCCAACTTCTTTTTCAGAAAAGGTATAACCGGGCCGATCTGCATTTGTAGAATCAATTAAGGCAGCGATGACTCCTTTGCGGCCCAGTTCAGCAAGCTTGTAATAATCGGTAATTTTCCCGTCAACCGGGGTTTGATCAAATTTGAAATCACTGGTATAGACTACCGTTCCAACCGGGGTTTCCACGGCCACCCCTACAGAATCGGGGATGCTGTGATTAGTTCTAAAAAAGTCCAGCTTAAAATTATCGGAAAGGACCAGGCTCTTGTCCGGGTTGATTTCTCTCATATCGATATTGTTAACAGGGTGTTCCATGAACTTGGCCTCAAGCAGGCCCAGGGTCAAACTGGTCCCGTATATCGGGGCATTAAGCTCCTCGATGATATAGGGCATAGCACCGATATGGTCTTCATGCCCATGGGTGAGGATAATGCCCAGGATATCAAGTTCCTGGTCCAGGATATAAGATGTATCCGGGATAACAATATCGACTCCCAACATCGCTTCGTCTGGAAACTTCAAACCGGCGTCCATGATGATGCATTCCCTGCCGTACTGAAGAACAAATATATTTTTACCAATTTCGCCCCCCCCGCCGAGGGGTATGAGCTGCAAATTTTTACTCTTTTTATTTTTCTTACCCAAAATTTACCTCCATTAAATAACTTAACCTGCGATGTGAATTCCTGCCTACCCAATAGCTATCAAGGACCGCCCTTTATCATGGACAGCGCTTGTTATAGCAAGGCCGATCAGAGCCAACCTATATTATAGAAATGCTGATCAGGCCTTTCCCGTGTGGCCAAAGCCTCCTTCACTGCGTCTGCTGGAGGGCAGCTCTGCAACCTCTATCATCACCGCCCTTAAAACAGGGCATAGCACAACCTGGGCAATTCGATCACAGCGCCTGATTGTAATCGGATCTGAGCCCAGGTTGATCAGGATGACTTTTATTTCTCCCCGGTAATCAGAGTCAATGGTGCCGGGTGAGTTAAGAATGCCTATCCCGTTTTTTGCAGCCAGGCCGCTGCGGGGCCTGATCTGCAATTCGTATCCGGGAGGAACCGCTGCCATCAACCCGGAAGGGATCAGGGCTATTTCTCCCGGTTTGATCTTTTTCTCGCCATCAACCGCTGCATACAAATCCATACCTGCGGCCCCTTCTGTCATATAGCGGGGCAGGGGGACATCTGCTGCATGATCGGTGCGCTTAACGGGCAGAGTAATTTTTTCCTGAACCAACCGCCTTTCCCCTTTCATTTCCTTTTCTAAAACAGGGAAGCAGTACTCTCGCTGCCCGAATCAATGCTCAACATTAAAAAACCCTATCAAGCAGGGTTTTTTACTTGCTTGATGCTATCTCCCTTTATTATACCTTGGTTTGCCGCTTCCACCGCCATGGGGAGGTTTACCGCCCCCACCGCTTCCGGGAGGCTTTTTCAGCAGGGCTTTTCTGGACAGGTCAATTCTGCCTTTATCATCAATATCCAGCACTTTAACCTCAATTTCATCACCCAGGCTGACCACATCTTCAGTTTTATCCACCCTGTGGTGGTCCAGGTGAGATATATGCAGCAGCCCTTCCTTGCCCGGAAGCAGCTCTACAAAGGCACCATACCTTTCGATGCGGGTCACTTTACCCTTATAAACCTCACCCGGTTCAACATCCTTAACCAGGGTTTCGATCGTTTCTTTTGCCTTCCGGCCGCCTTCCGGATCAACCGAGGCAATAAATACTCTCCCGTCCGGTTCTATATCAATATCAACACCGGTATCGGCAATAATCTTGTTAATCATCTTACCGCCGGGTCCGATAACATCCCTGATTTTATCTACCGGAATCTGAAGCCTGATCATGCGCGGTGCGTTTGGAGAAAGTTCAGCCCGCGGTTCGCTGATCAGCTCATTCATTTTATCAAGGATATATTTATAGCCGATATCGGCCTGGTCCAGGGCATCCTGAAGAATTTCCCTTGAAATACCCTTAATTTTAATGTCCATCTGCAGGGCGGTGATTCCTTTTTCCGTCCCGGCCACTTTAAAGTCCATATCTCCCAGGAAGTCTTCGACCCCCTGAATATCAGACAGGATCACCACATTGTCATTTTCTTTTATCAGGCCCATGGCGATACCGCCTACCTGTCGCTTGACCGGAACGCCGGTATCCATCATCGCCATCGATGATGAACAGACACTGCCCATGGAGGTTGAGCCGTTCGATTCCAGCACCTCCGAAACCAGGCGTACCGTATAAGGGAATTCCTCCTCGGATGGAACCACAGGCTCCAGGGCTTTCTCAGCAAGGGCCCCGTGGCCTATCTCCCGGCGGCCGGGACCGCGCATAAAACCGGCTTCACCAACGCTGTAAGGCGGGAAATTATAGTGATGCATAAATCGCTTTGATTCCTCCAGGCCCAGACCGTCAATAATCTGCACATCTCTTAAAGCAGACAGGGTACAGATGCTCAATACCTGGGTCTGCCCCCGGGTAAAAATTGCCGAACCATGGGTGCGGGGCAGCGCTGATACTTCACAGCTAATGGGCCTGATTTCCTGGGGTTTCCGGCCATCGGCTCTAAGGCCCCTGTCTATTACCAGGCTGCGCAGGGTTTCTTTAAGGACTTTCTCAAATATTTTACCCAGCACGGCTTCATTTTCCGGATATTCCTCAAGGTATTTCTCCTGGATATTATTTTTAAGAGCAGCCAGTTTCTCCTCGCGTTCCTGTTTATCGGCAATCTGGAGGGCACTGCTAACCCCCTCCCTGATGGCCGGCTCGACTTGCTCCATCATTTCAACGGGCCATTCCTGTTCCGGAGCCTCCAGCTTTTCAGTCCCGCAATCGTTGACCATCTGTTCTTCGACTGCTACGATTTCTTTAATTCCTTCATGCCCGGCTTCGATACATTTCAGAACATCTTCCTTGCTGATCTCCTGGGCGCCGGCTTCAACCATCATCACTGCCTCTTTTGTCCCGGCCAGCATCAGGTGCAGATCGCTCTGCTGCAGCTGTTCCTGGGTTGGATTGACTACCGGTTCTCCATTAACCAGGCCGACAATAACCGCGGCTACCGGTCCGTCAAAGGGGATTTTGGATATGGAAATGGCAGCCGAAGCCCCGATAATGGAAAGCGTTTCCGGCGGGCAGTCCTGGTCCATAGAAAGCACGGTGCTTACTATGTGAACGGAATTACGGAAATTCTTGGGGAAAAGGGGCCGCAGGGATCTGTCGGTAAGGCGGCAGCCCAGGATCGCCCTCTCTGTGGGGCGCCCTTCTCTTTTTATAAAACCGCCGGGAATTCTGCCCACTGCGTAATGCCTTTCTTCATAATCAACAGTCAAAGGAAAAAAATCTATTCCTTCGCGGGGTTCATCAGAAACAGTCGCCGTAACAAGAACTACTGTATCTCCGTAACGGACCAAAACAGCACCGCTGGCCTGCTTGGCCAGCCTGCCTGTTTCCAGGGTCATAGTTCTACCCTGCATTTCCATGTTATAAGATTGCATGTACTGATACTCCTCTCAACTACTCAAGATATATAACTTAAACACGGGGGCAAGCCCCCGTGTCAAATGATCCTTATTTTCTTAGGCCCAATTTACTTAACAGTTCCTGGTAGCGCTCCGGAGATCGATCGCGCAGGTAATTGAGCAAACCCCTCCTGCGCCCTACCATTTTCAATAAGCCCCGCTGCGAATGATAATCTTTTTTGTGGGTTTTTAGATGCTCTGTAAGATAATTAATCCTCTCCGTCAGAAGAGCAATCTGAACTTCCGGTGAACCGGTGTCCCCTTGATGTCTTTTGTGCTGATCGATGATCTCCTGCTTTTTTTCATGCTCGAGCATAACAAATCCTCCCTTTTATTAATCGCCGCTTGCCAAGTCCAGCGTCGGGAAATCGCTGCACCTAGCCAGCGGTTCTGGCTACAGCGATTTTAGCACACTACATCCTGCTTGTAAAGAATGGCTTTTTCCGCTTTTTTCCTTGACAAGTTTTTTGATGATCCTTCTGCCCTTCTCAATATCTTTGCCGATCTGCTCTTTCAATTGATGAGGCGAAGTAAATGTTTTTGTATCTCTCAGCTTCTGTAAAAAACAAATCCGAATCTCGTGGTTGTAAATGATGCCGTTAAAATCAAGAATATGGGTTTCCACCGAAGTCCGGTGATCGGAGAAAGTAGGCCTGGCACCAACATTGGTTACTCCGTAATGATGTCCTTCATTCAGCCTGTCCACCGCTGTTAAGTAGACCCCCTTACCGGGCCAAAGCAGGCGTGAAGATGCCGCAATGTTAGCGGTCGGATAAACCATTTCGCTGCCGATCCCGTACCCTTTAACCACTTTTCCCTGCCTGAAAAAATAATAATTAAGAAGATCGGCAGCTTCATTAACGGCGCCGTAAAGAAGCATTGATCTGATCTTCGAACTGCTTACTTCTGTTCCCATGAAATAAAGCATAGGAACAATATATACTTCAAAACCCAGTTCCCGGCCCCAGTATGATAATGTATCTGCGCTGCCTGTACCCTGTTTGCCGAATGAATAATTTTCACCTATAAAAACACCACCGGCCTCAAGTTTTCCAAGCAGTATCCGGCGGATAAACTGTTCCGGAGTCAGGGCAGCCAGTTCAGCGGTAAAGGGCTCGATAATTAAATAATCCAGGTCCAGCTCGGCCATTATCTCGGCCCGATCAGCAATATCGGTCAGCAAAGCCAGGGGCTGATCCGGCCGGAGGGCAATCAGAGGATGGGGATCAAAAACCAGGGCGGCGCTGTAGCCTCCCTCTTCCCGGGCCTTTTTAACGGTTGATTTTATGATAGCCTGGTGTCCCCGATGAACGCCATCAAAATTACCGAGGGCGACAAAAAGCGGAACCGCCTGACCAGGCAGGCGGTCGGCACCGTTAATCAATTCCATAATCCGCTCACCTTTCTGCAACACCAAAATAAACTTTCTTATGCCCTGGTCGGCCTGCTTTTGTAGTGCTCAGGCCTTCTGCATGAAAAATTATGGGGCCAGATATTTCAGGGTTTTCACCCTGAACCCTTCACCGCTTTTTTCCAACCGGCCAATAGCTTTGAAGTTATTTGCCCTGTCATAAATCCTGGCTTTAGCGCCCTCTAGATCTGTTCTTTCTTTAACTTTATAAGACAGGCCATTATTTATTTTGGGCGGATCCAAACTTTCTCTATCTTCAAGATAGATGCTCTGGCCGTTTTTTAAGGCATTTATAAGCTCTTCCTCGAGATAAAGGGCCGGCATCAGTCTTAATGCAGTGTCCATGGGCTCGACTATTTCATCAAGACGTCCCCGGTTGCTAAGTTCGGCAATTTGGTCCATTGAAAAAGCATTTTCGAGAACAAAGGGACCCACAGCCAGCCTGACCAGTGAAGAAAGATGTCCTCCACAGCCTATGGCCTTACCTAGATCCACAGCCAGGGTGCGGATATAGGTTCCTTTGGAGCAGACCACATCAAAAACCAGCTGGGGTTCACGGTCATGGTTGTACTCTAAAAGTTCAATCCGGTAAATTTCAGCCAGGCGGGGCTTCCTTGGCACTTCTTTACCGCTTCTAGTCCAGCGATAGAGAGGTTTTCCCCGGTATTTAACCGCCGAATATAGCGGGGGAAGCTGTTCTATTTTTCCCTTAAAGCCTGCCAGGATCTCTTCTACCTGCTCCCTGTCCAGGCCGGGGACTTGGGAAAACCCGGTTATCCTGCCGGCGGAGTCTTCCGTATCTGTTGTCTTGCCCAGGGTCACGGCAGCCCGGTATGTCTTAGGGTGGTCAATAATATATTCAACAATGCGTGTCGCCCGGCCCAGGCAAACCGGAAGCACCCCGGTGGCTATAGGATCAAGGGTTCCGGAATGGCCGGCTTTTACAGGGGGTACTGTTCTGCGCACCGACTGCACCACCTGGTGAGAGGTAGCGCCGTATGGTTTGTTGACTACAACAATTCCATCCACTGCCCTGCTCCTTTAGCCCGGCAAATCTTTCAACATTTGAAATGCTTCGGTAAGAACTTTTTCTTTGACCGTTTGATAATCTTCATAAACGCGGCAGCCGGCAGCCCGGGCATGGCCACCTCCGTTAAATTTTCCGGCCAAAACGCTTACATCCATCATTTTGGAACGAAAGCCCACTTTTACTTCATCTTTATTCTCCACGTAAAACAAGATTCCCAGCTCAACACCCTCAATATTGCGGGTATAATTCACAATCCCCTCCAGTTCATCTGTAGAAGCCCCGCTTCGCTGCCTGATATCTCGGCTCAGGGTCATTAAGGCGATGCGGCGATCAGCATACATCTCAAAACTGGAAATAGCCTCTTTAAGCAAGAAATAAAAAGAAATGGGGCGTTCATCAAAAACTCTCTGGGAAAGGGCGCCCGGGCTTAAGCCGCATTCAAGCAGTTCAGCGACTACCCGGTGGGTTACAGAAGTGGTATTATCGTACTTAAAAGAACCCGTATCGGTGGAAATGGCCACGTATAAAGATTCGGCGATGCTATAGCTAAGATCAACCCCGATCTCTTTCAACAACAAAAAGACAATTTCACCGGTAGCGGAGGCGTCCGGATCCACCAGATTCAAAGTGCCAAACCACTGGTTGGTAACATGGTGATCGATGTTTATTATGGTTTGGCACCCCATAAATGCTTCTTTTAGAATGCCCAATCTTTCCGAATCAGAGCTGTCCAGAACTATAGCGGTTACCTCGGGGTCATAGTCTGTTATATCATGTTCTACTTCTTCGGCCCCCTTTAAAAAACTGTACTGGCGGGGAATGTGGCCGGGTGTAAATAATCTGACCTGTTTGCCGAGGTCTTTTAAACCTTCACTCATCGCCAGCAGCGAACCGATGCTGTCGCCATCGGGCTGCATGTGGGATATAAGGTAAAACCGGTCCGCTTCTTTTAAAATTTCAATTATCTTGTCCCGATCCGCCGTCATGGCCATCATTCTCTTCTTCTTTTAGTGATTTAATTACACTTTCAATGTAGGCGCCGTATTCTATAGAATTATCCAGATGAAAATTAATTTCGGGAGTATGTCTTAACCTGATTCTCTTGCCAATCTCGGTTCGGATAAAACCGGCGGCCCTGTTCAAAACTTCCAGGGTTTCTTCTTTATCCGAATCGCTCCCATAAATACTGATATAGACCACAGCATGACGCAAATCTTTGGACAACTTGACATCTGTTACACTGGTAATCCCCGCCATTCCCGGGTCTTTTATTTCATAATTGATTATCCCGCCAATATCTTTTTTAATTTGCTCGGCAACCCGCCGTACCCTGTTTTCTGTCATGATTAAACCCTCCCAAAGGTACAATATACGGCGAATAAATTAAAGCCTAACGAGCAACCTGCTCCATTACATAAGCTTCAATAATATCTCCTTCTTGCATATCGTTAAAGTTTTCAATCAGAATTCCGCATTCATAACCGGAACTGACCTCACGGACATCATCTTTAAAACGTTTCAGCGAAGCAATACTGCCCGTATCATGGACTACGGTGCCGTCACGGATGATCCTGACCATAGAGTTTCGGCCTATTTTCCCTTCGATCACATACGAACCGGCAATATTACCCAGCTTTGATGCTTTAAAAACCTGCCTCACTTCGGCCTGGCCCTGGATTACTTCTCTCATTTCCGGCTTAAGCATTCCTGTTACGGCATTCTGTATATCTTCTATGGCCTCATAGATAATCCGGTATAAACGGACATCGACCTGGTTCTTCTCGGCCAGCTTCCGGGCGTTGTTGTCCGGCCGGACATTAAAACCAATTACAATTGCATTCGAAGCAGAAGCAAGCATAATATCCGATTCATTAATAGCGCCGACACCGGTATGGAGTATTTTAATCTGGACCTCATCCAGGCTTAATTTGGCCAGCGCATCATTGAGTGCTTCTACTGAACCCTGGACATCACCTTTCAGGATCAAGTTAAGATCTTTAACTTCGCCTTCCTGAATCTGCTTAAACAGATCCTCAAGAGTTACCCGCTGCACGCGTCTGCTAGCCTCTTTAATTTTTGCAGCCCGCTTCGACGCTACATCTCTGGCTACCCGTTCACTGTCTACGGCCTGAAAACTATCCCCGGCCATGGGTACCTCATTAAGGCCCAGGATTTCAACCGGTGTAGCCGGTCCGGCCGAATCAACCCTTTCGCCATGTTCGTTAATCATGGCCCTGACCTTCCCGGCAATTGAACCACAAATAATCGGTTCTCCCACATGCAGAGTGCCGTCCTGGACCAGGACAGTAGCAACGGGTCCGCGACCTTTATCCAGGTTGGCCTCAATAACCGTCCCCCGGGCAATACGTTCCGGCGACGCTTTCAGCTCACAAACCTCGGCTAACAAAACGACCATTTCCAGAAGTTCTTCCAATCCTTCTCCTTTTATGGCGCTGACCTGGACCATAATCGTATCGCCGCCCCAGTCTTCAGGGACCAGTTCGTGTTCAGCAAGCTGTTGTTTGACCCGTTCCGGGTTGGCATCAGCTTTATCCATCTTATTTATAGCCACTATTACCGGCACGCCGGCTGCCTTGGCATGGTTAATAGCTTCCACGGTTTGGGGCATTACCCCGTCATCGGCAGCCACAACCAGGATGGCGATATCGGTAACCTGGGCTCCGCGGGCCCTCATGGCTGTGAAAGCCTCATGGCCCGGGGTATCAAGGAATACAATCTTATTGTTGTCTATATTAACCTGGTAGGCCCCAATATGCTGGGTAATTCCTCCTACTTCGCCTGAGATAACATTGGCGCTCCTGATCGCGTCCAGAAGCAGGGTTTTACCGTGATCAACGTGGCCGAGAACGGTTACTACAGGCTTGCGCAGGACCTCTTCTTTCTTATCGTCTTCTTCGCTTTCACGCACAGCCAGCAGTTCTTCTTCCAGTTCATCTTCTGTATAATCTACCTCAAACCCGTGCCCTTCGGCGATCAATTCGACCGTATCAGTAGTTAAAGGCTGGTTAATGTTAGCCATAACACCCATTTCCATTAACTCGGTTATTAATTGGGGGGGAGTTATATCCAGGTGAGAAGCCAGTTCGGCCACAGTAATCTGTCCTTCCAGCTTCATCTTGGGTTTTTGAGCCCTAAGCCTAGCCGCCCTTTTTTCTTCCTGGATCATCTTGCGGGCTTTCCGGCCTAAAATTTTCTGTTCCTGGTCTTCGGGTTTATCTTTGACTCTGCTTTCCTTTTTTTCAGCAGCCTTTTCAGGAGATTTGGGAACAGCTTTTTCTGAAGCCTTTTTTTTCTGCTCCGGCTTTTTCTGATCAGTTTTTCCAGTCAATATGGACATGACCTTTTTAGCTTCTTCGTCGTTCAATGTGCTCATATGGTTATTAACTTCAATATCCATATTTTCCATTACTTCAATTAGTTTTTTACTGGTTGTTCCCATCTCTTTGGCCAGTTGATAAACTCTCACTTTGCTCACTTACAACACCTCCATAAAATAAGCCCTCCCTGTTATAATTCACTTTCTTTTTGTTTCAGAGTTTCAGCTATCTCTGAAATCAAATCTGAAGAAACCGGCAGCTGCAGGTTTCTTTCCAGGCGCTTACCTTTAACCGCTTTTTTAAAACAATCTTCCAGCGGGCAAATATAAGCTCCCCGGCCGGGTTTTTTTCCGGTTGTGTCAAGCACGATCTCATTTTCAGGTGTCCGTACTATGCGCACCAGATCCATTTTAGGTTTTTTTTCCCGGCACCCGATACAAATCCTCAGGGGGATCTTCTTCTTATTAGTCATCTTTCTGGGGCTCCTCTTCAACCACTTCATCCCCGGATTCTTCTTTTAAATCAGTATCGCCGCCAGCGGCGCTTTCTGCGTCTTCTTCAGCGGCAGGCGGAGCATCTTCAGCAACAGCAGCCGGGTCGTCCCAATTCAATCCTTCCAGGAGGCCGGCGCTTTCATTGTTTTCACCTTCTGCCTCTCCGGCTGATTCATCGGCCAGGCCGATGGCAGAAAAGCTTTTCTCCGCATACTGCGTTTCGCTGGAAATATCAATCTTCCAGCCGCTGATTTTTGCTGCCAGACGAGCATTTTGCCCTTCCTTACCGATGGCCAGCGAAAGCTGGTTATCGGGAACGATCACAGTGGCCTCTTTTTTTTCTGAGTTAAGTATTACCGATGAAACCTTGGCCGGGCTAAGCGAATTGGCAATATATTCTTCAGTTTCTTCATTCCATTTAATAATGTCTATTTTTTCACCTTTCAGCTCATTGCTGATCGCCTGGACCCTGCTTCCTCTCGGCCCTACACAGGCTCCGACGGGGTCAATATCTTTATTGGAGGAGTATACAGCCAGTTTGGACCGGTGGCCTGCTTCACGGGCTGCAGCTTTTATTTCCACAATACCCTCATATATTTCAGGGACTTCCATTTCAAAAAGTCTTTTTAAAAAACCGGTATGAGTGCGAGAAACTATGATCTGAGGCCCCTTGGTGGTTTTCTTGACCTCCATAATATAAGTCTTTACCCGCTCCCCCTGGCGATAACGTTCATGAGGGATCTGTTCCTCTACAGGTAGAATCGCCTCAGTCCTACCTAAATCTATGATCACGTTTTTATGCTCAAAGCGGCGTACCAGGCCCGTAATTATTTCCTCGGTCCGATCGGTAAAGTTCTCATATATTAATTCCCTTTCCGCTTCTCTGATTCTTTGAATAACTACCTGCTTGGCTGTCTGGGCCGCAATTCTCCCAAATTCCTTAGGCGTAACTTCCATTTCAATATAATCTCCAAGCTGACAGCGCGGTTCATAAACCCTGGCTTCATAAAGGCTCACTTCCTGCTCCTCTGATTCCACTTCTTCAACAACTTTCAGCTGGGAAAAAACTTTAATTTCGCCGGTTTCCCGGTCAATACTGACCCTTACGGCAGGGGATGACTGGAAATTTCTTTTATAGGCTGAAACAAGTGCAACTTCGAGAGCCTCAAAAAGCACTTCTTTGCTAATCCCTTTTTCTTTTTCCAACGATGTAATCGCTGCAAACAAATCATCGTTCATAGCTCAACATAGCCTCCTTTCTATTTATCTTTTATTTATCTTTTAACAAGTCATCTATTTCATTTTTAGGATACCAAAGATTGGCCCTGGTAATTAAGGCAAGAGGTACTTCCATATTTTTACCATCTTCAAGCTCAATAATGACTGAATCATCTTTGATATCGCCTATAGTACCGCTGAATTTTTTGCGCCCTCCGATTTCTTCGGAAGTTTTCACCTTCACTTTTTCGCCTTTAAATTGCTCAAAATGCTTTTTTTTAGTCAGCGGTCGTTCTAAACCGGGCGATGAAACTTCCAGGGTATAGGCATGGCTGATGGGGTCGTGATAGTCAAGAAGATCGGAGACAGCGTTGCTGATCAATTCACAGTGATCAATGGTCACTCCGCCTTCCCGGTCGATATAAAGATTAATTTTACCCTGTTTTCCGGAAGCATAATCCAGCTTAATCAATTCGAAACCTTTACTTTCAACTAAGGGTTCGATCAACTCTATTAACTTATCCCTTACTTCTTCCCTGCTCATAAAAAAATCCCGGACTCCCATCTATGTTTTATTACACCTGTTTCAGGCGGGAACATTTTAAGCCCAAATTAACATGAAAGAGTGGGAAACACCCACCCTTGACAAGAAAAACTCTATCACCTGCTTTAATTTATCATAAATACTTGATATACGCAATACTGGTGGAGCTTATGTTCTGGAGAACGGGCAAGAATGCCGCTCTCACTTGGGATCGGTGTTGATCCTGGTTACATACTTAAATATTTCCCAGTACATTTTTACCCGGGCCAGCAGCCCCTTCCAAAAGCCAAGCTTCTCTTCTTTCATAACATGAGAAAGATCCGGCAGCTGGACCGCCTCTGCTTCAATACCATTGTCTTCCACATACTTATGAAGGGCTACTTCAATACCGAAACGGGAAAGATCAAGGTCCGATATATTCTCCAAAAGATTTCTTCTCAGAGCTCTCTGGCCGGACAAAAATGGGGCCATTTTTTGGGCAAAATCGGTAGCTATGCGTCCTTTTTCAAATATCCCCACCGACATTAAAGCTCTCCCTTCCTGAACCGGCTTCAATAGAGCTTCAATATGTTTAGTGCCCAATCCGATCAGGTCGGCATCCAGGATTAATATGATTTCCGACTCGCAGCGATCAAGGCCTGCTTTTATGGCTCCCCCTTTTCCCCTGTTATCAAGCAGCTCAATAATTTCTACATCTTTATACTTCATGGCAGCGCTGACCGTTTCGTCCTCAGAACCATCGCTGACTATGATCACCCGGTCTACATCGGCTGAACTCTTAAGGGCGCTGATAACATCGCCTATCGTTTTCTCTTCGTTAAAAGCCGGAATGATTGCCGCTACTTCCATCTTCATTGCCCTTCCTCCTGCTTCCTTATTTGCGCTGCCAATAGATCTAATTCTTCTTTCAGGGCCTTCAGTAATTGATCGAGAGCTACGGTCCGGATTACTTTTCCGTGACTGAAGAGGATACCGTGTTTTTTGCCGGCGGAGATGCCGAGATCGGCCTCCCTGGCCTCCCCGGGGCCGTTGACGGCACAGCCCATTACCGCTACTTTTACCGGAACTTTGTAACCCTGAAGAACCTTTTCAGCTTCATTGACCATGCTCACAAGGTCTACTGAACAACGTCCACAGGTAGGGCAGGAAATCAATTCAGGGCCATACCTTTTCATGCCCAGCGACTGCAGAATTTGCCTGGCCGCCCGGACTTCTTCAACCGGATTGGCGGTAAGCGACACCCTGATCGTATCGCCAATACCTTCCGCCAGCAGGGTTCCGATGCCAATAGCTCCCTTGATCAGGCCGGAACGCATCGGGCCCGCTCCTGTTATTCCCAGGTGTAAAGGATAAGATTTGTTCTCAGAAAAAAGCCGGTAAGCGCAGATTGTAGTATAGACATCGGAAGCTTTCAGCGAAACCACAAGTCTAGAAAAACCGAGCTCTTCGAAAGTTTTCAAGTATCCCAGGGCCGATTCAACCAGGGCGGATGAGCTTGCGCCGCCGTGTTTTAGCATAAGGCGTTTTTCCAGGGATCCTGCATTAACCCCAATCCTGATCGGCACTTCCAGTTCCTCTGCTTTCCGGGCAAGTTCGGATAACTTGCTGCGCCCTCCTATATTCCCCGGGTTAATCCTTATTTTGGAAGCGCCTTTTTCTAAAACTTCAAGAGCAAGCCGGACATCAAAATGAATATCGGCAATCAGGGGAACGGGACTTTCCCGGGCTAAAACCTCAAATGAACCGGCCGCTTCTTTGTCAGGCACGGCCAGGCGGACCAGTTCGCAACCGGCTTCCGCGAGCTCATGGATTTGTTCCAGGGTGGCTTCTAAATCGTTAGTTTTCGTATTGGTCATCGACTGAATGACAACCGGTGCATTTCCCCCGATAGTCAATCCACCAACCTGGACCGGCCTGGTTTTTTTACGCTTGATTGTATCCATTTATTTAGCACCACATTAATTTTCGTAAAACAGCCGCCGGATCAAACTTTGATCCTGCTAATTGGGCGTAAAGAAAAGACGCAGAACATCCTGGTAAGTAATGAACAGGATTAAAGTAATGAGCAGGGCGAAACCAAGAAAATGGATTAACCCCTCTTTTTCCGGTTCAATCGGTCGCCCCCGCAGCGCTTCAATGATCAGGAACAAAATGCGGCCGCCGTCTAAAGCCGGTATTGGCAGAAGGTTAATTATACCCAAATTGATACTGATTAAGGCGGTCAGCATCAACAGGTTTACAAATCCGGTCTGGGCCACTTCTCCAATTACATGCACTATCCCGACCGGTCCGGCTACTTCGAGCGGAGCCTGCCCCGACAACACATAATAGAACGAAGCCAGGATCATGCCAAATTGCCGGAAACTGTGCTGGATGGAAGAAAAGAAACTATACCTCTCCAGCATCCGACCGATCCCGATGATGCCTCGCCCGTCAGGTTCCTCTTCGGCTGTAATGGAATAACTAAGCTCTTCGCCGTTTCTTTCCACAGTGATGGGAAATTCTTCATTGGGCCTGACCGAGATCACGGCAACGACGTCGTCAAAGCTTTGCACCGGCTCATTGTCAATACTGATTATCCTGTCCCCAACTTCCAGCCCGGTTTCTTCAGCAGGCGAGTTTTCGACAATATAACCGACTTCCGCCGTATCTGTTGGTGTGCCTATGATAAAAAAGAAGATCAGGAAAAACACCAGGATAGCCAGGGCCAGGTTCATGCCGGAGCCGGCCAGCAGAACCGCCATCCTGCTCAGAATCGGCTTCTTGGGGAAGCTGTCAGGATCTTCAGCTTCTTCAGGATTTTCGCCCATCAAGCGGCAAAAACCGCCCAGGGGCACTGCCCGCAGAGAATAATCGATCCCATTTTTGGTCCAACTTAACAGTTTTGGGCCAAATCCAACGGCCAATTCCAAAACCCGGATCCCGGTCAGGCGCGCAACGTAATAGTGCCCTAACTCATGGGCCAGGATTAATAAACCAAATACGAAAATGGCAGCAATCAATGTTTGCATTTAACTCATCCTTCCTGTCTGCTGATCAATTACCCCCGCTGCTTTATGGCGAGACCATTGATCAGCACTTACAACATCTTCAAGGCCGGGGCTATCAATGTTTAAATGACCGTCCATGACTTCTTCAATCACCTGCGGGATAGCGGTAAACTTAATTCTATTTTCGATAAATGCAGCCACGGCAACCTCATTAGCCCCGTTGAGGACAGCCGGCATAGTGCCTCCCAGATAGGCCGCCCGGTAAGCAAGGTCAAGACAGGGAAAATTATCCCGGTCGGGCGGAAAAAAGTCAAGTTTTTTCCCAAAAGGATTAAAGTTTTCAACCCGGCTTATTTTTCGGTCCGGGTAAGTAAGCGCGTGTTGAATGGGCAGGCGCATATCAGCTACTCCCATTTGGGCCAGTATTGAACCGTCTATATATTCTACCATAGAATGAACAATACTTTGGCGGTGAATTATTACTTCTATTTGATCCAAGCTGAGATCAAAGAGCCACTTTGCTTCAATTACTTCAAGACCTTTATTCATCATCGTCGCCGAATCAATCGTAATCTTCTTGCCCATCTGCCAGTTGGGATGCTGAAGGGCCTGATCAGGAGTGACCAGGTTTAGATCTTCCCTTTTACGGCCGTAAAAAGGACCTCCCGATGCGGTCAGGTAAATCCTGGCTACTGTTTTAGGATCCGAACCTTCCAGGCACTGCCAGATAGCCGAATGTTCGCTGTCGACGGGAAGAATTTTTTCCCGATCGAGCAATCCCATACGCTTTAAAATGGATCCTCCGATTACCAGTGATTCTTTGTTGGCCAGGGCGATCATCTTCCCGTCTTTCAAAGCGGCAACCAGCGGCCTGAAACCGCTAAATCCGACCTGAGCCATTACAACCAGGTCTGCTGTGGGCCAGGTCGCGGCCATAATCTGGCCTTGATCGCCGGATTCAACGACAGATCCATTCTCTCCAATTTTCTTTCTGAGTCTCTCAGCCGCCTCATGGTCGGTCAACACGGCCAGTTCAGGATTAAACCGCTTAACCTGTTCTGCCAGCAACCTGTCGCTGCTGCCGGCGGTAAGAGCAACCACCCGGTAATCATGACCCAGGGCTTCTATCACTTCCAGAGTTTGTTTCCCGATTGAACCTGTCGAACCAAGTAAAGCAATCTTTTTTTCCATTATACACCCTGTCCAAAGGCCTGATAAACTCTTTTCCTTTACTGAGCGGGCCTTTTCCTAAATTAAATCAAAACCCCTCATCTTTTGGACATCTCTCCGGTTCATAAAATCATTTTGCGCTTATCCCTAGAGGACACTGACAAGAATGAAGAAATAATATACAAAAGGAGCGGCCAGCATGATGCTGTCAAAACGGTCTAAAACCCCGCCATGCCCCGGTATAACAGCCCCGGAATCCTTAACCTGCATCTGCCTTTTTAAACCCGATTCCATCAAATCGCCAAGTTGGGCAAAAACCGCAATACCCAGGGCAAAAATAATGGCTCCCCAGGGGGTAAGCGCAAAAAAACCGGGGGCCAATATCGATGCGGAAAAAAAGATCACAATTGTCCCGCTCAAGCCGGCCAGGGAGCCTTCCACTGATTTTTTCGGGCTTATCTGTGGAGCAAACTTGCGCATCCCCCACTTAACCCCGATAAAGTAAGCCATTGTATCATGAATCCAGACCCCGACAAAAAGGAGGTATGTATAAAAAGCGCCATCGGGCTGCATCCGCAACATCAATATATACCCGCACAGCACCCCGATATAGATAATTCCCCACATGGTCATTGCCGAGTCGGCTATGCTTGTTTTACCCATGTTTTCCATGTTGAACAGCGCCGCAACAAACATGATAAAAAATAAAAGTAGGAGTAGGGGGGTGATCAACAAATGCTGTTCAAAAAACATGATTATTATATAGAAACTAACCCCTAAGTGGGCGATTACGGCCAGAAAACTAAAATTGCCAATCTTCGTAACACGATTGTATTCATAAATGCCGGCATTAACCACCAGCAGGATAAAAAGAGCAAACCAGGGCCCTCCAAAATACACGGCTGCAATTACCACCGGTATACCTATCAAAGCAGATAAAATACGAAGAAATAACATCAATAATCACCTTTAATTGCTAAAGTTTACCGAACCGTCTTCTACGAAGTTGATAGTCATGAACGGCTTCCATCAAATCGACTCTTGAAAAGTCGGGCCAGAAGACAGATGTAAACCAGAGCTCACTGTAAGCAAGCTGCCATAGCAAAAAATTGCTAATCCGTTTTTCTCCACTGGTCCGGATCAACAAGTCCGGATCAGGCATATCGACAGTATACAGGTAACTGGAAAAAGTTTTTTCGTTAATCTCGCCCTTAATCGTTCCTGATGTCACATCATCAACCAGGAGTTTAACCGCTCTCAGAATTTCTGATCTTGAACCGTAGTTTAGAGCAAAGTTAAGAATCATGCCCGTATTATCCCTGGTAGCTTCTGTTCCTTCTTCAACAGCCTGTCTCACCTTGCGGGGCAGCCTGGCGGCATCTCCAATTAATCTTATTTGGACATTGTTGCGCTTTAATTCGGGCAGTTCGGACTGAAAATACTTCTCCGGGAGGCTCATCAGGTAATTAACTTCCCAGGCCGGCCGCTGCCAGTTCTCGGTAGAAAAAGCAAAGAGGGTCAGAATACTAATACCCAGCTCGTTGGCACACCTGACAATATCCCGGACAGTTTCCACGCCCTGCCGGTGTCCTTCCTGTCTGGGCAAGCCTTTTTCTAAAGCCCAGCGGCCGTTCCCGTCCATAATAATCGCAATATGACGGGGAACCTTTTCCGCGTCAATCTTTTGTTTTAGTTCTTTTTCCCTTTGAGAATTATTCACACCAAACCCCACCGTTTAAAAATAACGGCTCCCCCTTCCAGATCAAGAGAGAGCCGCCTCTGCTTTGCCTGATCATTATTATGCCCTTAATTATGGAAGCGGTTCTTAATCAGACGCAGCTCATGCTTAAAGTGTATCGAACCGCTGCCTGCTAAACTTCCATCATTTCCTTTTCTTTAGCGGCCAGGATTTTATCAACCTCTTCTATTTTTTGGTCGGTAAGTTCCTGGATGCTGTCCTGGGACCTTCTGCTTTCATCTTCTGATATATCACTGTCTTTTTCCAGCTTCTTGATCTCATCATTGGCATCGCGGCGGATATTGCGTATTGATACCCTGCCCTCTTCCGCTTTTTTACGGACAAACCTGACCAGCTCTTTACGTCGTTCTTCGGTCAGCTCCGGGATGTTTAACCTAATTACATTTCCGTCATTGCTGGGGGTTAAGCCGAGATCAGATTTCATGATCGCTTTTTCGATTTCCGGCAGGGCCTGTTTATCCCAGGGTTGAATGACCAGCAGGCGTGACTCCGGAGCACTGACGCCGGCCAGTTGACTGAGTGGTGTTGGAACGCCATAATAGTCAACTTCAATTCGATCCAGCAGGGAGGGTGTGGCCCTTCCGGCCCTTAAGGTTGCCAGTTCACGCTGAAAAGCGGTGATAGACTTGTCCATTTTTTCTTCGGCATCGGCATAAATATCCTCTGTCATCAGTTATTCACCCCTAATTAAGGTACCTATTTTCTCTCCCATAACCGCTTTTTTGATATTACCAAAATTCAAACCGAACACAATTAACTTGATATGGTTATCCATACAGAGGGAAGCAGCAGTGGAATCCATAACCCCCAGATGTTGGTTAATAACTTCGATATAGTTTAGTTCAGTAAACCGGTGGGCAGCCGGATTTAGCAAAGGATCGGCATCATAAACGGCATCAACCTTTCCCTTGGCCAGCAGGATTACCTCAGCTTCTATTTCTGCAGCCCGTAAAGCAGCTGTTGTATCTGTCGAAAAGTAAGGGTTTCCTGTTCCTCCGGCAAAAATAACGATCCGGCCTTTTTCGAGGTGCCGCAGGGCTCGCCGCCTGATATAAGGCTCAGCAACCTGCTGCATCTCCAAAGCGGTCTGGACCCTGGTATCAACCTCATGTCTTTCCAGGGCGTCCTGCAAAGCCAGAGCATTGATTACAGTGGCCAGCATGCCCATATAATCTGCAGTTGCCCGGTCCATGCCTTCCTCGCCGGCCCGGGCGCCGCGCCAAATATTGCCTCCTCCAACAACTACAGCCACTTCAATTTTAAGGGCATTGACTTCTTTGAGCTGCAGGGCAATACTTTCCAGTATTTTTTGGTCTATACCGAATTCTCGATCACCGGCCAGCGCTTCACCGCTTAACTTCAGAACTACCCGGTTATAAGCAGGTTTTGACACCTATGCACCCCCCAAACCTAAAGATTCGACAAACCGATCTATAAACCTTCAACATCCTTCATATTTTGCCGGGTCAATATAAAAAAAGAACACTTTGCAGTGTTCTTCTTTTTGCGATTAAGCTCCGCAACTGCTTGAGCTCTCCGAATCGAGCCCCTCGCCAACCTCAAAGCGGCTGTAACGCCTGAGAATTATATTTTCGCCAATCTTGGCTATTAAATCTGTTAAAAGCTGGCTGATGTTAATTTCCTCATCCTTGACAAAAGCCTGTTCCATGAGGCAGTTTTCCTTGTAAAACTTTTCAATCCGGCCCGCGATAATTTTGTCAATAACCTTCTCAGGTTTCCCTTCATTCAAAGCCTGGACCCTGATAATCTGCCGTTCGTTCTCCAGCACTTCTTCCGGAACATCTTCCTTTCTCAGGTAAGCCGGGTTGGTTGCTGCCACCTGAAGGCAGATATTGCGGACAAATTCACGAAATTGATCGTTACGGGCCACAAAATCGGTTTCGCAGTTTACTTCAACCAGGACCCCTATTTTGCCGCCTAGATGAATATATGAATCAACTATTCCCTGGTTGGCGGTTTTGCCTGCTCGCTTGGCGGCCTGGGCTAAACCTTTTTCCCTCAGGGCATTAATTGCCTTTTCTTCGTTACCGCCGGATTCCTGCAGGGCTTTTTTACAGTCCATCATTCCGGCGCCGGTTTTATCACGCAAAGTTTTAACTACCTGGGCATCAATATGCATCAATCTACACTCCTCTATTGAAACTTGCTTAAGTTTAATTGATATGGTTGGGACGGTGTATCACTATTTTGCTTCGTCTTCTCCGGAATCTTTTGATTCATAGCTTTCTGCCGATTTTTCTTTCGGCCCGGGTTCTTCTACTACCTGGGCTACGGGGATAGCAGAAATATCTTTACCTTCCACCGAAATATCGTCCGCTTCACTACCGCTTTCCGGGCCCGCAACTTCTGCAACTTCATCGACGGTTTCCTTAACGGAAGTTTCTGCCTGTTCGGCAGCCTCCTCTTCCGCTTCCGGCTGTTCACTGATCTGGTTTCCTTCCAGAACGGCGTCGGCAATTAAAGAGGTAATCAGTTTAACCGCCCTGATGGCGTCATCATTGCCCGGTATAAGGTAATCGATTTCGTCCGGATCACAGTTTGTATCGACAATGGCTATAACCGGTATGTCCAGTTTCCTGGCTTCAGCCACGGCAATTTTTTCTTTGCGGGGATCGGCAACATAAATTGCATCGGGGAGTTTTTTCATGTTGCGGATACCGCTTAAGAATTTATGCAGCCTCTCCTTTTCGTTCTGCAGGGTCAGAACTTCCTTTTTGGTCAGGCGTTCAAAAGTGCCGTCTGTTTCCATTTCTTCCAGCCTGAGCATACGATCAATCCGTTTGCGGATGGTATTGAAATTTGTCAGCATTCCGCCCAACCAGCGGTGGTTTACATAATGAGCGCCGCACCTTTCCGCTTCAAAGCGGATCGATTCCTGGGCTTGTTTTTTGGTGCCGACAAAAATAATACTTCCTCCATCGGCAACCATATCGCGCACAAAATTATAGGCCGTATCCATTAGTTTAACTGTTTTTTGGAGATCAATAATGTAGATTCCATTACGCTCGGTAAAGATGTAATTCTTCATCTTCGGATTCCAGCGGCGGGTTTGATGTCCAAAATGAACCCCCGCTTCCAACAACTGCTTCATGCTTACTCTTGCCAAAGTAAAATCCTCCTTTTGTTTTTACCGCCGCCCGCGTCATAAGCTTCATCCAAGCTCAAAGCCAACCGGATTCGGCCTCGGTGGACGTGAGTATTTAAAATTACCACGGGTAGTATAGCACAGTTCCATTGCCAAAGCAATGTAAAATTGGGGATAAGCATTATACCCCCGAGGTGATCAGTTCTTTTACCCTGCCTGCCAGGTTCAAAAACTCGAACTCCCTTCCGGTTCTTATTTTATATGAAGAGGATCATTTAAGCAAAACACCATGGTAGGCCGGAAATAACCGGCACCGCGCTCCCGGCGGCCGGAGATAAATTGTTCCGCCCGGTAATGGTTCCAGTAATTACGGCTCTGCCCCTATTTCCGGGCAATCTGCCTGGGAAAGCCGTGCTTGCAATGAAACCACAGCTGTTATAGAATCATTATTACGCCACCAAAAAACAAAATATTTAAATTACAGCGGAGGTTTTAATGTGGCCGTCATCAAACCATTTAAGGGCATAAGCTATAACCAGGCCGAAATAAAAGACCTCGGCTCGATCATAACTCCGCCTTATGATGTAATCAGTCCTGAAGAACAGCAGCAACTGCACACCAAAAATCCTTATAACATCATCCGCCTTGAATACGGAAAAAGCAGTGCGGAAGATAATGCACTGGATAATCGCTATACCAGGGCGGCGGAAACTTTCCAGCAGTGGCTAAATAAAAAAATACTCCGGCCGGACAGGGCCAGGAATTATTATTTCCACGAGCAAACATTTCAGCGGCAGGGCCAGACCATGACTCGTACCGGGATTATGGCCGCCCTTAAACTAGAACCTTACTCCTCCGGTCTAGTTCTTCCTCACGAACTGACCATGGCCGGGCCTAAAGAAGACCGTTTCAAACTGCTTGAGCATAGCGGGGCCAATTTCAGCCCCATCTTCATTCTGTTCCCGGATCCCGAACAGCAGGTGAAAACGTACCGGAAGCAAATTTTAAACCGCCGGCCGGCTTTTGAAGCCCGCGACAGTTCGGGACAGGCCCACCGGATCTGGCCCCTTGATGACCCAAATTTACAGGCCGGGCTGACCGCGTTTATGGCCGCACGGCCCGTTCTTATTGCTGATGGTCACCATCGCTACGAAACGGCCCTCCGATACAGTCAAAAAACCAACCTGAACTGCTTACCCGGCGCAGGTTATATACTAGCGACGCTGGTTGGAAGCGGTGATCCGGGCCTGCTGCTGCTGCCGGCCCACCGCCTGGTTTACGGCTTGCAAAGAAAAGAGAGCGAGCTGATTAACCGCAGGATAGAAAGAGAATTTAACTATCTGGACCGGGGCCGACCCGAAAACCTGGACCGGGAAGCTTTTATAAAAGAACTGGACCGCCTGGGCCCTGAAAGCGGAGGTTTTGGTTATATCACTGCTTTCAGGGCCGGCCTGCTGGTGCCCAAAAGAAAGCCCGGCAGGGTGGACCTGCCGGTAACGATTCTCCACGATCGCCTTCTGAAGCCGCCCCTGGATCTAGAAAAACCAGGTTTTCGGCCCCCAAACGGCGATAATCCTGATCTGCTTGGTTTTACAGCCGACTTTTCGCAGGCTCTTGGGGCTGTCCTGGATAAGAAAGCGGAAGCTGCCTTTATAATCGGCTTTATGTCGGTCTCTAAAGTCCTGGAAAGGGCCCGTAATGGGAGGTTAATGCCCCGGAAATCTACTTATTTTTACCCCAAGCTGCCCGGAGGGTTAATCCTTTATCACATGAAAACCGGAGGAGTGGATCTGCCGCACCTCTAGGCCGGCCGCCCTTAATCCCCCGGAACCATGCCGGGGCCTGATCAAAATCAGCCGGAGTTAAAATCCCTATAAAGAAAATTTGTTACAAATCCCAGTAAACCTTCTGGGTTTCGATTACCTGATCAAGCCGCCTCAATATATGCCCGGCCGGTTCTCTGTCACTTTCTCCTCTTTCCAGCGGCAGGCCCCACTGCCCCAGGGCATTTAAAATTTGGATAATAACTGCAGCCTGACCCTGCAGATGATATCCGCCTTCCAGGCAGAGCAGTATTCTGCCTTTTGACCACCGTCCTGCCGCTTGGGCCAGCTGTTCGGCCATGTAATAATAGCCTTCTTCGCTCAGGGACATGCCTGCCAGCGGATCGCGGTGATAAGCATCCTGGCCGGCGGATATGAGCAGCAGTTCCGGCTTTTACTGGTCCAGGATGGGAATGATAATGCTTTCAAAGGCCACTTTGTATTCCCTGTTCCCGGTTCCCGCCGGAAGGGGTATGTTGATATTAAAACCTTCTCCCCGGCCCCGGCCGGTTTCTTCTACCCGCCCCGTTCCCGGATAGGCCGGGCTCTGATGGGTGGATATAAAGAGCACTTCAGAATCATCTTCAAAGCTATGCTGGGTCCCGTTGCCGTGATGGACATCCCAGTCAACAATGGCCACCCTTTTCAGACCATAATCGCGCTTGGCTGCCGCGGCGGCAACGGCGATATTATTAAACAAACAAAAACCCATGGCCCGGTTTCTTTCGGCATGATGCCCGGGAGGACGGTTGAAAGCAAAAACTTTATTTGTGTTAGTCCCGCTAGCTTCCATCACAGCCCTCAAACCGCTGAGGGCTCCGCCGGCCGACAATAAGGCTACCCGGTATGACTCGGGAACAATATAGGTGTCCATATCCAGAAACCGCCGGCCCATGCGGCAGGCCTCTTCAATGGACTGGATATAGTCGCGATCATGGATCAGGGCAATATCTTCAACTTCCGCCGGTTCAGGGGCTATTCTTTTAACCCTGTCCAGAAGCCTCTTTTCTTCAAGGGCTGCCATGATATGTTCCAGCCTTTCCTTGCGTTCCGGATGCCGGTCCTGGGAATGAAGTAAATAGTCGGGATGGTAAATTAATCCTACTTTTTCTTCTTTAACAGTCACTATTAAACCCTCCGTTTTACTGTTGTTGCTTCTCCTCCAAGGCTTGACAGAGCCGGTTCCATAAAAAGGGGCTGAATTTTTTCAATACCACCGGCCGCCCGTTGTCTTTGACAAAGGCGTGTTCGGTATAACCGGTAGCCAATAGCTCCTTTTCCCGCTTTATTTCATAATTAAAAACTATCCGCACGTTGTGAAGGCTTTCCAGGCGGGTAATGATCGTAAGTTCGTCATCGTACCTGGCCGGCTGCTTATATTCACAGTAAGCCTTGAGGACCGGTAAAAAAATGTTGCTCTTTTCAAATTCGCGGTAGGGAAGCTCCAGGCCCCGCATCATCTCCGTCCGCCCCACCTCAAACCAGATCAGGTAGTTGGCATAGTAGGCTACACCCATCTGATCTGTATCTTTGTATCGTACCCGGACGCTGGTTTCGTCTTTTTTCACGAACATATCCTCCATTCAGGGCCCGGCGATTACAGAACGTGAGCTTCGCCGCGGTAAATTAAGCCCCTGATAGCATCCACTGTAATAACCTCGCCGCTCTTTATGATTTCGACAGCTTTTTCGACCCCGACTACGGCCGGTTTGCCGTAGTTGATCGCCACAATGGCCCCATGCGAAGTTAACCCGCCTTCTTCCGTAACCAGGGCAGCTGCTTTTTCGAGAGCCGGAAGATAACTGCTGTTAGTGGTCCTGGTTACCAGGATCTCTCCTTCTTTGAAAGCGTCAAGTTCTTTTGCGGTGGCCGCCACATAAGCCCTGCCGCTGGCCGCCTTTTTCCCTACACCGGTTCCCTTCACAATAATTTCCCCCACAGTTTCTACTCTGAGCAAGTTGGTTGTTCCCGATACCCCCACCGGAACCCCGGCCGTGATTACAACCAAATTGCCGTTTTTAATCAGCCCTTCTTCCAGGGAGGTGCTTATAGCGTTATTGAACATGTCGTCGGTCGAGTTGACGGGCGGGCAGATGACCGAATATACTCCGCGGGTCAAGGTAAGTTGTGAAGCAACCCGCTTCCGGGATGAAACAGCCACAATCCTGGCCCATGGCCTGTACTTGGAAACCATGCGGGCGGTATGGCCGGATTGAGTGGAAGTAATAATAGCATCGGCGTTCAGTTCATGAGCGATATTGCAGGTGGAATAACTGATGGCATCGGTAACTGTTTTCTTAACGGTAACACTCAACCCTTCCAGTATTTTTTTGTAATCCAATCCTTGCTCGGTATGACTGGCAATGCGATCCATAGTTTCCACCGCTTCCACGGGAAAGCGGCCCACTGCCGTTTCTCCGGAAAGCATCACCGCATCGGTGCCGTCTATGATGGCATTGGCGACATCACTTGCCTCGGCCCTGGTCGGTTGGGGATTGCGGATCATGCTGTCCAGCATCTGGGTTGCCGTTATGACCGGTTTACCGAGGCGGTTGCATTTCCGGATAAACTCTTTCTGCAAAAGAGGGACTCTTTCCGGCGGGATCTCCACCCCCAGGTCCCCCCTGGCCACCATGATCCCGTCAGCCACCTCGAGGATTGAGTCAAAGTTTTCCACTCCTTCTTCGCTTTCAATTTTAGCTAAAATCATGATCTGGCCGCCCAGCTTTTCGATAAGCCTCCTGATCTCTAAGATATCTTCAGCGCTGCGGGTAAACGAAGCCGCCAAAAAATCAATGTCGTTTTCGATGGCCAGTTTAATATCAGCGCGGTCATCTTTGTTTAAGGCCGGCAGGTTTATCCTGGTTCCCGGAGTGTTCAAACCCTTGTAACTGCGCAGTTCCCCGCCGTGAATGACCCGGCACTTGATGTCCCGGCCGGTAACTTCCAGCACATCCAACATAATTAACCCGTCATCGATTAATACTTTACTGCCTGCTTTCAGATCACGATGCAGTTCCGGATAGGTTACCGAAGCTTTACGGCTGTCACCCGGCACCATTTCTGTAGTAAGGGTAAAATCCTGGCCGTCTTCGAGATGGACCGAATCCTCTTTCAGATCGCCGGTTCGCACTTCCGGGCCCCGGGTATCAACAAGATAACCGATCGTTTTTCTTTTTTTGTCTCCCTCTTGCCGGATCAGCATCAGGCGGCGGTAATGCTCTTCACTGCTGCCGTGCGACAAATTAAGCCTGGCCACATCCATACCGGCAGCGATAATCTTTTCGATTTGCTCTGCCGTATCAATGCTCGGCCCAATCGTACAAACGATTTTTGTCCGCCTCATCTAACTATCCTCCCCCTTAAATCTTTTACCTGGCCAGTTCCAGGGTCAATTCATATAGTTTTTCAGGAAAGGGCCTTTTTTTGCCAAGTGATGTCTCAAGAGGCTCCGCCACTATCTGATCTCCTTTTAAAGCTGTAAAAAGCCCGCTTTTGCCTGCCCAGAGCAAATCTACTGCCGCGGCGCCCATTCGGCTGCCCAGAAGCCGATCTACAGCGCTGGGACTGCCCCCGCGCTGAATATGACCCAGGACGGTAACCCTGGTTTCTGCCTTTATCCTGTCCCGAATCTTTTTATTAATTTCAAAAACGTTGGCTGCCCCTTCCGCCACGACTATGATGCTGTGTGTTTTCTGGCGTTCAATCCCTTGCAACAACCGGCGGCAAATATGTTCCAGGTCCCACTTTATTTCGGGAACCAGGACCGATTCGGCACCACCGGCCAGCCCGGCTGCCAGGGCCAGGTGGCCGGTGTGACGGCCCATTACTTCCAGGATAAAAATACGTTCGTGGGAAGTAGCTGTGTCTCGCAAACGGTTGACGGCGTCGAGAATTGTATTAACCGCTGTATCAAATCCAAGCGCGGATTCTGTCCCGTTTATATCGTTATCGATAGTGCCGGGGATACATACGGTCTTTATGCCCCTCTGTTCCAGGGCCAGAGCTCCCCGGAACGAACCTTCGCCCCCGATAACCACCAGTCCTTCAACACCTTCAGAGGCAAGCCGTTCGGCGGCCCGGGCCTGGCCTTCCGGTTCGTACATCTCTTCGGCCCTGGACGTCAGGATTACCGTTCCGCCCCGGTGAATAATCCCTGCCACCGAGCCCAGGTGGAAATCTATAAAATCATCGTCGCTGAACAGACCGGCATAACCCCGCCGGATGCCAACTATTTTACAGTGCTTACTCAACCCTTTTCTAACCACCGCCCGCACCGCGGCATTCATGCCGGGTGCATCTCCCCCGCTGGTTAAAACCGCAACCTTTCTCAACTGTGCTGTTCCTCCTTCACCCTGGATTCAGGAGTATAATTCTGATACTGTTCACTGACCGCTCCCAGGCCGAGCAGGTCTTCCAGCTGTTTACGGGACTGGAAATGATCGCGGACCCAGTAGTTTTTATCCAGCATCAGCATTTTCTTGTCCTTTTTAAAGAAGAGGCATACCGGGACCTCGCCATTTTCTGCAAGCAAAGTGTTTTTTAAAGCCCCAAGGATTTCCCGGTCATGCCTTTCATCGATCATTAAGCGTAAATACTTTTTCTGCTGGCTCAGGGGAGTCAGTTTTTCGGCGAGAATTTTGACATCTTCTTCTTCTTTTAAATCTGTCTTGCCTTCAATTACAACCAGGCTGTCTTCCCGGAGCAGGCCGCCCTGTTTTTCAAAAAGTTCCGGGAATACCACCAGTTCAACATGGCCGGTCAAATCTTCCAGCTTGACAAAGGCCATCTGCTTGTTTTTCTTGGTATAAAAACTTCGGACGGCAATAATAATGCCTCCCACCTTGACATGATGGTTATCCCCGACCTCGGCCAGCTCCACGCAGCGGGTGAGCTTGTCCATCTGGTCCAGGATCGGCCGGTAGGGCTCCAGGGGGTGGCCGGATATATACAATCCCAACATTTCTTTCTCCAGGGACAACCGTTCCTTGTCTGAAAAAGGCTCAAGATCAGGCAGATTGTCGTTAAGCAGCTCTTCCTGCACGCTTGCATCCATTAGGGAAAACATCGATATCTGGCCGTTTTCCCTCTCGCGCTGCACTGACTGGCCCTGGGCCAAAACATCATCCAGGGCGGCCAGGTACTGGGCCCGGTGGCCGCCTATTGAGTCAAAAGCGCCGCACTTAACCAAGCTTTCCAGGGCCTTTCTGTTGCATAATCTCAGGTCGACCCTGGAGGCGAAATCGCGCATAGACCCAAAGGGTTTTTCCCGCCTGGCCCTGACGATTGAATCGATGGCTCCCAGGCCCACATTTTTAACGGCCGCCAGGCCGAAGCGGATCCGGTTGTCGCCGACGACGGTAAAATGAGTTTCGCTTTCATTGATATCCGGGGGGAGAACTTCAATGTCCATTCGCCGGCAGTCGGCTATGTAGAGGGCCACCTTATCACTGTTGGAATAATAAACTGTCATCAGGGCCGCCATGAATTCCACCGGATAATTAGCCTTCAAAAAAGCGGTCTGGTAGGCAATCAGGGCGTAAGCCGCGGCATGAGACTTATTGAAACCGTAGGAAGCAAATTTCAAAATCAGGTCGTACATTTTAATCCCCAATTCACGGGTATAACCCTTCTCCATGCAGCCCTCGATAAATTTTTCCTGCTGCTCATCCAGAATTTGTTTTTTCTTTTTCCCTATCGCCCGCCGCAGCAGATCAGCCTGGCCCAGGGAAAAACCTGCTATGCGGGCCGCAATTTCCATGATTTGTTCCTGGTAGACGATGACCCCGTAGGTTTCCTTCAGTATAGGCTCCAGGTCCGGGTGGGCGTACTTGATTTTTTCCCTGCCGTGTTTACTGTTGACAAAAGTAGGGATCTGTTCCATTGGTCCCGGCCGGTAAAGGGCTACGACAGCGATAATATCTTCAAATTTGTTCGGTATCAGTTCCCGCAGCACCGACCGCATGCCGGTGCTTTCCAGCTGAAATACGCCCGTTGTTTCGCCATGGGATAGCATTTCATAGGTGGCGGAATCATCAATGGGTATGGCTTCGATTTCGATCCTTTTGTTATGCCTCTTTTCAATGTTTTCGAGGGCCTCTCCTATAATGGTCAGGGTTTTTAAGCCCAGAAAATCCATCTTCAGCAGGCCCATCTCTTCCAGGATTCCCATGGGAAACTGGGTTACCACGGCGCTGTCGGCCATTTTATGAAGAGGCACATAATTGACCAGCGGTTCCTTGGCGATGACCACTCCGGCAGCGTGGGTCGAAGCATGCCTGGGCATGCCTTCAACGGCCATCGATATGTCCAGTAGGCGGCGGTAAAGCTCTTCTTCCCGGTACAATACCTGCAGGTCCCGGTTCTGATCCAGGGCTCTGGAAATGGTCATTTTAACCTCCATCGGGATCATCTTGGCAATTTTATCCACCTCGGCATAAGGAATAGCCAGGGCCCTGCCTACATCGCGCACAGCCGCCCGCGCCGCCATGGTTCCGAAGGTAATAATCTGGGCGACCCTCTCCTGGCCATACTTTTCAAAGACATAATTCAAGATCCGGTCGCGCTTGTCATCGCAAAAATCGATATCAATATCGGGCATGGAAATCCGTTCCGGGTTTAGAAAGCGTTCAAAAAGCAGTCCGTGCTGAAGAGGTTCTATATTGGTAATACCGAGGCAGTATGCCACCAGGCTGCCGGCTGCCGAACCCCGGCCCGGTCCGACAATAACTTTCTCTTTCTTGGCATAATCAACAAAATCCCAGACGATAAGGAAATAATCGGCGTAACCCATCTGACGGATAACTTTAAGCTCATATTGAAGCCTTTCTTCGATCTCAGGAGTTATTTCCCGGTAACGGGACTCCAGACCCTGGTAGCAAATCTTTTCCAGGTAACTGTCGGCATCGCTTCCATCGGGCACGCTGTATTCAGGAAGGTGCCGCTGCGTAAAATCTTTTTCCACGTTACAGCGCTCGGCGATACGGACCGTATTGCTGATTGCTTCCGGGACATCAGCGAAGAGTTCGGCCATTTCCCCGGGCGTTTTAAAGTAAAACTCTTCAGTTTCAAAGCTCATCCTTTCAGTTTCATCGACCGTTTTCCCGGTTTGGATACAGATTAAAACATCATGCATACCGGCATCCTGGCGGGACAAATAATGTACATCATTGGAAGCGGCAAGGGGAATGTTTTCCAGCCGGGATATTTCTTTTAGCGCTTCGTTTACTTTTTTTTGCTCGGGGATGTTGTGGTCGTGAAGTTCTAGAAAAAAGCTGTCTTCTCCGAAAGCATCCCGGTAAAAACAGGCTGTCTCTCTTGCATCATCCAGGCGGCCTTCTAAGATCAGGGATGGTATTTCTCCGGCCAGGCAAGCGCTCAGGCCGATCAGGCCTTCGCTGTGCTGCTGCAGAAGCTCACGATCAATCCTCGGCTTGTAATAAAACCCTTCCAGGTAACCGGCTGAAACTAGATACATTAAATTGCGGTAACCGGTTTCGTTTTCGGCCAGCAAAACCAGGTGATACTGCTGATCATCTTTCCTCGGTTCCTTCTGAAACCGGGACCGGGGCGCCATGTAAACTTCACAGCCCAGGATGGGCTTGATGCCGGCCTTCTTGGCCGCCCTGTAAAAATCGATCACTCCAAACATACTGCCGTGATCGGTTATTGCAACGGCGGGCATATTCAATTCGGCGGCCCGGTTAACAATATTGTTTATTCTTGCCGCGCCGTCCAATAAGCTGTATTCGCTGTGGCAGTGTAAATGGACAAAATCAGCCATCACAGATCCCTCCACCTTAATACTTGGGTCCGGTTTATAAAAGATCATCATGTTAAACCGGAATTATCTTAGCAGATCCGGCCTTAATATTGAAGCCCGATTTACGAGCCGGCTGCCGGTTGATTCCACATTAGATAAGTTTTCGACTTAGCAGTCTAAATACCTTTACAAGTAAGCCAAATCCTTGGGCTGAATTCAGCTTTTTAAAAATCATGGTTTATGGTACAATACAGGTATTATAGATTGCCAATACTTTTTTTAGTTCTGAGTTACCGAGATGCCCTAGTACTATTACAAGTCCGCCTGTTTTCTGCCTTTCCCAGGCCAATCCCTACTCCAGAAAAAGGGGAAAAGGTTGGCATTCGCGAAATGTTTTATAGCGGGAGCATAAAATATATATTCAGCATAAAAGGAGTCCTGTTTTGTTCAATGATCGGGAAACCCGTCTGGCTTTTAAAATCGTTTTAATTGCCACGGCCGTATTTATCACGATCTGGCTTCTGGTTAAGCTGGCGCCGATCCTATCCTTATTTGTCTTTGCCTTATTTATAGTTTATACCATCAACCCCCTGGTAGACTTTCTTATCAGCGTTAAAATAAAGCCAATCCTGGCCTCGACTATTGCCTCCCTGGTTATTTTCATAGCCGTTTTCCTGCTATTCTACCTTCTCATTCCCGGATTGATTAATGAAATAAGACAGTTAATTATATTTTTAACCAGTGGTTTTACCCAGGATCTGCCTGCCCTGATTACCCAGCTGGAAGAGTTTGATCAAAGATTTAACCTGCGCCTTACCGAGACTTTTATCGAGTACTCCGATCAATTTATCAGGCAGGCCCCGGCCAACGTCCAAGGGCTCCTGCGCAGTATAACCGGCCTGTCAATGGACCTGGTAAACCAGGCCTGGCTTGTTTTGGTGCTGATTTTTCTCGTTTTTTACATGGCCCAGGACATAAACAAGGTCCGGCAAAACCTTACTCTCATGTTTCCGCAAATCTATAAAGAAAATGTAAGCCATTTGCTGCAGGTTGTTGATGAAAAAGTAGGGGCCTATATTCGGGGGACCCTGTTGAAGTGCCTGTTTGTCGGTTTTTTAACCGGTATTGGACTATACACTGCAGGCATGCCTTTTGCCCTGTCCCTGGGCATTTTAGCGGGCATTCTTAATATCATACTATATATCGGTCCCCTGGTGGCTGCTATTCCGGCCCTGCTTTTAAGTATCATGCCCGGTACTCCAAGCTTTATTATAATCGGAATCATATACATAATCGTCCAGGTTCTTGACGCCTTCGTTTTTACTCCCGTTTTTCTTGGCAAAGCCACTGATTTAAGTCCGCTAACCGTTATCGCAATCGTCCTGGTCGGCAGCCAGCTGGCGGGCATCCTTGGCATCATTCTGGCCATTCCCATTACCGCTACCTTAAAAGTACTGCTGCAGCATTATTACCTTGATCGCCGTAAAACTGAAGAGGCCGCAAGCAGGGCCAAACCCTGAGCTTCTTCCCTTTAAATAAATCCGGGGAAGTCCCTTTGCCGCAGAGCTTCATAAAGAACCAGCGCTACCGCGTTGCCCAGGTTCAGGGATCGCGGAACCTGATCCGCCATCGGGATGCGCAGGACAATTTCAGCCTGATTCAAAATCTTTTGGTCCAAGCCCCGGGTTTCACTGCCAAAAACCAGAAAATCATCCATCCGGTAAGCAAAACGGTGATAATAATCGCGACCCCGGGTGGAGAAGCATATAAAGCGGGAAGCACTATTCTTTTGCTTCAGCTCGTCGAAATTGCTGTGTATTTCCAAATTTAGGTACTGCCAGTAATCAAGTCCCGCCCGGCGGACTTCTTTTTCTGACAGCGAAAAACCTAGCGGCTCGACAAGGTGCAGTTTCGTTCCGGTCATTACACAGGTCCTGGCTACATTACCCGTATTCTGCGGTATTTCCGGTTCAACCAATACCAGGTGCATACTTACCTCTCTTGATGGAATTATTAATCATGCCAACATCAAATACCATCCCGGTCACCGTTTTCTCGATCAGTCTTTTCCCGGCTATTATCCCTGCTTAAAATTTCGTTGAACTGCTGCAATTTTTCCAGCACTTTTTGATTAAAACTGCCTTCGCTGAAAGTGCCTTCTTCCGTAAGCCGACCCGGTTCAATACCTGACAAGAGCTCCAACCCGTCATCGACCGTATCGATGGTATAAATATTAAAACTGCCTTTTTCAACTGCTTCAACTACTTCTTTTTTAAGCATCAGGGATTTTTTATTTTTACCGGGAATGATCACACCCTGCCCGCCGGTCAAACCTTTAACTTTACAGGCCATATAAAAACCTTCAATTTTAGCGCTTACCCCTCCAACCGGCTGGATCTCCCCCTTTTGATTGATCGAGCCGGTAACTGCCAGCTCCTGCCTGAGCGGGACTTCGGCCAGGCTGGAAAGCAGTGATAAAAGCTCAGCAGCCGAGGCGCTGTCGCCGTCAACTCCTCCGTAGGACTGTTCAAAACAGAGGCTGGCCGTTAAATTCAGAGGAACAAGGGTTCCATATTTTGCTCCCAGGTAACCATTAAGGATTAAAATCCCCTTGCTGTGGATCCGTCCGCTCAGTTCGCTCTCCCGTTCTATATTAATAATCCCCTTACGTCCCAGGTACGTTGAAGCAGTAATCCTTGAAGGACGCCCAAAACGGTAATCGCCCTGGTCAATAACAGACAGGGCGTTGACCTGGCCGATCTTTTGACCTTCCAAATCAAGGAGAATCTCCCCTTCTTTGATAGAATCAATAATCTTTTGTTCATATTTATTGGACCGATAAACCATTTCTTCCATTGCTTTGCCGACATGGTTTTTATCAACCAGTTCAGCGCCCTCAAGGTCAGCCCAGGCGTCGGACTCAAACAGCAGGTCTACAATTTCATTAAAACGGGTGCTTAATTTATCCTGATTTTCAGCCAGGCGGGTGCTGTACTCGACAATTTCGCCCACCGCCGCGCGGTCAAAATGACGCAGGCCCTGGCTGTTGCAGTGGAAAGAAATGAAGCTGGCCATCTTGAGGACATTATCGTCCTGGCGCTCCATTTCAATATCAAAGTCGGCTTTAATCTTGAACAACTTGCGGAAATCTTCATCATAGTGATAAAGTAGAAAATAGATAAAGGGGTTGCCAATCATAACTACTTTAACATTTAACGGTATCGGCTGGGGACGGAGAGTTGACATGGCCACCAGTCCGAAATGCTCGCTGATATTTTCAATCCTGATCTCCCTGGTCCGCAGAACCCTCTTCAGAACCTCCCAGGACTGAATCGAGGTTAGGACATCCCGGGCCTGCAGGATCAAATAGCCGCCATTGGCCCGGTGCAGGGCACCCGACTTGATCATGGTAAAATCGGTCATTACAGTGCCGAAGCGGTTTTCGTACTCCACCCGGCCGAGCAGATTATAGTAGGAAGGATTGGTTTCATAAACCATGGGAGCACCTTCGGTTTCCCGGTTGTCCACCAGCAGGTTAACCTTGTAGCGCCGATCAGACTGCTCCTGGCCCTGCTGGCGCAGCCACATCATGGGGTTCTGCTGGTCTTCTTCATCACTCCTGAAATCGGAGAGGTTGGAAAGAACGTCCTCCTGGAAAGCCTGTAAATACTTTTTAACTTCCGGGTACTGCCCGTACTGTTCCTTCAACTCGTTGAAAAGATGTCCCACCGCGGCCATGCCGACTTCCTGGTCCAACTCTTTAAGTTTTTCTTTGAGCTCTTTCTCCAGCTTCTGGACCTTGCGCATAATTTCCATGGCCTTGATCTGGACCTCGCTTGACTTCTTTTCCAGCTCATCCTTCTTTTCCTGGTCCAGCTTGGCGTATTCATCTTCCCCGATCTGTTCTCCGTCTTCCATGGGGATGGTCACAAACCCGGAGCTGGTCCTCTTCAGGGCAAAGCCTTTTTCCTGGGCGACCTTGTTCAACTCGTCCAGGTACTCAGCCCGGGCATCCTGGAATTCCTTAACATGGACCGACTTCTGCCGTTCGTAATCTTCACCGTCAAAAGCCTTGGGGATATTTTCCTTCAAATCTTCCAGCAGCTCTTCTATATGATGCCTAAAATCAGTGCCTGTGCCGGCGGGGAGATTCAAAGCAATCGGCTCTCCAGGATGCTCAAAATTATAGACATAAAGCCAATCGTCGGGGACTGTTTCTTCTGCTGAGATTATTTCAACGATCGACTGAGCATAACTGGATTTCCCGGTTCCGGTCAGGCCGGTCATAAAAATGTTGTAACCGGGGCGTTTTATTTTCAAGCCAAATTCTGTCGCTTTTACCGCTCTCTCCTGGCCAATCATCCCCTCAAGCGGAGGAACATCGGCAGTTGTTTTGAAGCTAACGGTTTCTAAATTACAGCTCAGCCTGATTTCACTGCTGTTTAAATGTCCTATAGTCATTATTGGTCTCCCCTTCTTCTGCCATAAAGACAAAGATCTTTCAAAAAACAATTACCGCAGCGCGGGCTGCGGGCAAAGCAAATTTTTCTGCCATGAGCAATCAAACGATGATGAGTATCGCTCCATTGGTTAATGGGAATAACCTTTTCCAGCTGCTTCTCGACAATTTCCACAGTGCTGCCTTCAACCAGGCCCAGCCTCCTCGATACCCTGAAAACATGGGTATCTACTGCGATGGCCGCTTTGCCGTAAGCGCTGCTGATTATAACATTGGCTGTCTTTCTGCCCACACCCGGCAATTTGATTAATTCATCACGTTGATCGGGAATTTGCCCCCCATAATTGCTTACTAAAATCCGGGCCGCCTCCACCAGGTAACGGCTCTTGTGGCGGTAAAGGCCGCATTTTTTTAGATAGGGTTCCAGGTCGGAAGGTTTCATCCGGGCCAGTTCAAATACGGAAGGAACCGCTGCAAACAAATCAGCGGTAATCTTATTGACCTGTTCATCGGTGGTCTGGGCAGAAAGCACTGTAGCCACAAACAGCTGGTAGGGGTTATCATACTTTAAACCCGTTTTAGCCTGCGGGTAATGCTCGGCAAGCCTTTTCAGCACCATACCAATCCGGATGGTCTCTTTATCCCTCTTGTCCCTTTCTTCCATCCTGCCAATTGACATACAATATTATAGATCGGCTGGGCGGTCAGGTAAAGGCTGCGGGATAAAAAAATATCGCTGTTATCGCAAGTAAGGCTGTAGGGAACCGGAGTTACAATTTACCGCTTTCGGGAGTTAGCTGGTTTTGATGATGCCCCTTTTTTTCATTTCTTCCAGGTCGCTATAATCATAATCCAATTTTTCTAAGATTTCTAAAGTGTGCTCTCCGTGTTCCGGGGGCGGCAGGCGCAGCTCCCCGACTTGTCCTGAAAATAACAGGGGGAATCCAACCCGGGTCGTTTTTGCCGCCTTTGCAGGGGTCGCTTCAAGCCAGTAGTTGCCTTCCTGGGATAGGGGGTGCTTAATGGCTTCATTTAGATCAAGGACCGGTTCACAGCAGGCATCCAGGTTTGCAAAAATAACTTCCCACTCTTTCCGGCTCTTGCTCTTAAAGAGGGTCCGCACTTCTTGAATCAGTTCCCTGTTTCCCACCGGTTGATCTTGTTCCTGTGCGTACTGCCGGTCAATCCACTGCTCTTTTCCAACCGCCTCACAAAATCTTCGCCAGAATACCGGTTCCAGGGCACCTAGGCTCATAAATTTACCATCGCCGGTTTCATAAATGTTGTAGCAGGCAAATGAACCGCTTAATAGGCCCCGGCCGCACCTGGGCAGTTCTGCTCCGGCGTCCAAAAAAGAAGCCGGGTAGGCAAGCCAGGGAAGCAGGCCCCGGGTCATTGAAACATCTACAAAACGGCCTGCGCCGGTTCTTTCTCTCTCATAAAGCGCGAACATAATTCCGTTCAGAGCCATCAGGGCACCGCCGCCAATGTCGGCAATCTGGGTGGCGGGCACTACCGGCTTCCCATCTTCTCCTGCACTTAACTCCAGCAACCCGCTTAACGCCGTGTAGTTTAAATCGTGTCCGGCTTTGTCCCGGTAGGGGCCCTTATAACCGTAACCGGTAATAGCGGCATAAACCAGGCGCCCGTTCAGCCCGCTTAATACCCGGTAACCAAGCCCCAGGCGGTCCATAACTCCAGGCCGAAAACCTTCCACCAGGACATCTGAAGCGGCCGCGAGGGCCTTCAGTATCTCCCGCCCTTCTTCATTCTTCAGGTCCAGGGCCAGGGATTTCTTGTTCCGGTTCAAGTGCTTAAATAAAGTCCCAACCGGGCCCTTTCCGCCTTTATAAGAAGAGCCGGCGAAACGGGTTGGATCGCCGGCCTCCACATTTTCTACTTTAATAATTTCAGCTCCGTAATCACCGAGGATCATCGTGCACAAAGGTCCCGGCAGCAGGCTGGTCAAATCCAGGACCTTTAGTCCTTCCAGGGGCTGAGCTCTTTTTTTGCCCGTTTCAGCCATTAGCGGTGGGTGTAATGCGGAAGCATGACCGGGCCGACTCTTCCTTTGCCCGCATCCGCCTTCTCCAGTTCCTGGTGATATGAAGCCACATGATTCAAATTAAGCCCTTCCGGGGTTGAAATTTCCCTGCTTTTTTCGGCGGCGCTCTTACCGGCCCGCCGGCCAAACACAATTATGTCGAGCAGTGAATTGCCCATCAAACGGTTGGTGCCGTGAATTCCCCCGGCCGCCTCACCGGCCACGTAAAGATTTTCCACACTGCTGCGGGCCTGGTCATCAATCAGCAGCCCGCCATTCTGGTAATGCAAGGTCGGATAAATCAACATCGGTTCCTTGCGGATATCGACATCAAAACGATGAAACTGGCGCATCATGGCCGGAAGCTGGCGCTCAATAGTCCCTTCGCCATGAATTAACTCAAGAATGGGCGAATCCAACCAGACTGCGGTAATCCCCGTCGGCAGGGGCACACCCAGCCCGCGCTCTTCACACTCACGGATAATGGCCGATGACTCTACATCCCTGGTTTCCAGGTGATAAACAAACTGCTCCCCGTTGATATTGAGCGGTTGCGCCCCCAGGCCCCGGGTTTTTTCCGTAACCAGGAGCCCTAACAGTTGGGGCGGATAGGCGCCTCCGGTCGGGTGGTACTGGATAGAATCGGTGTAGATGGTTTTCGCTCCGGCCCGGTAACCTATGACCAGTCCGTCAGCGGTGGCTCCATAGTGATTGCTGGTGGGAAAACCGCGGTAGTGCAACCTACCCGAACCTCCGGTGGCGACTATGACTGTTTTAGCCCGGGCGATCAGGTACTGCTCCGTTTCGAGGTTATAAAGGACGGCCCCGGCTGCGCAGCCCTGTTTATCGAGTAATATTTCCACCGCCGGGCTGAATTCAACCACGGTAATTCCTTTATTATAAACTTCATCTCTTAAAGTCCTCATTATTTCCGCCCCGGTATAATCGCGGGCGGCGTGCATCCGCTTGCGGGAAGTCCCTCCGCCGTGAATGGTGATCATCTTTCCTTCTTCGTTTTTGTCAAACATGGTCCCCAGCTCTTCCAGCCACTTGATCACCAGCGGAGCATCCATGACCAGGGCCCGGGCCAGTTCCGGGATATTTTCCAACCTTCCGCCGCCGAGAACGTCGAGGTAATGGATAGCCGGAGTATCATTTTCCTTATCGGCAGCCTGGATACCACCCTGGGCCATCATGGTGTTGGCGTCGCCAAAGCGCAGCTTGGTGGTCAGCAAAACATCGGCGCCGGCTTCCTGCGCTATGAGGGCTGCCGAAGCGCCGGCCCCCCCGCCGCCAATAATTAAAACATCTACATCATAGTCGGGGTCGGATTTTAAATCTAGATCGATATCCCGGAGGCGGCTGTAAGCTTCGAAAACGTCGGCCATCTCATTGGGCATGCGGGTTCCTTTATCCACTCCCACATTTATATTGCGAAAACCGTCTTCTATATAATCGGGATGAAACTTCCTTAAAACATCGCGCCTTTCTTCCGGAGACATTCGCGGGTATTCCACGCCGACCCGGGAGGCCCTGCTTGCTTCCACTTTTTTCATTAATTCTTTTAACTGCGGCGTATAAGCCAATGGTTTCACTCCTCCCCTCCGGGTCTATTTTTCAATTTCCCGGTTATTGTATAGTTCCTGAAGTTTTTCCTTGTCGGCGTTGACCAGCTCACTAATATCGCTATCCATCTCACCTTCTTCAATCGCTTTTGCCCTTTCGCTTAAGAAAGCATCCGGCCTGGCAATATAACGGCTGTAGAGACGTCGGCCGGCCAGGGCGGAATTATAATGGACAATGTTGACCGGGCAGCGCGATACGCACAGCCCGCACATCAGGCAGTCAAAAGAGAGGTCGGCCGCTTTTGCAAAATCGCCGCGCTGCAAATAGGCAACATACTGCATCACGTCAATATCCTGGGGGCAGACCTTGGTGCAGGAACCGCAGCCCAGGCAGCGAAAAACTTCCGGGTATAGTTGGGCAAAATCGGCTACCGTGGGTTTGATTTCCTCCAGATCATAAACCGCCTTCCGGGCCGGGAAAAAGGGTATCTGGGCCAGGTACATCCCTTCTTCAACCTTGGTCTGACAGGCCAGGCCGACCTTCAATTCGAAATCGCCGGCTATCCGGTACACAGTGGCGCAGGCCCCGCAAAAACCGGCCCGGCAGCCGCAGCCCCGCTTGAGCTGGTAACCGGCATATTCCATGGCATCCATTATGGTCAGGGTTTCCGGGACAGAATACTTTTTACCCATGATATAGATATCCACCATTTTAATGGCATCTTTTACTGTTTCGTTCATAATCTCCTCCTCGTTCTATCAGGCTTCCTTTGGAATAGAGCTTCCAAACCTGACTTACTCTTCCGGCGGTTCCGGGATAAAGCCATGTTCCATGGCGAACCTGGTCTGATCCTGGGATCGCTTGATGAATGATTCCGCCTTCTGGTAACATTCGTCGCGGCTGAGCTTAATCCTGGCCAGCCCTTCGTCAATTGCTTTCATCGCCGTTGCCGTGGCTACCCTGGGAAATACCTCCCACATATCCATGGTCGGCAAAATTTTCTCCGGATCCATACCGCCGTCGGGAGCGCAGGCGGCAAGTTCTTCGGCGGCGGCAATACACATGGTATCGGAGATGCCGCTGGCCTGAACGTCCAGGACTCCGCGGAATATAGCCGGGAAACCAAGGGAATTGTTGACCTGGTTCGGGAAGTCGGAACGGCCGGTAGAAACAATCTTTGCTCCCGCTTCCAGGGCTTCCCAGGGCCATATTTCAGGGATGGGATTGGCGCAGGCAAAAACAATCGCCTCCCTGGCCATGCTTTCCACCCATTCTTTTTTAATAGTATCCGGACCCGGTTTGGAAAGGCCAATCAGGACATCGGCTCCTTTACAGGCTTCTGCGGCACCACCGGTTAATCCTTCCCCGTTTGTGGTCCGGGCCAGTTCCCATTTAACCGGGTGCTCTTCTTTTAGCTCGGTGCGTCCTTCATGCAGGGCCCCTTTGCTGTCGATCATGATAATTTTTTTGGGATCCATACCGGCTGCTATCAGGAGCCTGACCGTACAAATGTTGGCCGCTCCCGCCCCGATCAGGACAGTTTTAACCTCGCCAATTTTTTTGTTCACGATTTTAAGGGCATTGATCAACCCGGCCAAAGTAACCAGGGCGGTGCCCTGTTGATCATCGTGCCAAACCGGGATCTCGCATTCTTCCTTTAACCGGTCCAGGACGTAAAAGCATTTGGGGCTGGCAATATCCTCTAAGTTGATACCCCCGAAGCTGGGTTGAAGCATCTTGACAAAATTAATCAACTCGTCGGCGTCTTTAGTATCGACACAGATAGGAAAAGCATCGACCCCGCCCAGGTATTTGAAAAGCAGGGCCTTTCCTTCCATTACAGGCATACTTGCCTCCGGGCCAATGTCGCCCAGGCCAAGGACCCTGGTCCCATCGGAGACAACAGCGCAAAAATTAGCCTTGTTGGTATACTTATAAACATCCTCTTTGTTTCGGGCAATAGCTTTACAGGGTTCAGCCACCCCGGGAGTATACCAGATTGCGAAATCGCCGATGTTGCGGACACAGCTCTTTAAATTAACTTCGATTTTACCCCTGTAAAAAGGATGAAGGCGCATAGCATCTTCAGCCGGCTTTTTGGCCTTGGCCAACAATTCATCTTTGTTCATAGTCACAAGTAATCCCTCCCTTTTTCTATGATATTATTAGAATACATCCATATAGGATTAAAATATAAAAAACAGCCCGGTTTAACGTGCGTAAGCTTTAGCTCCTTCAGCATATAAATCATTACCGTAGGCATCGTTTATAACTGTAGCCGGAAAATCTTCCACTTCAAGACGGTGGATAGCTTCTGCTCCCAGTTCCGGGTAGGCCACCACTTCGCTTTGCTTGATCTTTTGGGAAAGCAGGGCCCCTGCTCCTCCCACCGCAGCCAGATAAAGGCCCTTGTACTGCTGCAGGGCATCTTTGACAGTCTGGTTGCGGAGGCCTTTTCCAATGCAGGCCTTCATGCCTTTTTCCAGCATCCGCGGCGTATAGGCGTCCATCCGGCCGCTGGTAGTCGGGCCGGCCGAGCCGATTACCTGCCCCGGTTTGGCCGGAGTCGGTCCAACATAATAGATAATCTGTCCCTGCAGGTCAATCGGCAGAGATTCTCCTTGATCCATTAACTCAACCAGTTTTTTATGGGCAGCATCCCGGGCGGTGTAGATAACACCGTTAATCAGGACATTATCACCGGTTTTCAGGGACAGGACAGCCTCATCTGTGAGAGGGGCTTCAATTTTTTTGGGTTCCATACCTGTTTGCCTCCTTCTAGATTATCTTCTCCAGGTGCCGGCAGGCATGGCAGTTGATGTTCACCGCTGCCGCCATGCTGGCAATATGAGAAGGAAAAGTTTCAATGTGCACGGCCAGGGCAAAAACCCTGCCCCCGAAGCCCTGCGGACCCACACCAAGGTCATTGATCTTGTCCAGGATTTTATTTTCCAGGGCGGCAAAGCGGCTATCCGGGTGGGGCTGACCCACCGGCCGGAACAGGGCCTTTTTAGCCTGGACCGCCACCTTGTCAAAAGTGCCTCCGATACCCACCCCTACCACAATCGGCGGGCAGGGGTTGGGGCCTGCCGTTTTGACATGGTTGACCACAAAATCGATCAGGCCCTCTTCGCCGTCAGCAGGTTTCAACATTTTAACGGCGCTCATGTTTTCGCTTCCGCCTCCCTTGGGGGCGAAAGCTATTTTCACCTTGTCCCCGGGAACAATAGCGGTATAAATAACGGCTGGAGTATTGTCTCCGGTATTTTTACGGTCATAGAGAGGATCCTCAACAATTGATTTACGCAGGTATCCTTCAGTATAACCTTTTTTAACCCCGGCATTGATCGCTTCTTCCAGGGTTCCCCCGGTCAGGTGCACCTCCTGGCCCAGCTCCACAAAAAAAACGGCAAACCCCGTATCCTGGCAGATCGGAATTTGCTCGTTTTTGGCAATTTCCAGGTTATCGATTAATTGTTTGAGCACCTCTTTCCCCGTTGGCGATTCTTCTACCTCCAGGGATCGCTTCAGGGCCCCTGAGACATCTTCACCGAGATAAATATTGGCTTCTTCGCACATCCCGGCCACTGTATCAGTGATGGTCGACACGGCAAGTTCGCGCAAAATCCTGCACCTCCCTGTTTTTGTAGATACTTACTGTACGAATCGTATTAATTTATTTTCTGTTTCCAGGGAGAAATTCCTGCCGGCAGTTATAATATTTATTATAATTCTAATATTTATTTTGTCTCGCCAGAGCTGTTAACTCTTTTCAATAATCCCTCCCAGTCCCGATCCACTTCTTCCTGAAGAGCCTCAATGGTCATCTCGTCAACCTGCCTGAAGCGGCGCTGCGCTTCCAGGTACTCCTTTAACGGTGTCCTGGTCTTCTCCGGATAATAGGTCATCTGCCACTGCTCGCCGTTTATAATCTCGTAAAGCGGATAGAAGTTGGTGAAAACGGCCAGCCGAGACAGGTGGATCGTTTCGGACGAATCGGTCCCCCAACCCGGCGGACAGGGCGAAAGAACATGCATGAATCTGAACCCTTTGATTCCCTGGGCTTTCTTCAGTTTATTTTCCATATCCTGCGGAAAAGCCAGGGACGCGGTGGCCGCATAAGGGATCCCGTGGGCGGCCATGATCCGCATGATATCTTTTTTCTGTCCGTGCTTAAACAGGGGATACGGGCGGGTACTGGTTCGGGCCCCAAAGGGGGTGGCCGAACTGGTCTGCATTCCCGTGTTCATGTAAGCTTCGTTGTCATAGCAGATAAAAATGTAGTCCTCGTTGCGCTGGGCGGCCCCTGACAGGGCCTGGAGACCGATATCAAAAGTGCCTCCGTCGCCGGCCAGCACTACTACCGTGGTGTCGTAATGCCCTTTGGCATTAAGCCCCCGCCTTAAACCGCTGCCCACCGCCCCGGCGCTGGGGAAGGGGCAGTGCAGGATCGGACATTTTAAAGCTGTCAGCGGGGGCGCGCCGGCAATAATGCTCCAGCAGGAGGCGGTAATGGCCAGAGCCATGTTCGGGCCCAGGGCCCTGGTCAGGTAGCGGACCGTCAGGGCGCCCCCGCAACCCGGGCAGGCATTATGGCCTGAATACATTAATTCATTTTCTATGCTGTAGTCGGTAATTTTCACTTTAATTCCACCCCCCACTCCTGATCAACCAATTTATCTCCCGGAGATTTTTCCGCTGCCCCGGCCAGAATATCTTTGGTCAGGTCAATACCGCCGGCCAGCAGCAGGTCCTGGATCACCGGCCTTACGGTAAGCCCGTACAAAGCAGCCCTGACCTCCTGGGCAAAATAGCCGCCGGTTCCCGTAGAACAATTGCGATCGACAATAATGAGCCGCTCCAGCCCCTGCTCTTCTACAATCCGGCCCAGTTCATCTCCCGGAAAAGGCCGAAACATCCTCAACTGGATCAGTCCGCAGCCCTTCAGTTCCGGTAAAAACCACTTGACGGTTTCCGCGGTGCTGCCGGCGGCCAGGAAGGCCGTTTTGGATCCTTCCGGGATGGTAGCATCCACCGTCTTGTAACTCCTTCCGAACACCCGGTAAAACTTCTCATTGATTGCAGTAAAAACTTGCGGGGCCCGGAGCATATCTTCGTGCCTCCTGCGGACCAGCTGCAGCTGAGTTTCCCCCTTAGAAAGGCCGTGCAGGTTGGCCTGGACTCCCGGTTCTACCTGGGCCTGAAACTGCGGCGGCCCAATAAATTCCCGGACCTTTTCAACTTCCGGGACATCAACCGGTTCGTAAGTGTGGGAAATGTAAAACCCGTCAAAAACTACCAGGCTGGGCAGGAGCAGTTCTTCAGAAAGCATGAAAGCCTGCAGGACAGTGTCGAACACTTCCTGGGCATTGGCACAATAGATCTGCATCCACCCGGTATCGCGCTGGCTGAGGCTATCCCCCTGGTCCGGATCCAGGACCCAAGGCGCACCCACGGCCCGGTTCACATTGACCATAACAATGGGAAACCGGGCTCCGCTGCACCACTGGATCATTTCATGCATATAAGCCAGGCCGTGCGATGACGTGGCCGTAAACACCCTCGCTCCGGCCGCAACGGCCCCGTTGCAGCAGGAGAGGGCCGAATACTCCGATTCAACGCTGACAAACTCTCCTCCCAGTTCACCCTTGGCCTCAAAGTTGGCCAGGGTCTCCACGATTGCCGTCTGGGGCGTAATCGGGTAAGCCGCTACAAGATCTACTCCGGCCCGCTGGACAGCTATCGCTGCAGCCTGGCAACCGCTGATTAATTCATAGGGCATCTTTAGTAACCCCCTTCCATTTGCAGGGCCCGGGCCGGGCACTCAGTGACACAAATGCCGCAACCCTTGCAGTAGTCAAGATTAAATTCATAGTTGTTGTTAATCCACTCAACGGCCACATCCGGACAAAAAAGATAGCAAATCCCGCATGTATTGCAGGTCCCGCATCCAAGGCAGCGGCCGGCCTCCAAAACCGGTTCCTTCTGCCTGTCCTGCAGCTCCAGGTCAGACCTGCCCAGCAGGTTCAATTCTTCAAAAGCCACCGGCTGCTCTGAAATACCAAAAACATCAGGACCGGGCCGGCTCTCTATCTTGGCCATAATGCTAAAAGCAGCCAGGCGCCCGGCCCTGATCGCTTCAGGGACCGTGGCGGGACCGCTGACCAGGTCTCCCCCGGCAAAGAGGGACATCTCTTCTTCAAGGGGATCAAAAACACTATAATCAGGTTCCTGGCCAAGAGCCAGGATTACCGATCCGCATTCCTTTTTAAAAGTACGGCTCGTATCCAAGACCAGTCCTTCCCGGTTGGTTTTACTGTGATTGAAAAGCACAGCGCTGATGGAGCCGGAAGCGGTTTCTGTAACAACTTCAGCCGGATTGGCGTTAAAAACGAGCTCCACTCCTTCCTGTTCCGCCATTTCGACCTCACCCGGGTTGGCCGGCATTTCCGCCCGGCTTCTGCGGTAAATAAGGCTGACATGATTAATGCCATTCATGCGCAGGGCCGATCGGGCGCTGTCTACGGCCGCATTACCGCCCCCGATCACCACAACCGGATCCTTTATTTCCACATGCTGTCTGGTATTGAACAGGCTTAGAAAATCCAGGGCATGGTAAACGCTTTTATGCTCCGCCCCCGCTAATTTTTCTTGGCGCGGCAGCCAGGCCCCCGTGGCCAGGAAAACTTCCCTGAAATCGTTGTTAAGTTCCCGCAGCATTAAATCCTCACCCAGGGTTCGGTTGGTGATAAAAGTTATGCCTTCCTCTTCCAGGATGGCCAGCTCCTTATTTAAAACCTCCCTGGGAAGGCGATATTCAGGGATTCCCAGGGCCAGCATTCCACCGCTTATCGAAGATTTTTCAAAAACGGTTACTTTGTAGCCATGATCTGAAAGGTAAAAAGCGCAGCTCAATCCCGCCGGCCCGGATCCGACCACCGCCACCGGATCTTTTACCGCCCGCGGCCCGCGCCGGGGCTGGTAGTGATCAAAGCGCCACTCGCCAATGGCCCTTTCAACAGCCGGTATTTCCAGTTCCTGATCCAGCCTGCCCCGGTTGCAGTTTTCAGTACAGGGAGAAAAACAGACATGGCCGGTCAGGGCCGGAAAGGGATTGGAACGGCTCATTATCTGCCAGGCGTCCTCCCACCGGCCGCCCTTGACCGCCTCCATCCAGTCGGGTACTTCTGAATGGAGAAGGCAATCGTGGCGGCATGGAGATAATCTTTTTATCTTCTCCGGAGCCGCCAGGCGCCAACCGCCGGTCTTGTTTAATGAACTGGCCTCACTTCCCCGGGCATAAAGATAGTTAAGAAGGGCTTCGTTTGTCTTACCTGACAAGGCCACCCACCTCCCTTACTCTTTCAGATCCTTCGTTAACAGCGCTGATATTGGCTTCTAAACTGGCCGTTATCCTTTTTTTGATTGAATCAACCAGGTTATCCAGGGAAGCTATACCGCTAACCCGGGCCATCGCTCCGAGCATAACTGTATTGACCACCGGAAAACCGGCCACTGTCAAACCGTGCTTGCGGGCAATATCGGTAGCATCAACAGTATAAACTCTGAAGCGGTTTCCTGCCAGGGCATCACCGGGCAAGTTGTCCAGGTTATCCTCTGCGATGTTAACCATTAGAATGCCCCCTTCTTTCAGGCCGGAAAGCAGGGTTTCATCGCTCAGAGTCGGATCGAAAACAACAACATAATCCGGGTTATAAATACGGCTCCTGGGCATCAGGGGATTTTCTCCGGCTCTTATAAAGGCAGTCACCGGAGCGCCGCGCCTTTCAGCCCCGAACAATGAAAAGGCCCTTGCATAGCGGCCGTCCAGAAATACAGCTTCGGCAAAAATTGCGGCCGCTACGACGATCCCCTGGCCGCCGCGTCCATGCAGCCTAAATTCAAGCATGCTGTCAGCCATTTTAATCCTCTCCCCGCCAGAAAATATAACCTATCATCTACCCCACAGCTAGCGCCGCAGAAAAAAATGCAAAAGCTGCTTTCCTTAAAGATTTACCGCATCTGCAATCTCTCTTCGGCATAAATATCTGCTATCTCTGCCGGCAGTAACTGTTCTTCCCGGGCTCTTCTGAACAACATCTTAAGGCGTTCTTCAATGCGGTCCACTTCTGCTGTGATTTTCTCTTGATCAGTAATACCCTGCCTGTGCATTTCAACAAAAACCAGGCCGCCGGCATTGATGACATAATCGGGGGCATAAAGAATGCCTCGCTCTTGTATAGCTTTAGCCATCTCTTTAGTTTTGTAGATGTTATTGGCGGCGCCGGCAATAATTTTACATTTTAACTGGGGCAGAGTTTTTTCATTTATTACTCCCCCGCCCGCACAAGGCGAAAAGATATCGCATTCCTGGCTATAAATATCTTCGGGGGAAACCGCCCGGGCACCCCACTTTTCCTGGGCTGCTTTCACTCTCTCCTGGTCCAGATCGCAAATAATCAGGCTGGCTCCTTCATCAACCAGGTGCTGACAGAGGGATTCGCCCACACTGCCAATACCCTGGACGGCTACAACTTTACCTTCCAGATTAGGAGAACCATATACCTCCTCTGCACAAGCCCTGATGCCTCTCCAGACCCCGTAAGCAGTAAAAGGAGAAGGGCTGCCCACACTCTCACCGCCGATAACGCATTCTGTTTCGTCGCACATTAAAGTCAGATCATCCTCATCGACACCCATATCTTTACCGGTATAAAAACGTTTGTTTAAGCGATTAAGGAAACGGCCGTAAGAATGGAAAAGTTCCGGACACTTATCCTTATTGGGATCTCCGATAATAAGGCCTTTCCCTCCTCCGACCGGCAGCTCCGCTGCAGCAGACTTGTAACTCATTCCGCGGGCCAGATGCATTAAATCCTCTATGGCCGCTTCTTCTGAAGCATAAGACCACATGCGGGTTCCACCCAGGGCCGGACCACGGACTGTGCTGTGAATGGCAACCGCCGCTTTTAAACCGCACGAGGCATCACATACCATAATCAATTCTTCGAAACCCTGTTCTTCCATCTTGGCCAGATAACCGGACATGATTATCCTCCTCTAAAAAAATTTTATTAACCTTTCTTAACATAATAATTCGCAATTTTCTTACCAAACTTTTTTTAGTGCCCTCCCAAACCGGCTTATCTTCGCTGGAATTATTAAATTTTTCCCCACAACCGCTTCATCCAGGGCCGGGCAGGCTTCGAGATACCATGCATAATTTTGCAAATTGTAATTGTTTGCTTGCATAATTTTGCATGGTTGCTTATCCGTACCATCCAACCGCTTTGTAAAATTCCTGCCTTTCCAACTTTATCTTTTTCCCAGTTTTTCCTCGGCATAAATGTTGGCCGCCTCTTCCGGGAGCAGGTTTTGTTCACGGGACCGGCTGAATAGTTCTTTCAGGCGTCCCTCGATCCGGGCTATTAGCTGCCTGATTTTCTCTTCATCCCTTTCACCCTGCCTCCGCATCTCGACAAAAATTAATCCCCCGGCGTTAATGATATAATCGGGGGCATAAAGGATCCCCCGTTCCTTGAGGGCGGCACCGAGCCCCTCTTCCTTAATAACATTGTTGGCCGCACCGGCCACAATATTGCATTTCAGGTGGGATAATGTTTGTTCATTGATCACCCCTCCGATCCCGCAGGGCACGAAGATATCGCACTCCCGGAAAATAATTTGATCGGTATCGACCGCCGTAGCACCAAAGGTGGTTACCGCCTGCTTAACCCTGTTTTGATCGAGATCGCTTACCAGCAGCCGGGCGCCTTCTCCGGCCAGGGACCCGCAAAGGGCCGCGCCTACACTGCCCACCCCCTGGACAGCAATGACCTTGTCTTCCAGGTTCGGGGAACCGTAGACCTCCTCTGCGCAGGCTTTAATGCCTTTCCAGACCCCGTAGGCGGTAAAGGGTGACGGGCTGCCGATTTCAGTTCCCCCCACCACATGGCGGGTTTCCTTCCTGATGCAGTCCAGGTCGTTCTCTTCGATTCCCATATCGGCCGCTGTTATAAATCTGCCATTTAAATGTTCCACGAAGCGACCGTAACAACTGAACAGCTCTTCGCATTTGTCCCGACCGGGATCGCCAATGATCACCCCTTTCCCCCCGCCGAGCGGCAGGTCCGCGGCCGCTGCCTTGTAACTCATCCCGCAGGCCAGGCACATGACATCATCCACGGCCTCCTCTTCGCTTGGGTATGTCCACATCCGGGTTCCTCCCAGGGCCGGTCCGAGGGCCGTGCTGTGAATGGCTATCGCCCCCTTCAGGCCGGTCTCTGTATCATGGAGCAGGACCAGTTCCTCAAATCCTTTTTCTTCCATTTTAGCCAGGTATTCAGTCATAATTAGTCCCTCCATTATATAAGTCAGGCTCGCTGGTTGCTTGCATTGGTTGCTTTTATAAACTATATATTTGCAATTTTTATACCAGTTTGCTTAATTGCCGCCTGGCATAGACATTTTCATAGGGGCTGAGTGTTAAGGTGCTGTCTGAAATTGTTTTTGGTGGGAGCAATGTTAAGATTTGATTAAGGGACAAGGATCTGGCAGGGGGTTCCGAAGTTGCTGCGGCTGCCTGGCAGTATTTTCAAGATTCGCCTGTCGCCTCGATCTGCTGTAGGGCAGAGCAATTAACGCAGCATGATTTGATTTGCCTGTAAATTTAAGCCTTTATACCGCCGCCTCTTTGTTCTGGAAAAAAGCTTGAACTAGAGGAGGTTGTGCCGGTGCATTTTGTTGTAGAGGCTGCGGATAGAAATATCAAGGCGGCGAGCCGCTTCGGCCTTGTTCCAACCCGTTTCTTTCAAAGCCTGCTGCAACAGATCTTTTTCCCAAACCCGGTGCATCTGCCGGAGCGTCCCCTGAAGCGGCGTATCATCCCGGTCCTTTTCTTCACCGGCGCCGCCGAAAGGCATGACCAGATGCTTTTCTTCGATCACGTCCTGGTCGCGGCCAAGATTGATCAGGGCCCGGGCAATTACATTTTCCAGCTCGCGCATGTTGCCGGGCCAGTCGTATTCTTTAAGGCGGCGGTAGACCGCGGGGGATACATCGACAATCGGCCGGCCGTACTTCTTGGTCAGTCCGGCCAGGAAATGGTTGACCAGGAGGGGAATATCGCTTTTAATATCCCGCAGGGGAGGCAGGTGAATGGGCAATACGTTCAGGCGGTAATACAGATCCTTGCGAAATAAGCCCTCTTCGACCATTTCTTCCAGGTTGGCATTAGTGGCTACAATCAGACGCACATCGATGGCCCTGGTCCGCGATTCACCGACCCTGATGATCTCACCTTCCTGAATGGCCCGGAGCAGCCGGGCCTGGGCCTCGTTTCCCATGGCCCCGATTTCATCCAAAAATAGAGTACCACCGTTGGCTTCTTCGAAATAGCCTTTGCGCCCGCCTTTTTTAGCCCCTGTAAAAGCGCCGTCGGCATAGCCGAAGAGCTCGCTTTCCAGCAGGGTGTCGGTCAGGGAGGCGCAGTTAAGCCGGATAAAGGGCTCATCGGTCCTCTCGCTGTCATGGTGGATAGCATGGGCAAACAGCTCCTTGCCGGTCCCGCACTCGCCCCGCAGGAGCACGCAGGCCGGGGTAGCTGCCCCCTGCCTGGCCCGTTCAATTGTTTCCCGGATCTGCTCGCTGTTACCGATAATATCATCAAAGGTATAATGCGATTCAAGCTCCCTGACCAGGCGTCTGGTGCGGTGCAGTTCTTCCATCACCCGGCGCAGTTCGGATATATCGTGGATAACCCCGACACTGCCTTTCAATTGACCCTTGATGATCAGCGGGGCGCAGCTGACAATCACTTCCCGGCGGAAGGGGCCTACTTTCATCCGCACGCCCTTAATCGGTTTGCCGGTTTGCAGAACCCGCATATGAACGCTCTCGCCTTCGGCTATATCGACTGTAGCAGGCTTTCTCAGGACCTGTTCTTCGCTCATCCCTGTAATCCTGGTATAAGCCCGGTTAACCATGATCCCGATCCCGTTTTCATCGACCACCGAAACGGCATCGGAAAGAGAATCGATAATAGTTTGCAGAAGCAGTTTACTATCACCGTCTGTTGCAAGAGAAGGAATATTTTCATTGTTCATTGCCTGACCACCTCTTTAAACCTATCCTCGGACAGGATCTCAACTCCCAAATCACGAGCCTTATCAAGCTTGCTGCCCGGTTCCTTTCCGACAACCAGGTAATCGGTTTTTTTGCTTATGGAGGAACTGACTTTTCCGCCCCGCGCTTCCACCAGGGCCGCAGCTTCCTCGCGCTTATAATCTTCCAAAATTCCGCTGAAAACAAAAGTTTTTCCGGCCAGATGAGCGCTCTCTTCCTCCCGGTCCGGTCCGACCGGCTCGGTAAAGTTAACCCCGGCCTGTTCCAGTTTCTCCAGAACGGTTCCTGTTTCAGGCATCCGGAAAAAATTTACTACCGCTTCTGCAATTTTCGGCCCTATTTCCGGTATGGAGATCAGTTTCTCCTCCTCGGCAGTGCGGAGTCGATCCAGGTGCCCGAACTTTTCGGCAAACAGCCGCGCTGCTTTTTCGCCCACAAAATTAATACCCAGGCCAAAGATAAGCCTTCGCAGGGGATTACCTTTGCTCTTTTCAATAGCCGCTACCAGGTTTGAAGCGGACTTTTCAGCGATCCTTTCCAGGCCGGTCAGCTGCTCGGACCGTAAATAATAAAGATCGCCTACATCCTCTACCAGGCCTTCCCGGTAGAGCATTTCCGCCAGGGCCGGCCCCAGGCCTTCAATATCCATGGCCCGGCGGGAGGCAAAATGGATCAGTTTCTCCACCAGCTGGGCCGGGCAGGAAGGGTTGAGGCAGCGCCGGGCCGCTTCCCCGCTCAGGCGGAAGGTATCGGAACTGCAGGAAGGGCATTTCCGGGGCATCTGAAATTCCTTTTCGTCGCCGGTGCGCTTATCTTTAATCACGCCCAGGATCTCCGGGATTATCTCTCCGGCCTTGTGGACGGAGACGGTATCGCCGATCCTAACTCCTTTTTCGGCAATAAAGTCTTCATTGTGCAGGCTGGCCCGCTGGACCGTGGTCCCGCTCAGGGTAACCGGCTCCAGGATCGCTACCGGGGTAATGGCCCCCGTCCGTCCTACATTGACCCTGATATCGAGCACCCTGGTTGCTTTTTCTTCCGGCGGATATTTGAAGGCGATTGCCCAGCGCGGGCTCCTGGCCGTACTGCCCAGATTTTTTTGCAGTTCGAGGCGGTTCACCTTGATTACAATGCCGTCTGTTTCGTAGGGTAAGTCATGTCTTTTATCCTGCCATTTCAAGCAGTATTCCCAGACTTGATCCGGGCCTGTGCAGAGGGCATAGTTGGGGTTGACGGGCAGGCGCAGCTGATCCAGGTAGGCCAGCAGTCCGGCCTGGGAGTTTTGGTCCAGGTTGTGTTCTCCCAAACCGTACAGAAAAATTCGCAGGGGCCGGGCCGCTGCCAGGCGCGGATCGAGCTGGCGGACCGAACCGGCGGCGGCGTTGCGGGGGTTGGCAAAAACCGGCAGACCCTGTTCCTCTCTCTGCCGGTTCAGCTGTAAAAAGGCAGCCCTGTTAATGTATATTTCTCCCCTTGCTTCCAGGGTGACCGGCTCCGGCAGCTGGAGGGGGATCTGCCTGATCGTGCGCAAATTCTGGGTAATATCCTCACCGGTGTAACCGTCGCCCCTGGTAGCCCCGCGCATGAATATCCCGTTTTCATACTGCAAAGATACGGCCAGACCGTCCATTTTCAGCTCGCATAAATACTCAATCCGGTCCAGGCCCGTCAAGCGGCGCACCCGGCCGTCAAAGTCGTGCAGTTCTTGCTCGTTAAAAGCATTATCCAGGCCCAGCATGGGCACCTTGTGCTCTAAGGGTTCAAAAGCGGGCAGGGGTTCCCCGCCCACCCGCATGGTCGGAGAATCGGGATCCTGCAGTTCCGGGTACTTTTGCTCCAGCTCCTGCAGTTCGCGCATTAACTGATCGAAACTCTGGTCATCGATCAGGGGTTGATCGAGGACGTGGTAACGATAGTTGTGCTCATCAATTTCACGGCGCAGCAACGTGACCCTTTCCCTGGCTTTTTCCAGATCTGAACTGCTCATGCTTTCACCCCCTGCCTGATATAATTGTCTATGGTTTTAATGTGATCGGGACCGGCGCGGGAAATCACGACTTTGACTTTTGCTTGAACCAGTCGAAGATAAAATTTGTAATAGTGTCGATGGGATCTCCCGGGATAAAAATCCGGTCGGCATGGCCGTCGGCGATGAGCTTTTCGGCATCATCTTCGGGCACAATCCCGCCGACTAGGAGCAGGACATCCTCAAGGCCGTTTTCCGTCAGCAGTTCTTTTATTTTCGGCACCAGGGTCATGTGCGCTCCCGATAAAACGCTCAGGCCGACTACGTCGACATCTTCCTGCAGGGCCGTTTCGGCCACCTGCTGCGGAGTCTGGTGCAGGCCGGTGTAGATCACTTCCATCCCGGCATCCCTCAGGCCCCGGGCCACCACCTTTACCCCCCGGTCATGGCCGTCCAGGCCCGGCTTGGCCACCAGAACCCTGATCTTCCTGTTTTCCATGGCTAACACCCCTTAAAACAGCGGTTTTTCCCTGTACTCGCCAAAAACATCTTTCAAGGTCGCGGTGATCTCACCCTCTGTGGCATAAGCCCGCACCGCGTCCAGGATTTTTGGGATCAGGTTGTCGCTGGATTCAGCACATTTTTTCAGCTCTTCCAGGCAGGCTGAAACTTGTTTCCCCTCGCGGTTTTCTTTTAAGCGCTTCAGCCTCTCCAGCTGTTTCCGCTCCACTTCCGGATCGATCTTCAAAATTTCAATTGCCATCGGCTCGGCGGTGCGGTAGCGGTTGACCCCGACCAGGATCCGCTCGCCCCTGTCGACCGCCTTCTGATACTCGTAAGCGGCGTCGGCGATCTCCTGCTGGAAAAAACCCTGGTCGATGGCGGGCAGCACACCGCCCAGATCGTCGATGCGTTCAAAATATTTTTCCGCTTCGGCTTCCATCTTATCGGTCATGGCTTCGATAAAATAGGAGCCGGCCAGTGGATCGATCGTATTGGCCACCCCGGTTTCATAAGCCATGACTTGCTGGGTCCGCAGGGCAATTTTAACCGCCTTTTCCGTGGGCAGGGCCAGCACTTCGTCCATGGAATTGGTATGCAGGGACTGGGTCCCGCCCAAGACGGCCGAAAGGGCCTGGTAAGCGGTGCGGACAATGTTGTTTTCAGGTTCCTGGGCCGTCAGGCTACACCCGGCAGTCTGGGTATGGAAACGCATTTTCAGGGAGCGGGAATCTTTGGCTCCGTATTTTTCCTTCATCCGGCGGGCCCAGATACGGCGGGCCGCCCGGTACTTGCAGATCTCTTCAAAAAAGTCGATGTGGGAGTTGAAGAAAAATGACAGCCGCGGCGCAAAACGGTCCACATCGAGCCCGGCCTTAAGGCCCGCTTCCACGTAGGCAAAACCGTCGGCCAGGGTAAAGGCCAGCTCCTGGACCGCCGTCGAACCGGCTTCCCGGATATGGTAGCCGCTGATGCTGATCGTGTTCCATTTGGGGACGTGATCGGAAGCAAATTCAAAGATATCGGTAATCAGGCGCATCGAGGGTTCGGGAGGGAAAATCCAGGATTTCTGGGCAATATATTCCTTGAGGATATCGTTCTGGATCGTGCCCCCGACCTTATCCAGGCCGACCCCCTGCTTTTCGGCAGTAGCCAGGTACATGCACCACAGGATCGCCGCCGGTCCGTTAATGGTCATCGAAGTGGTGACCTGGTCCAGCGGGATCTGATCAAAGAGGATCTCCATATCCTCCAGGGAGTCGATGGCCACCCCGCAGCGGCCCACCTCACCGAGGGAACGGTCGCTGTCCGAATCGTAGCCCATCAGGGTGGGCATGTCAAAAGCGACGCTCAGTCCGGTCTGGCCCTGCTCAAGCAGGTAGCGGTAGCGCCGGTTGGAGTCGTAGGCATCGCCGAAACCTGAAAACTGGCGCATCGTCCACAGCCGGCCCCGGTACATATTGGGCTGCACTCCCCTGGTGTAGGGGTAAATGCCCGGAAAACCAAGGTCAGTTTC
>PWGD01000093.1 GCA_003554395.1 Syntrophomonadaceae bacterium
AAGGCCGGGCTATTTTATTGCCCCCTGACAAATAATGGCAGCACCCTTATTGACAAAATTATAGAATATTGATATGATTTAAAAAAATAAACTTAACATTCACTATTTTTATTGATCAATACTGTTCCAACCGTTGATGGGCTGCTTCACCTTTTTTGCTGCTTCATCTTAATAAAACTCAGGAAGGGGGATCATGATGCGTTTTATACTGATCGGCACCTGGAATCCTGAACATAGAGATAAGATTGTCAACAAAAGGTTGGAGAATGGCAGGCTGGCGCCTCAAGGGATAACAGTTCTCAACGAATGGCTGGACGCGACCGGGGGAAGGACGGTCTGGCTGATCGAAGCTGAATCGGCCCGGGATTGTTTCAAGTGGTCTCTTCACTGGAGCGATATGTGCCGCTTTGAGATCTTTCCCGTGGTGGAAGTACAGGATGATCTGGGGAGAGAAATAACCTGACCGTGATAGGGTTGGTGATTCTCCCTCCACCGCTTATCTTAAACCGGCAGCAGCCATCTAAACCCAGTCCACTGTAAAATTGGAGGCAGAAGATGATCCCGACTTCGAAGGATTTCCAGGTCCAACTTGATCAACTACTCCAAGAAGCATCTAAACAAGGCCGGCCCCATTTTGATATTGATGCCGCCTCTTTGCACCACATGGTCTGGGGGTATTACGGGAGGAAGCACCGGCTTCCCCAATGCTGCTATGTTATGAAAAAAACGATGAGGCATGGAGATCTAGTCATAAAGGAAGCCGATCAAGACCAGGGGGCTTCTTTGACCATAAGATATATGTTGCCCCGGTAAAGATAATAAATTGTTCAAAAAAAGAGCATCAATATAAATATTTCAGCGAAGCTATTTTATCCACAAAGGTTATGATATAATATGGCCACAAAAAGTTTATGCATCCGGGGGACGTAGCTCAGGGGGAGAGCGCTTGACTCACATTCAAGAGGTCGGAGGTTCAAATCCTCTCGTCCCCACCAGTAGAAAATAAGGGAAAACCCCAGAGAGCAAAGGCTTTCGGGGGTTTTTTTATTTGGGAAGCGATACAGATAAATTCGCTAAAATTCAGGTGGTAACTAACACTAAAAAAGGTACAGTGTAAAACAGGGGACGTAAAACAGGGGATAAAACAGGGAACGGTTCTTTGTTCTAGATCCTATAAATTTTATTTACCGTACACCCGGACCATCTGGACAACTGCCTCAGTGTATCTTCATCCAACTCCTCATCATTAACTAATATATGCAGCCGATTGATGTTTCTGACCATGAGATGGTAGATGCTGGTCTCAGTATTTCTTCGAGTTGTCCTCGGCATAAATCATCATTCCAACGGTAGTTTATTATAACAATAGGGGCAGTCAAAAAGAAAAATGAGCACTTACTTGATGCAGTCATACAAAGAACCGTACCCTGTTTTCTAGGATTAATCGCGAAGCGGGTTCTTGCAGCCGGAACAGTGCAATATGGCTTTAAAGCTATTTTTCTTCTTGGGCCGGCTTGATTAATTTATCTTCGCTTAGCTTAATAATTTTCCCGTCGTTAAGCCTTTTGCATTCAAATTTATGATCATCTGTAATGGCGACTATTTCATATTCCATGCCGAACCTCGATCTGACCTTATCGCCTACCTTAAACATTTCTCTCACCTCCCGGATGTTTTAAGTCTCTAAAAATCCAAGAAGAATCTTTGATAAAATTTAGAGTCAAGGGGTGCCGATTTTGTAAAAACTCCCCTTTTCAGGGCTGCCTTTATAACTGGATCTCCCTTATCCGTAAACGCATATCTTTTAAAGGCCAGGACAGTTTCTCCGTTGGTAATCATTGTTTAAAACTTTAATCTATTGTGAATATTACCTTATTGGTAGCATACCACAGCACAATGCATCGATCAATAATAAAAATGGCCCGTGCGAACGACCCGGCCCTTTGAGCCTTAATAGCTAAGGTTTCTGTGGTATAATGTTCTGGCATTCGATCGCAGCTTGCCCATTATGCCCGTTGTTATTAAGGAAGGGGGGTCCCAGTAATGAACAGCAGCCATTACCGCGAAAAGGCCGAACTTCATGTCGCTAAACTGTGCCGGGATATAAGGGAGCGCTGTGTGGGCAGCGCCGGCAACCGGGAAGCGACGGACTATGCCGCCGGAGTTATGAAAGATTGTGGTTTTCAGGTTGATAGGCCGGTCTTTAATTGTTTCGACTGGGAAGACCGGGGTTCTGAGCTTATGGTTGGGAGCGAGCGATTCCAGGTCTACAGCAGCCCCTACACTTTAGGCGGGGGAATAAAAGCCCCCTTAAGTGCAGCCGCTTCGATTGCAGAACTGGAACAGGTAGAAGCAGAGGGGCGGGTTGTTCTGCTGCACGGCCCTATCGCGGCCGAACAGTTAATGCCCAAAAATTTTACCTTTTACAATCCTGAAGAGCACCAAAAAATCTATAGACTGCTTGAAGGCAGGGGCTTTAAAGCCGTGCTTGCCGCTACTTCGCACAACGAGGAAATGGCCGGAGGTCTCTATCCCTTCCCTTTGATTGAAGACGGGGATTTTACGCTTCCTTCAGCCTTCATGACCGACCGGGAAGGGGAAAGGCTCCTGGAACTGGCCCTGGGCCCGGCCCACAGCCGGGAAGCGCTGTTAAAAATCAATACCAGCAGGCGCCCCTCTGAAGGGTGCAATGTAATTGCCCGCCGGGGCGCCGGCGCTTCCGAAAGGGCCGTGGTTATGGCCCATATCGACAGCAAGAGAGGGACACCCGGAGCGATTGACAATGCCACCGGGACCACTATCCTTTTTTTGCTTGCCGAAATGCTGGCCGGTTACACCGGAGAGATGATGATAGAGCTGGTGGCCGTGAATGGGGAGGATTATTATTCCAACCCCGGCGAGATGCTCTACCTGGAAGAAAATCGGGGCCGGTTTGATGAAATTGTGCTGGGTATCAATATTGACGGGGCCGGATACCGGGCCGGTTCTGCGGCCTATTCCTGCTACGGCTGCCCGGCTGAAATCACAGCGGCCGCCCAGAGAGTATTTGGGGGCGGAAGCGGCATTGTCGAAGGAGAACCCTGGTACCAGGGGGATCACGGCTTGTTCTTATACAACAACCGCCCCGCCCTGGCCTTAACTTCGACGGCCATGGGGGACCTGCTCAGGATCGCCCACACCCCTGATGACAAACCGGAACTGATCGATTATGATCAGGTAGTCGAAGTTGCCGGCGCTGTTCACGATTTGCTGATCAGGCTTTCAGAATCGCGCTGATCCCCATCAATATTTAGCCGACAGGGAGGTAAAAAGTTCTTGGATTTTCTGTTGATTATAGCCATCGCGCTGGTCCTGAACCTGGTCTTAATTGCTATTGCGATCATGGATATTATGCAGCGCCAAAATGTTAAATACTTATCGAAGGCGGTTTGGATCATCCTGATGGCCTTTGTGCTTTTTGGAGCGGTCATCTACCTGGCCCTCGGCCGCGGCGAAGATAGCAGTAAAGATAAGGCCTAGCTGCGGGCGCTGATCATGGACTCCGGAACGGCGGCCTCTTCCCGGCTTTTTCTTGCTGTCGAGGGGGCAAAACGGTTGGTCCCCCATACCCCGGCCAGGATGGCGGCCGTGCCGGCCAGATGGTACCAGAACACGAGCTCGCCCCGGAACACCACCCCTGCTATTATGGCGACCACCGTAACCATGTTGGCGAATACCGACCCCTGGGTGGCCGTAATTTTACTGAGGACAAAATTATAGAGGAAAAAGGCGACCACCGAAGAGAATACCCCCAAATACAGGACCGGCACCCACAGCTCCGCCAGGGGGGTCAGGTAAGCGTCCAGGCTGCCGGCCCTGAAATGCTGGCCCATGGCGATGGCGTTAAAAACGACCGCCCCAAAAACCATCATCACCCAGGTGGTCCGGACCGGGGGATGGCTTACGGAAGCTTTCCGGGAAAATATGTTGAAGCTGGCCCCCGCGATCACGGCAGCGAGCAGCAATAAGGTCCCGAGGGGATTGACACCGGCGATGGACTGGGCATCCATGAAAATGATGAAGATGGCCCCGCCGACCGAGGCGATGATGAACAGCAGCTGGATCCGGTTCGGGTATTCGCGCAGGAAAATGGCGGCAAAGATCGCCACAAAAATAGGAATAATAGCGATCATCATCCCGGCATAAGAGGAAGACGTGAGCAGGATGCCTGATGTTTCCGAGGCAAAATATAAAATGGGCTGAAACAGGGCCAGCGGCAGCAGGCTGATGTAATCGGCGGGAGTAACCCTGATTTTGATCAGGCCAAAGACCCGCAGCAGGGCCATGGCCAGGATGGCGGCGCCAAAGCGCAGCCCGAGCAGGTGGAAGGGGGAGAGATGATCAAGGGCTCCCCTGGTAAACATAAATGAAAAGCCCCAGGTCAGGGCCACTCCTATCCCGGCCAGGTATGGCAGGTATGCTGCTATTTTTGACAAAGCTGATCAACCCTTTTTGCCAGACTATGCCTTACTATACAACAAACTTCAGCACCGGGGAAGGGGTGGGGCCAAAACTTTTACTTATTTCTATTCAAAGGCCGATTTTACTTGATTATTCTGGACAATAATGGATAATAATAGCTATAAACACTTTAAAATTGGGGGGGTAGTTCAGGTGCGGCGTATTAATAAAAGAATGCCGTTTAATGTCAAAGGGGCAGTGCTGGTGCTGGTGGGGGCGCTGCTGATGCTGTTACTGATCGGTGCGGGATGCAGCAGGGCCAGGGTCACGGAAGATTTTTACCAGTCTTACCGGGTCAAAGCAGGGACGGTCCTGGAAATATATAATCCCAACGGCCAGGTTTTAGTTACCGGGCTGGATGATCCGGAGCAGGAGGAGATAGAGATAGCGGCTGTAAAAGAATCCTATTACGGCCAGTCAGCCCTGGATGCAGTGGATATTTTTATCGACATCGACGACACCATGGTGATTGAAACCGTCCATCCCCCCGGCGGCACGAATGTGACTGTAAATTATAACATTTTGGTGCCGGAAGGAATGCTGGTTTCGGTTATAGAGTGCTCCAACGGCAATATCGAGCTGAGGGGAGTTAGGGGAGACCCCGTTATTGCCACTTCCAATGGCAATATCACCGTCAGCAATGTCAGGGGCCTGGTATCTGCCAGCAGCAGCAACGGCGATCTGCTGATCAGCGGCGCTGAAGGCCTGGGCGCCCTGCGGACTTCTAACGGCAATATCGAGGCCGAGCTTCAAGATATCAGGGAAAACATAGAGATCAGGACCAGCAACGGCTCCATTAGCCTGCTTGTCAATTCCGATCTGGCCCTTGACTTTGAAGCCGCCACCTCGAACGGGGAGATTAGTTTCAGCAACCTCAACATTCAAACTACCCTGCT
>PWGD01000125.1 GCA_003554395.1 Syntrophomonadaceae bacterium
CGCTTCATCGCCTTTAACGGTGTAAAATGTCGACAATCCCAGGTGAGTATAACATTCCCGGAGCAGTTGCGCAGTCCTGCTTTCCGAAATGCCGTAGGCTTCCAAAAAAGTGGCCCTTTCTTCTTCAGGCAGTTCTATCAGCTCCGCTTCGAGGTTGGCACAAATGGGAATAACCGGACTGCCGGGTGGGAAAAAAGAAGTATCCGGATCATTAAATGATTCTTCGCTTAAATTATAAACATAAATCATTTCTTTGCTGGTCAGCAAGGAGAGCTGATCGGTAAATAGCTTTTCTTCTTTAGACAGGTTAAGATCTCGAAGGAATAAACCCCGGTTCAAATGTTCTTCCAGGCGGCTCAGGGCTTCCAGTTCCCGGTGAGCCGTTTTATCGCCGCTTTTTAGTTTGGGTTCCACCTTCTGGCGTTTCCGGGCCACCATTTCAAGATCGGCCAGACAAAGCTCCAGATTGACAGTTTCCAGGCGAGAGACCGGGGCTTCCCTCTCGCCGGAGGCCAGGTCGAAGCCGGCCACAACATGGATAAGCAAATCGACATCTCTTAAGTGCCCTAAAAACTGGTTGCCCAGCCCTTCTCCCCTGCTGGCCCCTTGCACTAAGCCGGCCACGTCAAATATTTCAATGGTGGCAGGAGTTACCAGTGCTGATTGGCACAATTCAGCAAGTTCGGTCAATCTCTGATCCGGTAAAGGCACCACCGCTTTGTTGGGATCGATGGTGGAAAAGGGGTATTTTTCTATTGTCACATCGAGTGCCGTGAGAGCTTTAAACATTGTGGATTTACCGGCATTCGGCAGCCCGACGATACCGCAGCTCCAGGCCATAATTAAACCTCCCCGCTTACGGTGATTCCAAATCACCCTCGGATTCGGAACAAACACTTTTAACACGGCGTTCAAAACGGGAGCGGGGTATTAAAACCCTGCGCCCGCATTTAAGGCACTTGATTCGAAAGTCCATGCCCACCCTGATAATCCGCCAACAGTTGGAACCGCAAGGGTGGCCTTTCTTCATCTGGACTAACTGGCCAACATGATAATCGGTCATGTCCAACAAACACCGGCCTTTACAGGTCCCCTAAAATTGTCTTGATTTGATCATACACGCCGTCTATGTCCTGATTGCCGTCAATGGGGCTGAGCAATTCTTTTTTATTATAGAATTCTACCAGGGGTTCGGTTTGTTTTTTGTATACTTCCAGCCTTTCCTTGACCGTGGAAAGGGAATCGTCATCACGTTGATAAAGATCTCCGCCGCACTGATCACAAACATTGCGCACTTTCGGGGCCTTATATTTAAGATGATAGTTTGCGCCGCAATCACTGCAAACCCTGCGCCCCGTCAGGCGCTCAATCAGCTCTTCTTCATCAACATCGATTAATAAAACCCGGTCTATTTGCATATTAATATCCGGCAGAACCTGCTCCAGGAAAACGGCCTGATCAACCGTCCGGGGAAATCCATCCAAAAGGGACCCGTTGGCACAATCTGGTTCACCAAGGCGGTCTCTTACGATCTCGACGACTAAATTATCGGGCACCAGCTGGCCTTGATCCATGTATTCGCGGGCTTTACGGCCCAGCTCGGTTTCCTCTCTTACCGCTTTTCGCAAAATATCTCCCGTAGAAATGTAGACCAGGTTGTGGTTCTGGACAATCATTTCTGCCTGAGTGCCTTTGCCTGCTCCAGGTGGCCCTAAAAGAATTATCAGCATATTAATACCTCGCTTTTCATTGCTAAAGAGTTTGGGTTATTACTTTAAAGGATACAGATATTAGAATTTCTTCTTTTCGCTTCTAATTCCTGCCAAGGCTTAATGAAATCAATAAATTTCATGTTTGTTGCCGGTAAGTTTGTTACCGGAAAAGCCGAACATAAAAACAGGAAGCACGACCACTCGCTTCCTGTAATTGAAAATATTTAAGTCGATCAGTTTAGTTAATCAGTTATGAGCCCTGATTATTAGAGAACTTTTTCCTTGGACTTGACTTCATTTAGAACGCCCTGCTGTTTGTTTTTTTCGGCCGGTTCTGGATTAAGGGACCCGAAGCTTTTCTCCTTTTTTTCCTGGCCGGATCCGGGCTGATCTTTCTGCTGCATTTGCATTGCGCCGGAGAGCACTGCCCCTTCTTCGATCACCAAAGCATTGACCTTAAAGGTGCCCACTGCCGTCCCTGTCCTTTTGATCTCCAGTTTGCCTTCAGCTTCGAGCGTGCCTTCATACCGGCCGGCAATGGTTATATTGCGGGCTTTCATTTCGACAGAAACCCGGCCTCCTTCGCCGACTACCCCATCGCCCTGGTTGTTAATATTCCCTTCAGCCTCACCATCAATCCTGATTAATCCTTTCCCTTTGATGGTCCCGTTAAAAAAGGTGTCCTTTCCGATAATTGTATTCACTTTATCTGACGTTACTTCTAAATTATCCTTTTTAAACACTTCTTATTCCTCCTTTTGATTATGCCTAATCCAAATAACGTTCCGGGTTAACCGGCGAACCTTCCTGGTGCACTTCATAGTGCAGATGAACCCCTGTAGTCCGCCCGCTAGCGCCCATATAACCTATGGTTTCTCCCCTCTTTACCTCATCTCCAACAGTAACGGCAAAACTGGAAAGGTGGGCATAATAGGTTTTATAGCCATAACCGTGATCGATGATCAAAAGATTCCCCAAACTGCCCCGGTAGCCGGAAAAAGTGATCCTGCCATCGGCAGATGCCCAGATCGGAGAATTGCGGGAACCGATTATATCCACCCCGGTATGAAACTGGTAGCCGCTGCCGTAAGGAATGGCCCTCATGCCATAGCCGGAAGTAATACGCCCCCTGGCCGGCCAAATGGCCGGCTTGGCTTTTGCCCTGTCCGCATACTCGCCCAGCAGGTCCAGGGTATCGGAGCGTTCCGGGACAATATTTTTGAGCACCGCTATATTATCAGCCGTTCTTTCAAGAAGCCCCCGCTTTGACGAAGCCTGCTCATGGGGGCGCTCGTAAGCCAGCGGCCCGATATTGCCAAAAGATTGAGGGGTGGAATTGGCCGCATAGTAATCATAGGCGGCACTTGAAGGATTGGAGCCTGATTGGTTGTCCAGGACCTCATCCACTTCCTCATCTTCCAGTTCCAGTTTTTCGGTAACAAAATTAACCAGTTCATCGACATCACGTAACTGTTCAATCATTTTCTCGGTCTCAATGGCCAGTGAATCAATCTCTTCCTGCTGGGCGCGGTTTAACTCGCGCAGGACCTGGGCTTCCTGGGCTTCTGAAGCTGTTTTTAAATAAGCATAACCCAGGGCGCTAAATCCGGCTGCCCCAAGCACCAGCAGGGCTACGGCTAACTGGACCACATAAAGCGGGAGCCGCAGGCTAAAAGTCGCTTCTTCCGTGTGAGGAACAATCATAATTGTAAAACAGCGTTTGTCTTGTTTCGATTTCATGGCCTCATAGTGCTCCTTGGTTAAAACTTCGTCCTCTTACTCCGTCTGTTTAAAACTTTCCGTCAAAAAAAATCGGGCGATATTAAAACACCAGTGCTGGCATTCTCTCCCGACATCATTTATTGGTCAATTATAACACACCTGTTCCAGGCCCGACAAATCTCCAGATCCAAATATTAAGCGCTGATCCGGGGACAGGTGGGGATTGGTTTGCAGCAGGACCCGATCAAATATGAATAAATGTGTTCCAAAAAGTTTCACGTGAAACATTTTATCAGATTCCCTCGGGCAGCAGTTTTGAAACAAGTCTTTCCAGATCTTCTTCTCCATAATAATATATTTCTATGGTTCCGCCGCTTTTGCCGGGTTTAATTTTAACCTTGGTCCCCAGGGCCCGCTGTATTTGCAGCTGCAGTTCCGCCTGCAGGGGATCCTGGCGGGTATCATTGGAGCGCTGCTCTCCCTGCGCAGGCTCTTTGCCGGAGCTGCCGGCATTTATGCTTGCCACCAATTTTTCTACTGCCCGGGCGGATAGTCCTTGCGCGGCAATCAGCCTGGCTGCATCCTCCTGCTGCTGCCAATCGCTGATCGCCAGGAGGGGCCGGGCCTGCCCGGGTGTCATTGTGTTTTTTGCCAGCAATTGCAGTATTTTTTCTGACAAACCCAGCAGCCGGACACTATTGGCAATGGAGGGACGGCTGCGCCCCAAACGGCGGGCCAGTTCGTCCTGGGTATAATTATAGTCCTGCATCAATCTTTTATAGGCCATAGCTTCATCAACAGGATTCAGATCTTCTCTCTGCAGGTTTTCAATTAAGGCTATTTCCAGCATCGTCTTCCTGTCGACGGGCTTTACTACCGCGGGCACCGTTTTCAAACCGGCCTGCCTGGCAGCCCGGCAGCGCCTTTCTCCAGCTACCAGGGTATAGCCCTTGCCGGTATCGTCCGGCGACACAACCACAGCCTGCAGGACTCCGTGTTCTTTGATCGAGGCGGTCAGCTCGGTCAGTTTTTCGTCGTCAAAACCGCGGCGGGGCTGAAAAGGATTCGGTTTAATGCGATCCAGGGGTATTTCGTTGCTTTCCGCCCCATCATCCATGGCCTCAGGAATTAAAGCTCCCAGGCCTCTACCCAAGCGTTTCTTGTCTGTCATTATCTAAAACCTCCCGGGCTAAAGAAAGGTGAAGCAAGGCCCCCTTGCTGCGGGGATCGTATTCAAGGATATGCTGGCCATAACTGGGAGCTTCACTTAAACGAATATTCCTCGGTATAACAGTATTATACACGTAATGCTTAAAATAATTCTTGACTTCTTCAGCAACCTGTTCCGAAAGGTTGGTCCTGGTATCGTACATGGTCAGCACTACCCCTTCAATGACAAGGCTTTCATTCAAATGCCTGCGGACCAGGTTGATAGTGTTCATTAACTGCCCCAAACCCTCCAGGGCATAGTACTCGCACTGGATGGGGATCATAATGCCATGCGCTGCGTTGAGTGCATTCAAGGTAAGCAGGCCCAGAGAAGGAGGGCAATCAATAAAAATATAATCATATTTGCCGACGACCTCTGTCAGGGCCCGCTTTAATTTTTCTTCACGCGAAACCATGGAAACCAGCTCTATTTCTGCTCCGGCCAGCTGGATTGTAGCCGGAGCCAGCATGAAGTTGTCCCACCGGGTGGGAAGGATGATGTTTTTTAAGGGCAGATCATCGATCAGCGTGTTGTAAATACAGGTTTTTAAATCCTGCCTGGCCAGGCCGACGCCGCTGGTGGCATTGCCCTGGGGATCGATATCTATGAGCAGGACCTGTTTTCCCATCTGGGCCAGTGAAGCGCTGATATTAATGGCGGTGGTAGTTTTACCAACGCCTCCCTTTTGATTGGCAATTGCGATTACCCGGGCCATATTTAGCCTCCCCACCGATATATTTTACTGCCTTTTTCCGGCAATATTGCCGCGGTTATTGCCATCCTGGACCATTTTTTTAGTGAGCCTGATCTTGACTTCAATATAATCCGGTTCCACCGTTTCAGTAACTTCCGGGTCCAGGCCGGAGTTGCGAATCACGGCAATGGCTTCGCGGATCGTGTTTAAAACAATCCGCATATCCCTGATAATTGGTTTTGACCCCTTTAGTTTTCTGGATCCTTTTTGTCCCCCGCTTATTTTTTCAATTCTTTTTTCGGTCTGCTTTACTGTAAGCCCCATATGGCCGATCTCTTCGATCACTTGAAGCTGCTGCTGCTCTGAATCAATCCGGAGCAGGGCGCGGGCATGCCTTTCAGTCAAATTATAATCCTGCAGTTTTTCACGCACTTTTACCGGCAGCTTGAGCAGCCTGATTTTATTGGCTATGGTGGACTGGCTTTTCCCCAAACGCCTGGCTAATACTTCCTGGGTCAAATTAAAATTTTTCATTAAGGCCACGTAGCCATTGGCTTCTTCTAATATACTCAAATTCTCCCGTTGTAAATTCTCGATCAGGGCGGTGGCGGCCATTTCGTTGTCAGACAGCGTTTTTACAGCCGCAGAAATTTTTTGCCAACCCAGGATTCTGCAGGCCAGGTAGCGCCTTTCTCCCACGACCAGCTGATAACCCTGGCCGGCCCTTCTTACCACTATGGGTTGAATCAGGCCGGAAGCCTTGATAGACTGGGCCAGTTCATCAATTTTCTCTTTCGAGATATCGCGGCGGGGCTGAAAAGGATTGGGGCTGATCCGATCGATATCGATAGCCAGGATTTTATCGGTTGAAGGCTCGATTTCTGCAGCCGTCAGATCCTGATCCCTTTTATTGGTCATTATACCAGCGTCCTTTTTATGGCATCATTGTCTTCACTTTTTAATTAGACAGTGGTCGATTCTTTCCTTCCAGTAAATTATGTTTGTAAAAATTTTAGAGCCTCCCCGCTGTTGAAAAGCCTGGAAAGGAATCTTTATTTAATGGGGTTGCGGGCCGGTTTTCCAGGCCGGCGCGGGTACTTTAAGGGGGAATAATTTTTTTTTGTGATTTCATAGAGGGCCCTCTCTTCGCCGCTCCGCAATTCATAATTCCAAACCGCGGTTAACTGCCCCCCGCAGACTGCAATGGCCTTTTCTGCGGTTTCTGCTTCTTGATTTCCGCGCGGACCTTTATAGAGGATGGCTCTTCCGCCAATTTTCAGGAACGGCAGAGCCAGTTCGGCCAAAACTGCCATTTCCGCTACCGCTTTGCTTACCACCAGGTCACATTTTTCCCGGTAGCGGGGATTCTGACCGTACTCTTCCGCCCTGCCCCACAGGACATAAGCCCCTTGTAAACCTAGCTTTTCGGTTGCTTCGTTTAAAAAAGCGGCCTTTTTTCGGCTGGAATCCATCAAATGGACGGCGGTATCGGGCCGGCATATTTTGATGGGGATGCCCGGCAGGCCTCCGCCGCTGCCGAGATCAATAATGGAGGCGCCGGGCGCCGGTTCCTTCAGCTTAAGAAAATAAAGAGCATCATATATCTGGCGCCATATGATACCTTCCGCTGTTTTTTCGCCGGTAAGCCTGCTTTTCTTCAGCCCTTCTAAAAGCAATTCCGTATAGCGCGCCATCTGCTTTCTTTTGAAAACAGCGATCTGCTCCAGCTCCAGCCTGGCGAACATTGCATCAATCTGATCTTGAATCTGTCCGGACATTCTTCTTAACCGGCCTCCGCTGCCTGCCCTTATTTGCCCAGACAGAATTCGCTAAAAATTTTATCCAAAAGGTTTTCGTTAATGGTGTCGCCGGTAATTTCGCCCAACTTACTCCAGGCATTTTGCAATTCCAGGCTCACGATTTCCAGGGGCTGCTCTTTTACAGCCTTTAAAGCATGGTCCAGATGCTGCCGGGCCTGTTCTAAAATTTCTTCATGCCTGATGGAAACTACCACGGGACTTTCACTGACCGTTTCGGTGTTAAAAATCCGGTCCAGCTCAGCAGTAACCGCTTCTTCCAACTCCTTTATGCCCCGGCCCTGAACTGCTGAAGTTTCCACGATGCTGATCTCCGGAAAGCGGCTGCTGATTAACTCCGGTTTTAGTTTTGGTTCAAGATCCCTTTTATTGATCACGACGACCAGCCCTTGTTCCAGGCGCCTGATGCCGGCTATTTCCTCGTCCGCCTCGGTCCAACCGGCAGATCCGTCAAAAACCAGAATAATTAAGCGGGCCAGACCCGCCGCGGAACGGGATAAATCAATGCCTTGTTTTTCGACGGGATCACTGGTCCCCTGGATGCCGGCGGTATCAACCAGCCTGATCGGATATCCTCCCAGGTTCAGATATCCTTCCAGCAAATCCCGGGTGGTGCCGGGGATCTCATGAACAATGGCCCTTTGCTGCTGCAGTAAAGCGTTCAGCAGTGAAGATTTGCCTACATTGGGTTTGCCTATGATCGCCACAGATACGCCTTCCTGGTAAGCCCTGTTCTTTTCAGCCCCCTTCAGCATTTCATGGAGGTCTGCCTTTAAAGTGGCCAGTTTTTTTTCCAGGGTCCTGTAGTCAAATTCATCTTCATCAAATTCTTCAGGGTAATCAAAGGAAGCTTCCAGGGGCGCCCTCAGGGTGATTATTTGCTCCCTGGCCGCTTCAATCCTGTCCATCAACTCCCCCTGCAAGCCCCTGGCCGCTACTTTCACCGCTTCTTCTGAACGGGCCCGGATCATGCTTAAAACTGCCTCTGCCTGGCTGAGGTCGATTCTTCCGTTGATGAAAGCCCTTTTGGTAAATTCACCCGCCTCTGCCGTCCTTGCCCCCGCTGCCAGGACCAGTCTGTGCACAGCGCGGAGCGTAAAAATCCCGCTGTGGCAATTAATCTCTACTATATCTTCCCTGGTATAGGTATGGGGGGCCGGCATAAAAGCGACCAGCACTTCATCGATTACGGCACCCCTAAAATCTTTGATATGCCCGTAATAAAGGTAACGGGGCCGGGGGAAATCCGGGCTGTTTTTTTTAGAACAGTCCAGGATCCGCTCAACAATGCTAAATGCTTGCGGACCACTGAGACGGACTATACCTATTCCGCCTTCGCCAAGCGGAGTGCTGATCGCGGCAATGGTATCATTTTCAGACACAGGCGGTCCCCCTTTACTGTTGATTGTTTATAAAAAAACCGCCCCGTCGAGGGGCGGCGCCTGAGAAAATGTTTAACGTGGAACAATAACCACTTTCCGGTTGGGTTCCTCCCCGCTGCTGGTTGTGGTCACACCCGGGTAATCCTGTAAAGCCAGGTGGATAACCCTTCTTTCCTGGGGGTTCATCGGTTCAAGCGCCTTTTCAATCCCTTCTTCCGCTACTCTCCTGGCCACGCTTTTGGCCAGCTGGATCAGGGTTTTTTCACGTCTTTCTCGGTAATTCTCCACGTCAAGAACGATCATTTTTTTGAGTTCCCTAAATTGCCTTCTAACTATAATACTCACCAGGTACTGCAGGTCACTGAGAGTTTTCCCCCGGCGTCCAATCAGGCTGCCCACATCCTGGCCAAATATTTCGGCTTTCAGTTTTTCTTCATCTTCACTGACGATTACCTTGCCGTCAATATTCATGAACCCGAGCAGATCTTCCACATAGGCTTTAATATAGTTACCGGGCGTTTTATCAGGCTTAACCACTACCCTGGCATCTTTGCCCCCCAGCAAACCCAGCAGCCCCTGGTTCGGTTCTTCTTTAATATCGATCACTGCGTTATTTCTTTTTATGCCAAGAGAAGTAAGGGCCTTTTCAACAGCTTCATCCACTGTTTTTCCTGTTGCCTCACATTCGTTCATCGCTTACCCCGCCCTTTTTTCTTTTTTTTGGTTCTACCATCCTGGCCGGAAGCGCTTTTTGCGCCACCTGCTGCTGCCTCGGCCGTGCTTGCCGGATCTTTTTCCGGCCCTACCTTGAAGAATTCGCCCTCATGTTCTTTCTTTGCTTTTTTTACCTGCTTGCTTCTATCATTACCCTCCACCGCCTTGGGGGTGTCTTTGTCCGCTGCTTTTTCTTTATTATTGACGGACCCATCTTTTTCTTTGACCTTGCCCGTGGGCTCTTTTTCTTCTTTCCTGTTGTCCAGGTAGTTAATAAACTTATGCTGGCCAATTGAAAATAGGTTGTTCATGGTCCAGTAGATGACCAGCCCGATGGGAAAACTAAAACTGAACACTGTAATCATGGCCGGCATCATATAGACCATCATTTTCTGGCTGCCTTCTGCCGGCGTGGACATTTTAGAATATAAGTAGGTCGTGGCCCCGGCAATCAGGGGGAAGATGTAATAAATGCTGATGTCGCCCAAAAAATTGTCAAAGCCCACGGTTGGAATCGCCATCAGGTCGATCAATTCAGGGCCCTGGAACAAATATCTGTTAATTTCTTCCATGTTCAAAAAATGATCCGGTTCCCTTAAAATGCGAAAGATTCCGATCAGGATGGGCAGCTGGATCAGCAGGGGCAGGCATCCGGCCAGGGGGTTCATATTATTTTCCTTCATGAACTCGCTGACAGCCTGGTTTTGTTTTTGCTTGTCGTCTTTATATTTTTGCTGGATCCTTTTCATTTCAGGCTGCAGCATCTGCATCCTTCTGGTAGTCTGGATCTGCTTGTTATTTAAAGGAAAAGTGACCAGTTTCACGATCACGGTCAGGATGATGATCGTGGCCCCGAAGTTGGGAACATAGGAATAGATAAAAGTGATCACTCCGCCGAATAACTCAGCTATTGCATCTATCATTATTTCTCCTCCTTAACTCCAATTACTCTACCGGGTGGTAACCGCCGGGATTAAAAGGGTGGCAGCTTAAAACCCTTTTCAGGCCCATAAAGAGCCCTTTAAAAAAACCATATTTTAAAACTGCTTCATAGGTGTATTGAGAACAGGTGGGATAAAATCTGCAGACCGGAGGTTTTAAAGGAGAAATAAATAACCTGTAAAACCTGATCAGCGCCAGGCAAATCAAAGTTGCCGGGCGCTCTGCTACATTCAATATTTTTTCTGAAGCAATTTTCCTTTCCGGCATAGATTATACAACTCCTTGCAAGCTTCCTGAAACGAAACATCTACTGCCGGTTTTCGCGCAATTAAAATAAAATCATATCCTTTTTTCAACTGGCTTTCAATCCGACCATAGGCTTCCCGGTAAATTCTTCTGATTTTATTGCGGACCACACTTTTCCCCACTTTTTTGCTGATTGAAAAACCAAGCCGGTTGTATTCTTTTCCGTTAGGGCAGTAATAAAGGACGATTTTTCTGGACACCACCGTCCTGCCGTTTCGATAGACCCTTTTAAATTCCCAATTTTTTTTAAGCCTCAAAGATTGCCCTGAACCTTTCAAGCGCTTACTTTTTTCCTCATTCTCTTTCTTCTTCTTCTAATTACCTGCCTGCCGGCATGGGTTCTCATTCTTCGCAGGAATCCGTGGACTTTTTTTCTTTTTCTTTTCTTAGGTTGGTAAGTTCGCTTCATTGTTAATAAACCCCTTCTTTTAGCATTCAAAATTGCACCCAGAATCAAGGGAAATTATACAGTAATTAAAGCACAGGTGTCAAGGCAACAAAAGTCGATCAAAGCTTATATTTTCCTGTTTCGGGGAGGATATCTTAATAATCTTCTAACCCAGTCCTTAATATAAAGCAGATTACCTTTGCAGTTGCTGTGGATATCTGTTAATATATCTTTAAAAAGCAGGATAGTTTTTATGAAAAACCGCACTTATCCACAGCTTCTGTTAATAACATTTATTTTTGTTGATAACTTGCCATTTCTTGCTCCTTTAGGAGGTTTTTTTTATGAACAGCCATTTAAACGAAACCTGGCAGTTGATCCTTTCTGAACTGAGCAAAGAATTGAACAAGCCCAGTTTTGAAACCTGGTTTAATCTGACCAAGCCCGTTTCCCTGGAAAATAACTGCATGGTTATCGAAGTCCCCAATGATTTTACCAAGGAATGGTTTGAAACAAGATACAGGGGCCAAATTGTTAACGCTTTAAAAGATGTAAGCGGGGAAGATTGTAATGTTAATTTCATTGTCGCTGCAGAATTTGAAGACAAAGGCGATCCGAAATTGCCAGATGAGGGCCCGGAACAGGGGGGCATCTTCGACCATTCTGCGCCGGTAACTCACAACCGGCCGTCTTATAATTTCAACCAAAACGAGGAAGAACATTTAAAACAAAAATACATCTCCACTTTCAACCCCCGTTACACTTTTGATACCTTTGTGGTGGGCGCCTGCAACCGCCTTTCCCATGCCGCTTCACAGGCGGTGGCTGAAAGCCCCGCCCGGGCCTATAATCCGCTCTTTATCTACGGCGGCGTCGGCCTGGGAAAAACCCACCTTCTGCATGCCATCGGCCAGTACACCTTAATTAAGCACGGCTATTCCAGGGTTTTTTATTTTTCCTCAGAAAAATTTACCAACGAGTTTATCAATTCCATCAGGGATAATAAAACTCTTGATTTCAGAAATAAATACCGCAACATGGATATTCTTTTAATTGACGATGTTCAGTTTTTAGCGGGAAAAGAACAAACCCAGGAGGAGTTTTTTCATACTTTCAATGCCCTGCACGACAATAACAGGCAGATCATAATTTCCAGCGATCGACCGCCAAAGGAGATTCCCACCCTGGAGGATCGGCTTCGATCCCGCTTTGAATGGGGCCTGATTACTGATCTGCAGCCTCCTGATCTGGAAACCAGGACGGCTATTTTGAAGAAAAAAGCTTTATCCGACGGCATCGATATTCCGGACCAGGTCATTTACTATATAGCAGAAAAAATAGTAACCAATATTCGTGAGCTGGAAGGGGCCTTAATCCGCATAGTGGCTTACGCTTCCCTTTCCGATGCTCCGATCAATCTTGAAATGACGGAATCGGCCCTGCAGGATATTATTTTCACCCGCCAGAAAAACATCACTATCAGAAACGTTATAGGAATTACCGCCACCGAATTTAATATTAAGAGCGAAGAGATAATATCAAAAAAAAGGACCCAGGATATCGCCTTAACCAGGCAGGTGGCCATGTATTTATGCCGGATGCTTACCGATCTTTCATTACCTAAAATAGGGGAAGAATTCGGGGGAAGAGACCATACCACCGTGCTGCACGCCTTTAAGAAAATAGATGGCATGATTGCCGGCGACAACGATTTTAAGCACCAGGTCGAATTAATTAAAAATAAAATCCTTGATAACTCCTGAATAAGCTGTGGATAAGCTGTGTTTTTTTAAGTCCTTAATTTTTATTATCATCCTGTCCTGATCTTTGAACAGTATTTAAATAGCTTATCCACATTTAATATTTCTGATAGCTGTTCATTTTAAGCTGTCAAGAGAAGCTTTAGGGAATAAAAAAATAGTTATTAACATTACACACAGACTCTACTATTAATACTAGTTTTATATATATCTTTTTATATATTAACATTGTGTAAAAAAGTTGTTAATAACAATTTAGGAGGTTTCCACTAATGCAATTAACAACCAGCTCCAGCCAGTTATATGATTGCCTCGAAATAGCTGAAAAAGCGCTGCCTGTCCGCTCAACTGTCCCGATGATCAATAGTATTTTGTTTGAAGTGGATGAAAAGGCCCTGATTCTTTCATCAACCAACCTGGAAATGGCGATCAGGGTCAAGATGGAATACCAGGGCAGTGAAAGAGGCAAAATACTGCTGCCTCCCAAAATTGTTGATATTATGCGTTATTTTCCGGTTTCCGAAGTAAATATCAATATAAACTTGGATAATTACCGGATCGACATATCGGGAGGGTCTGCTCATTTTAACCTGAACGGCGCCGATGCCCAGGATTATCCCACTGCTGCTTTTGGCCCCATTACGCCGGAAGCCAGTTTTCAATTTAAGCAGGAAAGATTTAAAAAAAACCTGCGATCGGTTATCTTTGCCGCTTCTGCTGAAGAAACCCGGCCGGCTTTTAACGGCATCCTGTTCTCCTTCGACGACCAAAAAATTAAGTTAACCGCTTCCGATACATATCGCCTGGTTATAAAAGAGATCCAGAATCAGAGCTGGTCCTTTGAGAGCAGAAAATGCCTGGTTCCGGCCCGGGTCATGAGAGAATTCCTGAGGATTATAGAAGAGAGCGACAGGGAAGTCTCAATTGGATTCGACAGTAAAACGATGGCCTTTAACTTCGATAGTATCAATTTTACTTCCCGTCTCCTGGAGGAAAAGTATCCCGATGTGAGCGGAGTTATTCCCGGCTCCTACAAAAGCAGGATCGTAATTGATCGCAGGATGTTTGAAGAAGTAGTCAGCAGGGCCGCTTTGCTGGCGGAAGGAAAGAACCAGGCCGTCAATCTGGTTTTAAATAACAACCAACTTGAAGCAAAGGTGTCGGGCCAGGAGGGCAGCATGGAGGAATTGATGCCGGTAGAACAGGACGGTGAGGACATTAATTTACATGTCAATACCCGGTTTATCCTGGATATATTGAAAATTTTAGAAGAAAAAAGGATTATCATAGATTTTCACGGCAATGACGGCCCTCTTGTTTTCAGGTTGGTTGATGATCAGAGCTACCTTTACCTGGTTCTGCCCATCAAAAAAATGAACTGATCTGTGACGGGGGTTACTACTTGTTTTATCTGGAGCGTTTAACCTTGGAAGGGTTTAGAAATTACCGCTATCAGCAGGTTCATTTTCATCCTGCTCTTAATGTTATCACCGGTAATAATGCCCAGGGTAAAACAAACCTGCTGGAATCAATTTTTTTTCTTTCTGTCAATCGTTCTTTCCGGACCAGGAAGGATCATGAACTGGCTTACTTTGACGGCCATTGTTTCAACTTAAAGGGCAATTTTATTAAAGAAGGCTTTAATCATGCCGTTCAGGTTGAATACCGCTCCAATAAGCGCTTGATGATGAAGGTCAACAATGACCACTTTAATCGCTACGCGCAGATCCAAAATTATCCGGTTATTGTTTTTAGTCCCGATGATTTACAAATGATCAGTGCAGGACCTTCCGTCCGCCGCCGTTTTTTAAACCTGGAAGCTTCGAGGCTTGATTCCCTGTATTTAAAAGAGCTGAAAGATTATCAAAGAGTCCTGAACCAGCGCAACCAGGTTCTGAAAAATTATCTTCCCCGGGCCAGGCTTGAAGATACCCTTTCGCCCTGGGATCAATCCTTGGTTGAGCTTGGCGTTAGTTTGATCAGAGCCAGGGTCGCCATGATTAAGGCCCTCGAAATTGAGGCCGGTCATTTTTTCAGCGAAATGACGGAGGAGAAGGAAAAATTATCTTTGGAATATGCGAGCACGGTTCCGTATTGCGGGGACCGGGAAGAAATGAAAGAGCTTTTTTACAGGGATCTTCTGAACAAAAGGGACCAGGAATTGAGGCGTTGTTCGACCCTTCTGGGACCCCATCTTGATGATCTGGTGGTATCCATCAACGGTTACAATACCAGGCCCTACGCATCGCAGGGGCAGAAAAGGACAGCTGCCCTGGCTTTAAAAATGGGAGAAGTGAGCCTGTTCCACCATAAAAACGATCTGTGCCCGATTATTTTGCTGGATGATGTTTTTTCGGAGTTTGATCTTTCCAGGAAACAACAGCTGCTTGATTTTCTGAACAAAAGTGGCGGCCAGTGTTTTATAACCTCCGCTGTGGATCTGCAGGGCATGGTCGAAAAATTAAACAGAACTTATAAGCATATTGTAATTAACCAGGGGTGTATCAGGGATGAAACAGTTAGGACCGGTGATTGAAAATATTCTCCGGCGCCATAATCTGTGGCGCGGTTATCAGCAGTATCTTGTTGTTGAAAAATGGCCGCAAATTGTCGGTTCTGATCTGTCCGAGGTTACCAGGGCTGATTATGTCGCTAACGGTCTGCTTCGGGTCATAGTAAAAGATTCGGTGTGGGCTTACCATCTCTCGATGATGAAGCCCCGGTTGATCGAGAAATTAAACCATTATGCGGGAAGCGGGGGGGTAAAGGATATATTTTTTCAAATTGGCGACCTGGAAAAGCAGGAAAAACAACAATCATAGATAAATAATAAGCCAGGAGCTTCTTTAAGCCCCTGCTATTACAGTTTAGACTGATCAATCATAAAAAGCGGTTCTAAATGGTCCAGGAGGACTACTATGTTTCTGCATATCGGCAATTCAAAAATTATTTTTAAGCGGGATTTAATCGGTATTTTTAACCTTGACTCCCTGGCTGCTCAGGTCAACAGGTCGGTGCTGGAATCTGCTTCACACGAGGCGCTCTATAATTATAGCGGTAATGATCAGGTAAAATCTTTCATCATTACCGACAAAAAAGCATATATGTCACCGATTTCCCCTTTAACTCTTTCCAGGCGGCATAATTCTTCCGGGTGACTGCCACGGTGACCCTTTGCCCTATCTTTCCCTAAAACATGTTATAATAATATAGGCTCAGACAGCAATTTTTTATGGCTATTTTTAATCTAAAGAGGTGGAGAATGTCCGGACTAAAGAACAATCATGATTACAACGCTGAACATATTCAGGTTCTGGAAGGACTGGAAGCGGTGCGGCTGCGGCCCAGCATGTATATCGGTTCCACATCCAGCCGGGGTTTACACCATCTTTTGTTCGAAGTGGTTGATAACAGTATCGATGAAGTCTCCGCCGGTTACTGCAAGCAGATCAAAGTTATCATCAACGAAGACAACAGCGCGACGGTTATCGATGACGGCAGGGGCATCCCGGTTGAGAACCATCCCCAGGAAAACCGGCCTGCAGTGGAGGTAGTCCTGACCACCCTCCATGCAGGGGGCAAATTCGGCGGCGACAGCTATAAGGTTGCCGGAGGTCTGCACGGGGTAGGGGTTTCTGTGGTAAACGGCCTGGCCCAATGGCTGGAGGTTGAAGTGCATCGCAACGGGAAAAAGTATTATCAGCGTTATGAAAAAGGCCTTAAAGTAACCCCGATTAAAAAGATCGGCGAGGTTAAAAAAACCGGGACCATCATTACCTTTAAACCCGATCCAGAAATATTTGGCAGCATTGAGTTTGAAAATGAAATCATCATTCAACGGCTCCGGGAACTGGCTTTTCTCAATAAAGGGACCAAAATTATTTTTAAAGACACGCGGTCCGGCCTTGAAGAAAAATACAAATATGATGGCGGCATTATCCAATATGTCTCGTACCTGAACCAGGGCAAAGAAACAGTGCCTAACAAGCCCGTCTATATCCAGCGTTCTGTAAGCGGCCTGGAAGTGGAACTGGCCCTGCAATACCATGCCGGCTATGCTGAGGTCATTTATTCGTACGCCAATAACATCCACACGCATGAAGGTGGCACACATGAGTATGGTTTCAAAATATCGCTTACCCGCCTGATCAACGATTATGCCCGCAAAATGGGTCTTTTGAAAGATAACCAGGGCAACCTTTCCGGAGAAGATATCAGGGAGGGCCTGGTTGCCGTGCTGAGTGTCAAGATCATGGATCCCCAGTTTGAAGGGCAGACCAAAACCAAGCTTGGCAACAGCGAGGTGCGCAGCCTGGTCGACAATATTTGCTACGAAGGGCTTGAAGCGTACCTGGAACAGAATCCGGCCGTGGCCAGACGGGTTATCGAAAAGGCCATCAGGGCCTCCCGGGCCCGGGAGGCGGCCCGGAAAGCCAGGGAATTGACACGGCGGAAAAATGCTTTAGAAATATCCAGCCTTCCAGGCAAACTGGCCGATTGCACCTCCAAGGATCCCGGGGAAAGCGAACTGTTCCTGGTCGAGGGCGATTCCGCCGGCGGTTCCGCCAAACAGGGCCGCGACCGCCGCTTTCAGGCCATCCTGCCCCTGCGGGGCAAAATTATTAACGTAGAAAAAGCAAGGCTGGACAAAATCCTGGCCAATGAAGAAATAAGGACCCTGATTACCGCCCTCGGTACCGGCATCGAGACTGAATTTGACATCCAGCGGGCCCGCTACCAGAAAATTATCATCATGACTGACGCCGATGTGGACGGGGCCCATATCCGGGTTCTGCTGCTGACTTTTTTCTACCGCTTTATGCACCAGTTAATCGACAGCGGCTTTGTCTATATTGCCCAGCCTCCGCTTTATAAAGTAAAACGGGGCAAAAATAAAGAAGAATACCTCTACCGCGAAGAAGAGCTGCAGAATTTGCTTAAAGGCTGGGACCGGGATGGCGGGCTTCAACTCCAGCGCTATAAAGGCCTGGGAGAGATGAACCCCGATCAGCTCTGGGAAACAACCATGAACCCCGATACCAGGATCATAAAACGGGTGGAGCTGGTTGATGCCATCCAGGCCAATAATATTTTTGGCATCCTGATGGGCGATAAAGTTGAACCGCGCCGTATCTTTATTGAAGATAACGCCCGCGCAGTGCAAAACCTTGATATTTAATTAATAGTTATAGCAGTAATAATTTGCGTCAATACGGCATGCAAATGAACATACCAGTTACATCAACAAGGAGAGGTGAGCATGGTTTGGACCAGTCGAGCGTCTTTTATCGTTCCTTTGAGAAAAATTATCCACTAATTGATAGAAGCGAGGGAGTTTTTGTCTGGGATGATCAGGGCAAAAGATACCTGGACGGCTCTTCGGGCTGCGCGGTTACCAGCATCGGCTACGGGGTTACTGCTGTAGCGGAAGCGCTCTATGAACAGGCCCAGCAGACCGGCTTTGCCCACGGTTCTATGTTTACCAGCCGTCCCCAGGAAGAGCTGGCCCGCTTGATCACGGAAGATGCCCCTGCCGGTATGGATTACGTCTACCTGGTTTCAGGCGGCACCGAAGCCAACGAAACCGCTTTCAGCATGGCCATCCAGTACCACCGCCAGAGGAAAAACCACAGCAAATGGAAGATAATTGGCCGTCATATCAGCTACCATGGCAGTTCTTTCGCCACCATGTCCGCTTCCGGCAACATCCAGAGGCGCAGCCTCTATTCGCCCCTGGTAATGCCGTTTCCCCTTGTGCCACCCCCGCACTGTTATCGCTGTTACTGCGGATCTACTTATCCGGAATGCGGGATCAGCTGTGCGCAGGAGCTGGAAAAAACCATCCTTTCAGAAGGCCCTGAAAATGTCGCCGCTTTTATTCTTGAACCGGTGATCGGGACTTCAGCGCCGGGTATTGTCCCTCCGGGGGAATATTTCCCCCTGGTTCGCGATATCTGCGATCGCTATGATGTGCTTCTGATCGCCGATGAAGTGCTTTGCGGCTACGGGAGGTGCGGGCGCTACCTGGCCATGGACCACTGGGGTGTGAGCGCCGATATGGTTACCCTTGGCAAGGCGCTCGGAGGCGGTTATGCTCCCTTGGGCGCGGTCCTGGTGCAGCAAAAAATATACGAGGTATTTGTAAATAATGCCCGCAAGTTTAATCACGGTTACACTTACCAGGGCAACCCGGTAAGCTGTGCGGCCGGCGTGGCTGTAAACCGCTGCCTGCGGGACAACAAACTGTTCCAGCAGGTGACAGGAAAAGGCAGTTATCTAAAAGATAAACTGCGTGAACTGGCCGGCAAACAGCCCATCATCGGGGATGTCCGGGGCCTGGGTCTGTTACTGGGTTTAGAGCTGGTCCAGGATAAAAATACCAGGCAGTCTTATCCTCCTTCAATCGATATAGCCGAGAGAACAAGGGCTATAGCGATGGATAAAGGCTTAATGCTCTATACAGGCGTGGGCCGGACCGCTGATATTACTAAACGCGATTACCTGATGGTTGCTCCTCCCTTTATTATCAATAACGAAGAAATGGATTTACTGATCCAGCTTCTTGACCAGGCCCTTGCAGAAGCAGCCGCTCATGTATATTAAATTATTAACTTAATTTAACAATTATCCTGAAGGAAAAATATCATAAAAAAGAGAATGCATACAAGGCTTGAGGTAGATATCATTAAATAATATAGAAGCTAATAGTTTTTCTTCTTACACAACATTACTGGGGGGTGAAATATGTAATTAAGCCAGAAACCGGTTTCACATTAAACAAAAATCAACGAGGAGGTTGAAAAATGAGTACTAAGAAAGCATTAAGTTTGATGCTGGTTGTCTTTGTTTTGGTAAGTTTAATGGTGGTTGTAGGTTGTGAGGAACCCGAAGAAGTTGTTGATCCCGATCCCGAGGAAGTCGAACCCGTAGGTCCGATCCGCTGGACCATCGCTTCCGGTTGGGTAGCAGGAGTCTATTATCCCATCTCCGGGGCCATGTCCCGGGTGGCTTATGAAAATATGGATAATATCAGCCTGACCGCTGAAGCTTCCGGCGCCTCGGTGGCCAATGCCCGCCTGATCGGGACAAAGGACGCCGAGCTGGCCATCCTGCAGAACGACATCGCCTATTATGCCTACAATGGCATAGAAATGTATGAAGGCGAAGGAGTTCCCGAAATGAGAGGGTTCTTTACCCTTTATCCCGAGCACTGCCAGATCGTTGCCAGCGCTGACGCCGGGATCGAAAACCCGGGCGACCTGGCGGGCAAAGCGGTTGCCGTCGGCCCCCTGGGCAGCGGGACCGAAGCCAATGCGGTGCAGATTCTCGAAGCCTATGATCTGACTTTTGATGATCTTGGATCTGTAGAACGCTTAACGGCCAGTGAAGCGGCCGACTTCTTAAGGGACGGCCGCGTTGATGCCGCCTTCTTTACTGTGGGTCTGGGCGCCGCCGCCATTGAAGAAGTGGCCATCGTCAAGGATGTAGTTATCGTCAGCATCGAAGATGATAAGATTGACTGGCTGATCGAAACCTACCCCTATTATTCAAAAGAGGTTATTCCGGCCGACACTTACAGCGGCGTTCCGGAATCCACGACGGTAGCCGTCCTGGCCATGGTAGTGGGCCATGCCGATCTTCCCCATGACCTGGCCTACGAATATACCAGCCAGATTTTTGAAAACATAGATACCATTCACGGCGCCCACGAAAGGGGAACCCTGATCACCCTGGATACCGCTCTTGATGGGATGCCCATTGAGCTGCATCCCGGTGCGGAACAGTACTTCCAGGAACAGGGGCTTATTGATTAAAGCATTCTTTGCGCAAAGGGGTGCAGGGCTTTAATGGGCCCTGCACCCCGTTTCTGATACTCTGTTACTGGAGAGGTGGGTTTATGTGCAGAAGGGTGATCTATTTAAAACTCCGGAACTACCAGAAGAATTAGAAAAACTAACTGAAGAAGGTATGACCAGGCAGCTGAGCGGCAAGGCAGGCCTTATAATTTTTATCATTGGAGCCCTGTGGGCCTTGTTTCACCTTTACACCGCTGGTGCGGGACAGCTAACGGCAACCTTGCAGCGCTCGGCTCACCTTTCAATAGCCCTGGTTCTTTGTTTTCTGTACTTTCCCTACAGTAAAAAGAAAGAAGAGCTCTTTAAGCAACTGCCCTGGTACGATATTTTACTGGCCCTGGTGAGTTTTGTCTCGGTTTTTTATGTCTTTGTCTTTTATGAAGATCTGGCCCACCGGGTCGGGAACCCCGTGATGATGGATCTTATCTTTGGCGGTGTAGCCGTCCTAATGATCCTGGAATGCGCCCGGCGTGCTTTTGGGTTTGTGCTCCCGGTGGTGACCGTAGTTTTTCTAGCCTATACTTATTTAGGGCCCTATATGTTCGATCTGATCGCCCACCGTGGTTACGGCCTGAGGCGGGTTATTGATCATCTTTACCTAACGGGGGAAGGCATGTTCGGTATTCCCGTCGGTGTGGCTGCTTCTTTCGTATTTGTTTTTGTCATGTTCGGCTGTTTCTTCCAGGCTTCCGGGGCCGGCGCCTACCTGGTCAATTTGGCCAATGCCA
>PWGD01000174.1 GCA_003554395.1 Syntrophomonadaceae bacterium
AGTTGTCAAGTTCTGCATTATATTGATATAATTACTGTGGATATCACGCTTGCCTGATCAGATGAAATTAGATACCGGGGAGAACTATAACATTGACTGATTACAAATCCCTGTTAAGGGAACTACCGGCGGTTGACCGCCTGCTCCGCGAAACACCGCTGGAAGATAAAATGCGCCACCTGCCGCGGCGCCTGGTTTTGGAAGCGGCCCAGGAAACTATCGCTTCATACCGCCGAAGGATCAGCGATTACTCCAGTCTGGACAATTCGCCGGAATCGCCTGTCCAAATTGACCTTTCTCCTTCGGCCCTGGCTGAAGAGGCGGCCCTGCTGGCCGAAAAAAGGGCCGGCTCAAATTTTAGATCTCTGATCAATGCCACCGGAATCATTATCCATACCAACCTGGGACGGGTTCCCCTGGCCCCTTCAGCGATAGAAGCGGTAACTGCCGCCGCCAGGGACTACAATAACCTTGAATTTTCCCTGGATACAGGAGAAAGGGGTTCCCGCCAGGAGCACCTGGAAAAACTGCTCTGCGACCTGAGCGGTGCCGAAGCGGCGGCGGTGGTTAACAACAATGCCGCGGCAGTGTTCCTGGCTCTGAACACCATTGCCGCCGGCCGGGAAGTTGTTGTTTCCAGGGGGCAGCTGGTTGAAATCGGGGGCTCTTTCCGCATCCCCGAGATCATGGCCGCCAGCGGAGCCCGCCTGGTCGAGGTCGGCACCACCAACAAAACTTACCTGCGCGATTATGAAGCGGTAGTCAACGAGAACACGGCCGCTTTTTTAAAGGTTCACACCAGTAACTACCATATGATCGGTTTTACGGCCGCGGTGAAAACAAAAGACCTGGTTTCCCTGGCTGCCAGGTGCCACCTTCCCCTGATTGAAGACCTGGGCAGCGGTGTTTTCCGGGATCTTACCGCCTACAATCTGCCTCCTGAACCGCGGATCCAGGACAGCATAGCCGCCGGGGCCGACCTGGTTACTTTTAGCGGCGATAAGATGCTTGGGGGGCCCCAGGCCGGGATTATCGTCGGGCGCAGTGACCTGGTTGCCATGATCCGAAAGAACCAGCTGGCCCGGACCCTGCGCATTGACAAGTTTACGGTTGCCGCCCTGGAAGCGACGCTGCGCCTTTATTTAGACTGGGAAAGAGCGGAGCAGGAAATTCCGGTCTGGACTATGATTGCCGCTCCCCCTGCAGAAATGCGCCGGCGGGCTGAAGGTTTGGCTGAACAGCTGTCCGGCTTGCTTGCAGGCGGCGACCTGGAAGTAATCGAAGGGTTTTCCAGGGTCGGGGGAGGCGCCCTGCCCACAGCAGAGCTGCCCACTTTCTTGTTAGCCCTCAGGCCCCCGGAAGGAAAATCCCCTACCGACCTGGTGGCAAAATTGAGACAGGGAAGCCCGCCGGTTGTTTTACGCCTCCAGCAGGACCGGCTTCTTTTTGATCCCCGCACCATAAAAGAGGAAGAGGAAGAAGCTTTAGTTGGGGCCATTGACCGGGCCTGCCGGTAATAACAGCTAACATAAATATTTTGGATACGGATCTGGAACTTAATTACACCACCTGATATTTAACTAATATTGAACTATATAACAGGAGCGTTGGCATATTGGAACAGCTGATCATCGGCACAGCCGGGCATGTTGACCACGGCAAAACAGTCCTCATTTCCGCCCTGACCGGGGTTGATACTGACCGCCTGCAGGAAGAAAAACAGCGCGGCATTTCCATCGATCTCGGTTTTGCGCCCTTTAAACTACCCAGCGGCAGGATGGCCGGTGTGGTCGATGTTCCCGGCCACGAAAAATTTATCCATAACATGCTGGCCGGGGCTGCAGGACTGGACCTGGTCATGCTCGTTGTCGATGCCTCCGAGGGGGTAATGCCCCAGACCAGGGAGCACCTGGACATTCTCCAGCTGCTGGGGATCCGCAACGGGATCGTGGTCATTACCAAGATTGACCTGGTTGAAGAGGAGTGGCGGGAGCTGGTGGAAGAGGAGATCAGGGCTGAGCTGAAAGGATCTTTCCTGGAAGCAGCGCCTATCCATTCGGTTTCGGCGATCAGCGGGCAGGGGATCGAAGCATTAAAAAAAATGATCGATCTGATGACCGAAAACCTGGAACCGCGCAGTTCAAGCGGCCCCCTGCGCCTGCCGGTGGATCGGTCCTTTGTAATCGCCGGCTTCGGGACCGTGGTTACCGGAACCCTGGTCCAGGGATCGGTTCGGGTTGGCCAGAAGATAGCAGTGGTTCCACCGGGCCTGGAAGCCAGGGGGCGCAATATCCAGGTTCACGACCGGGATGTAGAAGAAGCCCGGGCCGGCAGCAGGGTGGCCCTTAACCTTTCCGGGGTGGAAAAAGACGAGATCATGCGGGGCAGCGTGGTCAGCAACCCCGGTTATTACAGCCAGACCTCCCTGCTTGATGCCTGGGTGGAGCTTTTGCCCGGATCTCCACGCCGTTTAAAAAACCTTGATCCGGTTCACTTTTTCCTGGGCACGGTCCGCACCGTGGCCCGTCTGCTGCTGCTTGATCGCGACGAACTGAAACCCGCAGAAAGCGCCCCGGTGCAGTGCCGCCTGGAAAAACCGCTGGTAGCCGAGCGCGCAGATCCCTTTGTGATCCGTTCTTATTCTCCGATGACCACTATTGGCGGAGGGATGGTTTTAGATCCCTACCCGGAAAAACACCGCCGCTTCCGCCGGAAAATTATCGACCATCTGCGAGAGTTGAAGCAGGCCCCGGCAGAAGGCGGAGACGCTGCTTTTGTGCGCAGTAAGCTTGAAGAATTGATGGCCGCCGATACGGCCCGGTTGATGAAAGAAACCCGCCTGGATCAAGACAAGATCAGGGCCATCTTAGCTGATTTTTCCGCCCGGGGGCAGGTCGAACAAATTGGCAGCTCTTACATGCCGGCCGCTACCCTGCAGGATTTTGAAAATAAGCTGCTGAACGAGCTGGAAAATTATCACCGGCAATATCCTTTGTCACCGGGTATCTCCAGAGCCCGCCTTCGCGGCTACCTGCCCCGCGCTTTCGGTCAGCGCGAGTACGATGCCCTGCTGGATCGCCTCCAGGAAAAGAAAAAAGTCACCGTCAAAAGCGACCTGGTTGCCCGCTATGGTTTTAAAGCCGAACCGAAGGGTGCGGAAAAGAAAGTTCTCGACGCTCTAAACGAGCAGTACCGCTCAGGAATGCTTCAGCCCCCTGCGGCCAAAGCAGCCCTGGAAAAGGCCGGGGCGGATCCGGGCCGCCGGGACGAGTTTTTTAACTATTTGCAGGGCAGTGGAAGCCTGGTTAAGGTCAGCGAAGACCTTTATTTTCACCGGGATGCTTACCGCAAAGCAATCGAATTGCTGCGCAATCATTTTGCCGAACACAAAACCCTGACCCTGGCCCAGTTTCGGGACCTGGCGGGAACATCCCGCAAGTACGCCCAGGTCCTGCTGGAACATTTTGACCAGCAGAAGCTGACCAAGCGGGTCGAAGACCACCGCGTGGCCCTAAAACTGGACCGGATTTAGATGTTGAAAAGAGCAAGGCAGCAGAGTGAAAGTTAGAGGAAAGGGAGTGAAGCGATGGACAGCCGGGAAATTAAACTGACCGCCATGACCCAGAGCGCAGGGTGAGCGGCAAAAATAGGTCCTAAAGACCTGGCGCAGGTTCTGCGCCAACTGCCAGTTTTCGATGATCCGAACTACTTAAACCGGGATCAAAGTTTTGCCGATGCCGGCATATACCGCATTTCGGAGCATCAGGCCCTGGTCCAGTCGGTGGATTTCTTTACACCCATCGTTGATGATCCGTATACTTTTGGCCAGATCGCGGCGGCAAACTCCCTGAGCGATCTTTACGCCATGGGCGCAAAACCGCTAACGGCTTTGAATATCATCTGCTTCCCGGCATCCTGTCACCCGCTTGAAATCATGACCTCAATTTTAAGGGGCGGTTACGACAAGGTGATCGAGGCTGAAGCCGTGGTGATCGGGGGTCACAGTATCGAAGATCCCGAGCCCAAGTATGGGCTGGCCGTCACCGGACTGATCGATCCGCGCCATCTGGTTACCGGCAGCGGCGCTTCTCCCGGGGATATCCTGATCCTGACCAAACCGGTAGGGACGGGCATTATTGCCACCGCCGTCAAGGGGGAAATGATCGGTTTCGAGGAAGCCTCTCCGGCGATCCGGGGCATGGCCGGTTTGAATGACGTTGCCTCCCGGGCCATGCTCGAAACAGGGGTATCCGCCGCCACCGATATAACCGGCTTCAGTTTCCTGGGCCACCTGTACGAGATGCTCGTTACCAGCGGTGTGGGAGCGGAAATAGACCACCGAAAAGTCCCCCTGTACCCGGGCGTTAAAGAGATGGCGGCCATGGGGATGATCCCGGGAGGCGCTTACCGCAACCTGGAATATATTCAGCCCCATCTTACCTGGGCCGGCAAGGAAGAAGAAAAAGACGATGCCCTAATTATCCTGGCCGATCCCCAGACCTCGGGCGGGCTCCTGGTTGCCCTCCCCGGGGCCAAAGCTCAGGCTTACCTGGACCGTTTGAAGGCCGCAGGCCGAGAAGGACATACCGTCGGCAGCATTACGGCTGAAGAGGCAGGCACGATCAGGGTTTTTTAAACCATCCAGGCGCTCAATATTTGCAGGTGTAAAATATTAAGGAATTTAAAAAACCCAGGCAGGAAAAAAAGCGGGAGATGTCGAATTCTAAGAGTATAACAAGGTTTTATAAGAATTGTCTGTCTATATATTGTTTATTTTTAAACATCGTATTAAAATACCAAGAATTGTAAGGCAGGAGGTGGGAAGCAGCAACCGTCATAGGCTTTTGTTAACAAAGCCGGCCGCTGTCCTCTGCGGCATCTGCCGGAAATAATGCTGTAAAATAATTTATCTATGATGCGGGGTATGATAATGAGTACTGAAAGCCTGACTTTCACCGAAAAATATGATCTGCTGGGCTGTATCCAGTGCGGACGCTGTACGGGCGGCTGCCCGGTAACAGTGCGGGCTGATCTGAACGTGCGCCAGTTCGTTAATGATGCCTACGACGAGGAAAAACTGGATGAATTGGCCAGGCTGGCGGAAATCTGGGATTGCACGGCCTGTCATACCTGTGCGGTACGCTGCCCCAAGGGTTTGAAACCCCTGGAGGTGCTGATCGGTTTACGCTCCCTGATTGTAGAAAGCGGTAAAGTTGAGCCCAGGGTTCGCGACGCTCTCCAAAGCGTGCTCCTGGAAGGAAACCCCTGGGAGAAGTCCCGGGCCATGCGCCAGGACTGGATGGAAGGGCTCGATGTTAGAATCGCCGAACCGGGCGAATACGTGGAGAACCTCTTTTTTGTCTGCTGTACCAACGCCTACGATCCCCGGGTGCAGGTAACAGCCAAAAACATGGTTAAAATTTTAAATAAAACCGGCGTTGATTATGCCTTCCTGCCGGAGGATGAAAGCTGCTGCGGCAGTGAAGTCTTTACCCTCGGGGAAGAAGGCCTCTTTGAAATGCTCGTGGAAGATAATACCGAATTTCTAAATGAATTCAGCGCCGGCCGGATCGTTACCCTTTCACCGCATTGTTTCACCACCTATAAAACCCATTTCCCCGACCTGAAGCATCCGGTTATTCATTATACCCAGCTGATGGATGAGCTGATCCAGGAGGGCAAACTGGCCTGGAAAGGGGAATTGCCGAAAAAGATCGTCTACCATGATCCGTGCTACCTGGGCAAGCAGGGCGGTATCTTCGACGAGCCGCGCCGTATTTTGAAGAGTATTCCGGGCGTGGAACTGCTTGAGTTTAACCGGAGCCGCGAACGCAGCCTCTGCTGTGAGGGAGGCGGAGGCAAAATGTGGGTGGAATCGGAATCAAGAAAAGAGCGGCTGGCGGATACCAGGATCAAGGATGCCAAAGCAATGGGGGCCGATCTAGTGGCCGCAGCCTGCCCCTTTTGCATCCTGACCCTGGAAGATGCCATGAAAGGCTTGGGTTACGAAGAAGAGATGCGTGTAGCTGAAATAATGGAGCTGCTGGGAGAATTTGTTGAAGTCTGATAGGCCTTAATATCGCAGGAGGTGGAAAAAACTATGAAATCGATTGTTTGTATCAAGTATGTGCCCGATACTTCCGAAGCCGAAGTTAAAGTCAATCCGGACGGCAAAACAGTTGATGACAGCAGGTTTTCATTTGACATCAACGATGCCGACAATTATGCTGTTGAAGAATCGGTCTTAATTAAGGAAGATAAGGGCGGCGAAGTCGATGTCCTTTCGATCGGGCCAAAGCAGTCCGAAGTAATGATCCGTATGGCCATGGCCAAAGGATGCGACAGGGCTGTCCGGGTCGAAGATGACCGCATTGCCGATCACGATCCCCTGATGGTAGCCAAGGTTCTGGCCGGAGCGATCAAGGACAAGGAATTTGACCTGATCTTAACCGGCTGCTGGGCTGATGATTACGGCCACATGTCAACCGGAGTGGCGCTGGCTGAATACTTAGGGGTTAATCATGCTTCCATGGTAAAAAAAGTGGAAGTCCTGGATGGCAAAGTCAGGGCCCACCGCGAGCTTGAAGGTGGGCTGATGGAGGTAGTGGAATTGGAACTGCCGGCTGTGTTAACCATCCAGACCGGGATCAACGAGCCTCGCTACGCGCCGATCCGCGGTATCCGGCAGGCTCAGAAAAAAGAATTGAACGTGGTCAGCCTGGACGACCTGGGAATCGATCCGGCTGAAGTAGGCAGCGAAGCTTCTCAGGTAGTTTTGGAGAACCTTTATATTCCCGAAGTTGAATCGGCTGCTGAATTCATCGAGGGCGAACCTGATGAAAAAGCCGATAAACTGGCGTCCATTCTGGTTAAAGGAGGCTTAGTATAATGGGTGATGTTTTAGTGCTGGCTGAACACCGGCAGGGAGTTTTAAGAGACATATCTTTTGAAATGATGGCTATCGCCCCCAAAATTGCTGAAGGAATGGGCGGCGAAGTAAAGGTGCTTTTATTGGGCAGCGGTATGGACGAAATGGCCAAAAAAATGAGCGAGTACGGGTTTAAAGTCCTGGTAGCCGATGACCCCGTTTTCGAAGATTTTAACGCTGAAAAATACCAGAAGGCCCTATCCGCCCTGATTGATGAGCTGAAACCGGCCCTGCTGATGACCGGGCAGACTGCCCAGGGGGTCGATTTTATGCCGGCCCTGGCTGTGGAGAAGAAGCTGCCCCTGATCGCAGAGGCTGTAGACCTGCATTATGAAGACGGGGCCCTGAAAGCGACTCGCAATATATATTCGGGTAAAGTTAATGCCACCGTAGCCTTTAAACCGGCTGATACCTGCCTGGTTACGATCCGGGAAGGCGCGGTTGAAGCGCCTGAACCGGCCGCCGCCGGAGAGGTTGAAAAAATAGAGTCTCCCTTTAAGGAAGATGTACCCTACCGCAAATTCGTAGAATACATTGAAGCCGAGGTTGGAGATGTCGACATTACCCAGTCCGAAATCCTGGTTTCTGTTGGCCGCGGCCTTAAGGAAGACAAGAACCTGCCCGCGATCGAGGATTTGGCCAAGGCAATCAAGGCCGATATCTCCGGTTCCAGGGCAGCTACGGATGCCGGCTGGATCCCCCATGATCGCCAGGTTGGCACTTCCGGAAAAACCGTTAAGCCGAAACTTTATATTGCCCTCGGAATATCCGGCGCTTTCCAGCACCTGGCCGGAATGAAAGGGGCCAAGACTATTGTGGCTGTTAACAAAGACCCCGAGGCTCCCATCTTTGCCGTGGCCGATTACGCCATAGTGGATGACATGTTCAAGGTCGTGCCCGCGTTAACTGAAAAACTGAAAGAGCTCAAAGGTTAGTGTTTATAAGGGCTAATTTTTGCGGGAGGATGAAAACCAGATGATTGAAAAACCGAAAATAGGTGTCTATATTTGCCACTGCGGTATTAATATCTCCTCGACGGTCGATGTAGAGACAGTTGAAGAATATGCGCTTAAACTGCCTAACGTGGAAGTAGCGCGCACCTATTCCTACATGTGTTCTGATCCCGGGCAGGCCCTGATCAAGGAAGATATAAAGGAGCATGATCTGAACAGGATTATTGTTGCATCCTGTTCACCGCGCATGCATGAACCGACTTTCAGGAAAGCGATCCAGGAAGCGGGCCTGAACCCTTATTTCCTTGAAATGGCCAATATCCGGGAGCAGTGTTCCTGGGTGCACCAGGATATGGAAGAAGCCACAGCCAAGGCCAAGAAGCTCATAACAGCTTCGGTGGCCAAGGTCAGGCTGCTTGAAGCGCTTGAATCAACGGAAGTTGATGCGGAACCGGCCGCCCTGGTAATCGGGGCCGGTATTGCCGGGATCCAGGCTGCCCTTGATATTGCCGATGCCGGCTTTAAAACTTATCTAGTCGAGAAAACACCTTCCGTGGGCGGGCGTATGGCCCAGCTGGATAAAACTTTCCCCCCCCTCGACTGTTCGGCTTGTATTCTGACCCCTAAGATGGTCGACTGTGCCAGCCACCCCAATATCGAGCTGCTCAGCTACTCCGAGGTGGAAGAAATTAACGGTTATATCGGCAACTTCGATGTCAAGGTTCGCAAAAAGGCGCGCTATGTCGATTTTGACAAGTGTACCGGCTGCGGAGACTGCGCCACGGAATGCCGGGTAGCCGACCGTTTTCCCAGTGAGTTTGACGAGGGGATGGGCAAGCGTTCAGCGATATACCTGCCCTTCCCCCAGGCCGTCCCCGCCAAGTATACCATTGATCCCGAGCACTGCCTCTACCTGAAGCGGGGCAAGTGCGGTAAAGGGCCAAAATGCCAGGAGGTTTGCGGAGCCGGAGCGATCAACTTTGAACAGGAAGATGAATTCGTCGAATTCAAGGTGGGGGCTATTATCGTGGCCCCCGGGTTTGATCCCTTCGATCCTTCGCGCAAGCCGGAGTACGGTTACGACGATTACCCCAATGTCATTACCGGCATGGAAATGGAACGGCTTGTATCCGCCTCCGGGCCCACCGGCGGCAAGGTCCTGATCAACAACGGGGAAGAGGAAATTGAACCAAAGGAAGTTGCTTTTATAAAATGCGTCGGCTCGCGCGATGAGAGCGTGGGTAATGAATATTGTTCCCGGGTTTGCTGTATGTATACAGCCAAGCAGGCCCACTTAATCAGGGAAAAGCTGCCTGATGCCAAGATCAGGATCTATTACATGGATGTAAGGGCTTTCGGTAAAGGGTACGAGGAATTCTACGATCGGGTCCGCCGGGAGAATGTCCGCTATATCAGGGGCAACCCGTCCGAGATCTTTAAGCGCGGTAATAAGCTGGTGGTAAAAGTGGAAGACACCCTTAACTCCAGGCCGCTTGAAGACGAAGTCGACATGGTGGTCCTGGGAGTGGGGCTTGAACCGCGGGCGGAAATGCGCCAGGTTATGGATCTGCTCAGGCTGTCCCAGTCGGGAGACCGTTTCTTCCTGGAAGCCCATCCCAAGCTGCGCCCGGTCGATACCGCTACTGATGGCGTTTACCTGGCCGGATGCTGCCAGGGGCCCAAAGATATCCCTGATACGGTCGCCCAGGCTAAGGGGGCCGCTTCGTCGGCCATGATCCCGCTGGCCAGGGGTAAAGTCACTATCGATGCCCAGGTAGCCGAGGTTAATGAAGCCACCTGCCGGGGCTGCGGATTCTGTGTTGAAATCTGCCCCTATTCGGCCATCGAGATGGTAACTGTTAACCGCTTTGGCCACGAGATTGAAGTGGCCAGAGTCAACGAAGCCCTGTGCAAGGGCTGCGGTTCCTGTTCGGCGGCCTGCCTCTCTGATTCAATACAGCCGAAATCTTTCCGCGATCGCCAGATATTACCGCAGATAGCAGCATTGGGGGTCATGAAATGAGTGCCAACTACGAACCTAACATTGTAGCTTTTCTCTGTAACTGGTGTTCTTATGCCGGTGCGGACCTGGCGGGAACCAGCAGGGTGCAGTATCCTTCCAATGTCCAGATCATCAGGGTCATGTGCACCGGCCGGGTAAATCCCCTTTATGTGGTCAATGCCCTTCAGCAGGGCGCCGACGGGGTTTTAGTATCCGGCTGCCATCCCGGTGACTGCCACTACATGGAAGGCAACTATTTTGCCCGGCGCCGCCTGGGCATGTTGAAAGACCTGCTGGAATTTGTAGGGGTTGATTCGCGGCGGTTTCACATGAGCTGGGTATCTGCCTCTGAAGGTCACAAGTGGAAAGAAGTAGTGGAAAAAACCGTCGAAGATGCGCGTGAAGCCGGTCCGTTTGAAGGTTTCAGGCGCCGGCAGATCGACTGGTAGGAGGGGTTTTAAAACAATGGATTTAGACAAATTACGCGAAACCGCAGCCGAAGTGGCGGCCCGTGAAGATGTAAAATACCTGATTGGCTGGAAAAAAGGCAGTTACGGTTACCGGGTGGCGCCGGGCTTTGTGGAAGAAGCTGAAGGCGCTGCAGGGTTAATTTTTTCGCCCCTCTGCACCGCCAACCTGGCCACTTACCTGACCCTGGTCGAAAAACTGCCTCTGCCGCGCGGCCAGGAACCAGACAAACGCAAGGTAGCCCTGATGGTCAAGGGCTGTGATAGCCGGGCTGTAGCCCAGCTGCTGGTTGAAAAAGGAATCCACCGCGACGAGGTGGTTGTAATAGGTTGCCCCTGCCCGGGGATGGTTGACCCGGATTTGCTGGGGGAAAAATATCCTGAAACTGAAGAACCGGCAGAAGTCAAGTGGAGCGATGACGGATTTATTATCGTCCGGGACGGCGAAGAAACAGCAGTCCCCAGGGATGAATTGCTGGCTGAAAAATGCCGGCTGTGCCGTTATCCCAATCCGGTTATCAGTGATATCATGCTGGGAGACCCGGTTGATACCTGGGATCCGGCAGAAGACGAAGGTGTGTCCGAAGTTGAAGATAAAGACGTGGACGGGCGCTGGGCCTACTGGCAGGAGCAATTTTCGAACTGCATCCGCTGCTACAGTTGCCGCAATGTCTGTCCCTTATGCTACTGCCAGGACTGTATACTCGATCGCCTGAACCCGACCTGGGTTAACCGCTCGGTCAACTTTTCCGAGAATACAGCTTTCAATATTGCCCGGGCTTTTCACCTGGCCGGACGCTGTATAGAGTGCGGTGAGTGCGAGCGGGTTTGCCCGGCAAATATTCCCCTGGGCAAGCTGAATCGCAAATTGGCCCGGGAAGTTCGGGATAAGTACGGTTTTGAGCCCGGGTTGGATCCGGAAGCCGAGCCGTTCCAGGCCAGTTTTAAGCCTGATGATCCCGAGGACTTCATACTCTAGAGGTGGGTGATATGTCAGCGATGCTGTTAAAAAAAGAAAAATGGCCGGATTTTGTCGGAAAGTTGACCGGAAAAAAAGTCTGGGCCCCGCAGGGGGAGGGAGAAGAAATGCGGTTTGCCCCGGTAAACGAAGGCGAAGCGCCAGACCTGGCCTATGGAAATACCAGGGTGCCTCCCAAGCAGGCGGTGTTCCCCCAGACCGAGACTATGTTCCGTTTCCAGGTGGACGGAAAAGAAATCGAGGAACCACAACTGGATCAAGAAACGGTTTTACTCGGTGTCCGCCCCTGTGACGCGCGTTCCATGGCCATAGTGGATAAGCTTTTTGGCTGGGACGAAAATGATCCCTACTATTTCAAGCGCCGGGAACTGGTTACCCTGGTCGGACTGGCCTGTTCTGAGCCCGGTATAAACTGTTTTTGCACCTCCGTCGGCGGCGGGCCCGCTGCTACAGAGGGCCTGGACCTGCTGATGACCGATCTGGGTGAAGACTATTTACTGGAGGCGGTGACAGAAAAAGGCGAGTTACTGCTCAAGGAAGCGGGCGACATCCTGGAGGAAGCCGGAGATGACAGGTATAAAGAAAAGGAAAAATTAGCCCAAGCAGCGGCGCAAAAAATCAAGCGCAGCGTTGATCATGAGGGCATTCCTGAAGGGCTACCCGGACTGTGGGAAGACCCCCTCTGGCAGCGGGTTTCGGCGTCCTGTCTCGGTTGTGGGACCTGTACCTTTCTTTGCCCCACCTGCCACTGCTTTGATATCCAGGATGAAGTGGAAGGCTTCGCTGCCAGGCGCTGCAGGATGTGGGATTCCTGCATGTTCAATGAATACAGCCTGCATACCTCGGGCCACAATCCCAGGCCTTCGCGCCGGGAGCGGACCAGGAACCGGATTAACCATAAGTATAGTTACTATGTCGATAAGTTTGATGTGATAGCCTGCGTCGGGTGCGGCCGCTGTATCAACCTCTGCCCCGTGAATATCGACATTGTTGAAATTTTAAGGCAGGTGAAGGAGGCGCTATGAAAACCAACGACAACCCCTACATCCCGTACCATGCTACAGTAGAGGATACCTGGTTTGAAACCGGCGGTGAAAGGGCGATTAAGACTTTCAAGGTCGTCTTTGACGACGAAGAGGTCCGCAAGAACTGGAGCCACCGCCCGGGGCAGTGCGCCATGATCGGTGTGCTGGGGGTCGGCGAAAGCATGATCTCCATCTCCTGCTCTCCCACCGAGGGTGAGTTCCTGCGCTTTTCGGTAATGAAAATGGGCAAAGTGACCCAGGCCCTGCACCAGCTGGAGGCGGGGGACAAGATGACCGTCCGGGGCCCCTATGGCAACAGTTTTCCTTTAGACGAATGGGAAGGCAAACATGTCCTGACCATTGGCGGGGGGATCGGTCAGGCCCCGATGAGGCCGGTGGTGGAATATGTCAAGGCCAACTATGATCAATACGGCGGCCTGACCATGATTTACGGCGCCAGGACTTCGGGAGACCTCTGTTTTAAAAAAGAATTCGAAGATATGGCCCAGGATGATGAGCTTTCCTGTCACCTGACCATTGATATTGAGGAAGAACAGTGGGATCATAATGTCGGTTTCGTACCCCAGATCCTGCTGGACGTCAACCCCTCCCCGGAGAATACCATAGCCGTAACCTGCGGCCCGCCGATCATGATTCGCTTTGTCCTGGAAAACCTGAAAAAACTGGGTTTTGAAGACGACCAGATCTACACCACGCTCGAAAACAGGATGAAATGCGGGATCGGCAAATGCGGGCGCTGCAACGCCGGGAACATGTATGTCTGCAAGGATGGGCCGGTATTCAGCTATGCCGAGCTGAAGGAGATTTCCGAAGCCTTTGCCTAGCCCTGAAATAATCGGCCGGCTGATCACAAACAACAACAGGGGCCTGCTGTGGTTCAAAGGCTAATTCAGGCCCGCGATAAATATAAAGGAAACTTTTCGGGTACCGCCCCACCGGGGCCGGTGCCCTTTTTGTTAAACAACAACAGATCCGGCTCCTTCACTTGTTACCGGTGAGCTGTTGTGCTAAGATTTATAAATAAACCGGACCGGGCTTCAGCAGACCGGGATGGCGGATATGTATACCCGGGAGTGAACAACTATGGAACAGTACGGGCTTGTTACCGAGACTAAGGGAAAAACTGCAACAGTGGCCATGCAGAGGCATCAGGCCTGCGAAAAGTGCGGCCGCTGCGGTATTTTAAGCGGAGCCGGTAAAAGCGATGCCGAAATCGAGGTCCTGAACCCGATCCGGGCTGAAAAAGGCCAGCGGGTGCTATTGGAAACAGACGATAGAAGGATGCTCTTTATATCGTTTATGCTTTACATGGTCCCCCTGGGCGGCCTGATAGCGGGGATATTCTCCTGGCTGGCCCTTTCGGACCATTTAGGCCTGGCCGGTAACCAGGAACTTAATGCAGTCGGGGCCGGGTTTGCCGTTATGGCCGTGATATTTTTCTTTATCCGCAGCTGGGATAAACGGGCTAAAAATAATCCCTCCTACAAGCCGGTCATTACAGAGGTGATCGAGGACTGGGAAGCAGAAGTGGAATGCGAAACCCCTGGGCAATAAGAAAATGATAGCTGTAAACAAGAGCGCAGGATGCAACCGGGAGGTGCACTATGGCGAACAAAGTTAAAGGGGCGGTAGTCGGGGCAACCGGGATGGTGGGCCAGAAGATGGTCGAAGTCCTGGCCGAACGCAAATTTCCTTACAGCGGCCTGAAACTGCTGGCCTCGGCCAGGTCGGCCGGCCAATCCGTTATGGTGGGCGGTAAGGATTACCGGGTGGAAGAAATAGCGCCCGCCGTTTTCGACGGTGTCGATTATGCCTTTTTCAGCGCCGGAGAATCGATCAGCAAAGAGTATGGCCCGGAGGCGGCCAAAAGGGGAGCGGTGGTCATTGATGACAGCAATGCTTTCCGGATGGACGATGACGTACCACTGGTCGTGCCCGAAGTTAATCCTGAAGCTGCCAGAAAGCATCAAGGAATCATCGCTAATCCAAACTGTTCGACGATCCAGATGGTCGTTGTTTTACAGCCCCTCCAAAACAGGGTCCCCCTTAAACGAGTCGTTGCCGCCACCTATCAGGCTGTGTCCGGGGCCGGCCGGGAAGCGGTTGATGAACTAAAAGATCAGAGCCGCGCTTTTCTTGACGGCCAAGAAGTGAAGGCTGAATATATCCCCCAAAAAGGAGCCCGGCGCAATTACCAGATTGCTTTTAACCTGGTGCCCCAGCTGGATGTTTTTGTAGAAGACGATTACTGCAGGGAAGAGATCAAGATGGTCAACGAAAGCAGAAAAATCATGGAGTTGCCCGGGTTGGCGCTGACGGGAACTACGGTCAGGGTGCCGGTTATTAACGGGCATTCCATGGCTTTAAACGTAGAGTTTGAAGGCAGCATAACCGCGGAAGAAGCCCGTGACCTGCTCAAAAGAGCGCCCGGTGTAAAAGTAGAGGATGATCCTGATCAGCTCCTTTATCCAATGCCTCTATATGCCGACGGCGACGATGCTGTTTATGTGGGCCGCATCCGGGCCGACCATTCCATCGAATACGGGTTAAATCTATGGGTAGTGGCGGACAATATCCGCAAAGGAGCGGCCACCAATTCAGTTCAAATTGCCGAACTACTGCTCTAAACATAGTCGGCCTGAGCGAAAGGAGCAATTGAGCCAATGATTGTCGTTATGAATCCTGATGCCTCGAAGGATGATGTCAGCAGGATTACTGATAAACTAAAAAGAATGGGTTACGGGGTCCACCTTTCCATTGGTGAGAGGCGTACCATCATCGGGGTTATCGGACAGCGCCGCGAAGAAGCGGCCCAGGCCCTCGAGGCCATGTCCCAGGTAGAGCGGGTTGTATTCATCACCCGACCCTTTAAACTGGCCGGGCGGGAATTTCACCCCGATGATACGGTCATAAACCTGGGGCATACCACAATCGGGGGGAGCGAACTGATTGTTATGGCCGGCCCCTGTGCTGTTGAAGGTGAGGCGCAGTTGATGGAAGCCGCCAATACGGTCAAAGAAGCCGGCGCCCAGGTATTCCGGGCCGGGGCTTTTAAACCCCGTACTTCTCCCTACAGCTTCCAGGGCCTGGAAATAAAGGGTCTTGAATACCTGGACAGGGTCCGTTCCGAAACCGGACTATTGATTGTAACTGAAGTGATGGACCAGTTTACCGTGAGTGAAGTAGCCGCATGCGCGGACATTCTCCAGGTTGGAGCTCGCAACATGCAGAATTATTTTCTTTTGCGGGAGCTGGGCAGAATCCGCAAGCCGGTCCTCTTGAAAAGAGGGCTTTCCGCCACGGTGGAAGAATGGCTGATGGCTGCGGAATATATTTTAAACGGCGGTAATTACGAGGTTATTTTATGTGAACGGGGCATCCGTACCTTTGAGCCCTATACCCGCAATACTCTGGACTTAAGCGCCGTGCCCCTGGTCAAACAGTTGAGCCCCCTGCCGGTAATTGTAGATCCCAGTCACGGCACCGGTCATTCTTCCCTGGTACCGGCAATGAGCAAGGCGGCTGTTGCGGCAGGCGCCGACGGTTTGATGATCGAAGTCCACCCCAACCCTGAAGAGGCCCTTTCAGACGGGCCCCAGTCCTTGAATCCGGCCCAGTTCAAGACATTAATCAGGGATCTAAAAGGAGTGGCCTTAAATGCAGGCAGGCTTCTCTAACAGCGGATTTTTCTATAAACGGGCCGCCCTTATTGGCACTGGTTTGATCGGCGGAAGTCTGGGCATTGCCCTCCGGGAAAGGCGCCTGGTCGAATCGATTGCCGGGTACGATCGTGATCGCCGGTCCCTGGAAGCAGCGCTGAAAAAAGGGGCGGTGGATGAAGTGGCAGGCACCCCTGCAAAAGCTGCCAGGGGAGCCGATCTAATCATCCTTGCCGTTCCTGTCTTAAGCACCGTTGAACTGCTCAGAGAAATACTGCCTGCTGTCTGGGAAGGGGCAGTTATAACCGATGTGGGCAGCACAAAAAGCTGGATCATGGAAGAAACTGCAGGGCTTATGCCACCTTCGGTTCATTTTATCGGTGGGCACCCCATGGCCGGATCCGAAGATAGCGGCATCATGGCTGCCGATGCGGCCATGCTGGAAAATGCCATTTACGTCCTGACCCCTGCCCCGGGTTGTCCCGCACCAATTTTGGATAACCTTGAAAAGATGCTCCGGGAAACCGGAGCTCAGACCCTGATTCTCGATCCGGATACTCATGACCGGGTTGTTGCCGCAGTCAGCCATCTGCCCCAGGTGGTGGCTGCTGCTTTGGTTCAAAGCGTGGCGGGGACAGAAAACAAGGAACTAATTCAGACCCTGGCGGCAGGAGGGTTTAGGGACAGCACCAGGATAGCTTTAAGCAATCCTGGCCTCTGGAGGGATATCTGTCTCAGCAACAGCAGGGCCCTCAGTAAGGCCCTCTCTTCTTTCAGGGACAGCATTGACTCTATCAAAAAATACCTTGCTGAAGGTAATGCGGAGGCAATTGAAGAGTTTTTCAGGGAAGGACGCGATTACCGGCGGGATATTCCCTACCGGGGTCGGGGCATCCTCCCGGAACTATATGAAGTGGTGGTTTTGATCAGGGATACACCCGGGGCCATTGGCCATCTTGCCGGACTGCTGGGAGAGGCGGGAATCAATATCGATGCTATTGAAATCATGCATGTGCGCGAACTGGCCGGCGGCAGCATCAGGCTCGGTTTCAGGAACCAGGATCACCAGCAGCAGGCCTTAGAGCTGTTAACCAGGAAAGGTTATTGCGCCCACAGAAAACAGTAAATCTGTTTATTGTTTTGTGAGGTAAGTTTTTTCCTGCTTCTTTGCCAGATCGGCCAGGGTTTGGGCCTGCAATTCTTTTTTCATCGCCTCTTTAACCCGCATCCATACCGAACGGGTTACACATTGATCAATTCTTGGGCAGGATTCATCATCTACACAGGCCACGGGGGCAATTGAGCCTTCAATGCTTTCCACGATATCGTAGAGGGTAATAGTTTCCGGTTTTACGGCCAGATGGTAGCCGCCCCGGCTCCCTTTTTGAGTGCGCACAAACCCCCGGGCCCGTAAGGGGGCCATGATTTGCTCCAAATATTTAACGGAAATATCCTGCCTGCAGGCAATATCATTTAACTGGACCGGTTCCACATTATAGCGTACGGCCAGCTCGATCATTGCCCTTGCTGCGTAACGGACTTTTGTAGAGAGCTGCAGTGTTCTCAACCTCCCGCCGGTAATATTAATAGTATATCTATTTTAATTATAGCTATACTACAAATATCTTAACCTGATAAATCTATTCTGTCAAAAAATTTAAGGGAAGAGTTTTTTCGGGTCCTCAAGAAGAAAAAGACTGCCCTTTTTGCATGCAAGAAAGTGGTACCGGGCGTGATACCACTTTCTCTGTAATGTCTTGAACTTAAACCTTACTTACAGTTAGGAGCTTATTCTCCATGGTACTTGAAGGAGACATCCATTTTAACCCTGAAGACAATATCACCTTCTTCTATTTTCACGTCCATTTCTTTTACTTCGGCTACTCTCAGGTCGCGAAGAGTTTTCGAAGCAGTGCTTACCGCTACCCGGGCCGCTTCCTCCCATGACTTATCACTGGTGCCAATTAGTTCGATTACCTTATATACGCTTTCCACAGCGCTCCTCCTTTCAATGATATGTCCTTTGCTAAACATTATACATATTATTTAATCATATGTCAATATTGTGTCAATTTAGCAAAATTCAGATTCAAGAAAAAAATCAGGGCTCCAGTATCCAGGAGCCCGATAAATGTAATGGTTAAAGAATTTTAATGAACCGGCTCACAAGCGCCCGACGGGGGCTTTAAGAATCGAGCAGGGTTTCAAAAGAGGGTTGAATCATTAAACCTACCGCTCCCGGTCCGATATGGGCCCCGATTGCCGGTCCGACCATGCCGATGTGAAGATCTGCTATCTCATAGTGTTTCTGTAATTCTTCCAAAAGTTTCCTGGCATTATCTTCGGCCACGGTATGAACTACGGAAAGATTAACCGGGTGTTCGGTGCTGACATTTTTTAAAGCGGCCTTGACCAGGCTTGGAATAACCTGTGAACGGCCGCGCACCTTGTCATATGGAGCGACCATTCCTTCCGGATCAGCGTAGAGGATGGGCCTGATTTGAAGCAATGAGCCGAGCAGGGAGGCGGCTTTGCCAATACGCCCGTTGCGCTGCAGGTATTCCAGGGTATCGACGGCAAAGACGCTAAAAGTTTGGGCAATAGATTTGTTGACGACGTCCAAGATTTGTTCAACCTCCATTCCCCTCTGGGCAGCTTCTGCGGCCACGAGCACGGATCGCCCGACACCCTGAGAAGCGGTCCTGGTATCAACTAAAGAAACCCTGGACTCGACCATTTTGGAGGCAAGTTCTGCTGAATTCAGGGTCCCGCTTAGCTTGGCTGAAATGTGGACACTGATAATAACTTCATCTCCTGGAGCGACTTCTTCATAAGTCTGGCGGAACACTTCCGGGGAAGGCTGGGTAGTCTTCGGCAATTCGCTGCCCGAGGTAAGTTTGCTGTAAAATTCTTCTGCCGAAAGATCTACGCCGTCAGAAAAAGATTCTGTGCCGAAAGTAACGATAAGTGGAATAACCTTGATACCATACTTTTCAACTTGCTCTTTAGAAAGATCTGCAGTGCTATCGGTAACAATTTTAATATGGTGCATAACTGACTCTCCTTTTTTAGATCAATTTTAAAACCAGCGTGACTATATAGAATAATATAGCATAATAAACCTTAATTGTGGCTAAAATTCACTTATTTTAAATATTTTTGGCCCTAATAAGTGCTGCGGACTAAAAAGATTGATAGAGCCAGGCCCCATAAAACAGTTTGCTATGTCCTGTTAACCCGGTTTAATGATTGATCAATCTATGATAGAATACAGAAAAGTGAGTTGAGAGGGGATGTTATTTGTGATTAAGATGGAGGTAAAAACAGTAACGGCCGATCAGGGCGGTAATTTCCTGGTTTTGCTGATGGATGACGAAGAAAAAAAGGTTCTGCCCATTTCTATCGGTCCTCTTGAAGCGCAGGCCATTGCCATTGTTTTACAGGGCGAAACACCTCCCCGTCCGTTAACTCATGACCTGTTAAAATCTGTCTGTGAAAATCTTGGTGGCGAAATGGAAAAAGTAGTCATTACCGATATCAGGGAAAGCACTTTTTATGCTGAAGTTTACCTAACTCAAAACAGCCAAACCCTGGTCGTCGATTCCAGGCCGAGCGATGCCATTGCCCTGGCCTTAAGGTTCGAAGCGCCGATTTATATGGCTACCAGGCTAATTGAATTTACTTATGATTACCAGGACATTATTGCTCGCGACGGCGGGGATGAAGAACTGCATTAATATAAGTTTTGGTGTAGTTATAAGATAATTAAATTAATCATGGCTTCAGGTGGGAGGCTTAGCAAAGCGGCCGTCCTGCAAAACATGGCTAAAAGGGCTTGTTTGCTGCCGGTAGGGCAAGCAGGCCCTTATATGATGGGATTTATCATCTAAATGCTGTCTTTAGGGTCGAGTAAAATGGTCTTCGGCAATCCCATAAAGCTGCAGCAAGTGAAAAGGAACCCGGAGCTGCTTATCGAATTGCAGGGATGGAGGAAGGGAAGAAACAGGATATGAAAAAACTGGTATCCCTGGAGAAAGAGAAGATCTACCGCGATTTGTGGCATCTTTCCTGGCCGGTCATGATGTTCATGATCTTTCAGACCTCTCTTGAACTGGTCGATTTTTTCTGGGTTGGCATGCTCGGGACGGATGCGTTAGCCGCCCTGTCCCTTTCTCATAATATATTTTGGATGCTTTTTACCCTGTCCCATCTGCTCACCGTATCCACCCTATCGCTTACTTCACGCTACCGGGGCAGCGGGGATACCGAGGGCGTACAGCTTGTGGCCCGCCATACTTTTTGGATGGCGGTGTTTATTTCTGTGCTGGTCATCACCTTGATTTTTACTTTAGGAGATTATGTGCTTTCCCTGTACCAGGTGGAACCGGAGGTCCACCGCCAGGCCCTGATTTACCTCCGGGTTGCCGGCACCAGTTTTCTATTCCTGTACGGGGGAATCGGACTGGCTTTCTGTCTCCAGGGTGTGGGTGATTCCTTTACTTCCATGGGTATCCTTGTTTTTACTAACATCATCAATATTGTCCTCGATCCCTTTTTGATTTTCGGTTGGGCGGGCTTTCCGGCGCTCGGTATCCTGGGTGCCGCCCTGGCCTCGCTTTTAGCCCGGGCGATAGGCTTTTTTCTAATCCTTTATGTTGTTTTGAGCGGCAGGATATCGCCCAGCGGACTGAAAGTGCCGGGTCTTTTCAATTTGCGGCTTTCGGGTGATGTGTTCAAAACAATGCTGGCCATAGGCCTTCCGGCCTGTCTTCAGGGAATGACCCGTCCGGTTACCGGCGCGGTTATGATGTGGATCGTGGCTCTCTTCGGCACTGAAGCAGTAGCTTCTTTTGGTATCGGCCTGCGCCTGCTCAGCTTTTGTTTTATCTTAATTACCGGCCTTAATCTGGGGACTGCCACCATGGTCGGTCAGAGCCTGGGAGCGCGCTTGCGGGAACTGACTGAAGAAGTTATCAGCAAGGCTATGAAGCTGGCTCTGACTATTCAGACCCTGATGGCTCTGCTTGCTTTCACAGCGGCCCCGGCAATTATGGGCCTCTTTGCCGCTGATCCACTGGTTATAGAGATGGGCATATCCTATATCCGCATCATTGCTCCTGCCCTCATCATCATGGGCCCCCTGCATGTTATAGCTGCTGTTTTTAAAGGAGCCGG
>PWGD01000003.1 GCA_003554395.1 Syntrophomonadaceae bacterium
CAAAATCCCGTGCCTTGCCGCTTGGCCACGCCCCAGCAATGGGGTGAGTGATGGGACTCGAACCCACGGCCTCCAGGGCCACAACCTGGCGCTCTAACCGGCTGAGCTACACCCACCGCATGATTTAATTAACTTATTGCGCTGTTAATTTTAGCACGCGCTTTCTGAAAAGTCAACGGATAAGGCTTGAATTTGCCTCACGCATTGAAATTAAGAATTGCGGGCCCGGATCCTTTAACTTAATACAAAACCAATAATAATCTACCTGATCATCATCAATATGCTATAATTGGATGCGGTTTCAAAAACTAAACTATTTTTTGGTATGGAGGTTGATCTAGATGCGGTTTGTCAGCGGCAGGTTCCTGCTGGGCCTTTTTATTGTGGTTATAGGGGTGATCCTGCTTTTAAACAATTTAGTTGAAGGGATCGAGATCGACGTCAGGCAGATCTTGCGCCTGTGGCCGGTGATACCGCTGGTGCTGGGTTTAAGCTGGTTGTTTGCTTCTTTCGGTTCCACTTCTGCTCAAGACAGCCAGAAGATCTTTTTCTCCTGGGGCCAGTTTGTAACAGCCTTGATTGCCATAGCGGTAGGGGTAATTTTTCTGGGGCGGAACCTGGGCCTGTTTTATGTCGATACCGGGATGTTCTGGAACCTGATCTGGCCGGTAATCCTGATTTTAATCGGGGTCAGCCTTTTGCGGGGCCGGGCCTTTAGCTCTGCAAAGGGGGGCCGCTTTGCCTTTATGGGAGGAGCCAACATTGGGGGATCAGAGCCGTGGAAACTTGAAGGCGGGAGCTATTTTGCCTTAATGGGCGGGATAGAGATGGATTTGCGCTCAGCCGAGATACCGGAGGGGGAAACTGTTCTCGATTTAACGGCGATTATGGGAGGAATTGAGGTAAAAATACCCCGGGATCTGCCCGTGATTTATGACGGCACTGCCGTTCTAGGAGGAGTGACCTTTAAAGACCTTGAAGACGGCGGCATTGTTGGCGGCCGGAAGATTGAAAGCAACGTCCGGGAAGACAGCAGTAAGATTGTCCGGATCCAGGCCCGGGCGATCATGGGTGGGGTGGAAGTTAAGGAGTCCTGAGCATTTGCTTTCTGCTCAGATCCCGGCCACCCTGTTTTTTAGGGCGGCAAAAACTTTTTCTTTCTTTAGGTGCGGTTTTAAACGATAAATTTGTTCCAGGCAGAGGCCGGCCCCATAATCCATGCCCTGGCACCCGGCCAGCAATAGTACATCGCCCCGGGCGGCTTTTGCCAGGCCCCGGGCGATGGCCCCGGGCAGCTCTTCATAAATTTCTGTTTTAAGTCCCGCTTCTTCCATCACCTTTTCGAAGACTGCTCTTTCTTCTTCTCTGACCACATCTTTTTCATCTGTATGGGATACGCTGGTGGTCGCGATAACCTTGTCCAAAACCAGCTTGGGCGCCCATTCGGCGATCGCTTCGGCGTTTTCACGGTTGACGGTAACTCCCCGGCCGCCCCTGATGGCATAGACCAGGTGGAGATTTTTGTAGTCCATCATTTGCAGGGTTTCCAGGGTTACATTGATATTGCCGTAATTGGCGAAGTGATCGTCAATTACCTTAAAATCATCTTCAAAAATCAGCTCAAACCGCCTTTCCACCCCGCGAAAGCCCTGTAAGGCTTTTTGGATTACCGGAACTGGTATATGCAGAATCAGGGCGGCCAGGATTGCGGCCATAGCATTGTAAACGCTGTGCAGACCCAGGACAGAAAGCTCAATTCTAAAGGGTTCGGGATAGGCGGCAGCTAGATCAGCAGGCGCTCTTTTCTGCACTTCAACCATAAAGCGGGCCCGGCCGGTGCTCAGGTCGAGGTCCTGCACCAGGCAGTCCGCTTCCCTTTTTTTCAGGTCGTAGGTAAAAACTTTGGCCCTGGTTTCGCTCTTTAAAGTAGCAGTATAGGGGCAGTCGAGATTTAAGATCGCCCAGCTGTTTTCTTTTGCGTTCCGGATCAGGCCGGCCTTGGCTTTGAAGTAAGCTTCAAAAGATCCGTGCAGGTCGATATGCTCGCGGCTGATGTTGTTTAAGACCACAGTATCATAATCGATATGGCCCACCCTTTTCAATTCAAGCCCGGAAGATGATACTTCCATCACGGCGTGGGAAACATTTTGTTCGGCCATTTGGTGGAAAATTTGATGCAGATCCAGTGATTCCGGGGTGGTTAATTCGGCCGGGCGGACGATACCGCCTGTTTTGACAATTACCGTCCCGACCAGGCCGGTTTTCAAGCCCTGCTCCTCCAGGATGGCGTTTAGCATATAAGTGGTGGTGGTTTTACCGTTGGTGGCTGTAATCCCGGTGACGTGAACCTTTGAAGAGGGATGATCGTAAAAACAATCGGCCAGGGCCGCCAGGGCAGCGCGGCTGTCGGCTACGCGGTACTGGGCAAGATCGATCTGATCCTGGACATACTCCACTACGGCGGCTACCGCTCCCTGTTGCCGGGCCTGTTCCAAATAGAGGTGGCCGTCGGTCTTGTAGCCTTTAAGGCAGACGAACAGAAAACCTTCTTCAACCTGCCGGGAGTGATAAGCGAGGCCCCTGATCTCCTGATTTGGTCCCGGTTTGGCGGCGATTCCGGGTTGCTTTTCCAGGACCGAGATGCTTTGTAACAAATAATTCAGTTTCAATTATACCTTTCCCTCCCGGCAGCTTTTAGCAAGTGATTTGTATATCAATTCGGCAGTGAGAATAAAAATCCTTCACTTTCGAAGGGCTGGCCATGAATATGAGTTAATAGTGCCGCCTTTTTGCTGATCTGCCTGTTAAAACCCTGGCCTTATAGGTCGAGGCGAAAAACAAAACCCGCCTGTAAGCGGGCTTTGCCTGAAACTGTTATGATTTTTTATCAGGAGATTTCTATTGATTCAGTAGGGCATTCTTCGGCTGCTTCACGGACACTGTCTTCGTGCTCTGCAGGCACTGGGTTAAGCTTTACTTCGGCTTTTTCATCTCCTAATTCAAAAACCTCGGGGCAAATATCCTCACAAATACCGCAGGCGCTGCAATCATCGTTTACGTTGACTTTCATGCTGATGCCTCCTTAAATTGTAATAATTATTTTCCATTCATCTTATTCGATAATTAATCCATTTTCCATTTTTTTAAAGAGCTTTTTTTATGATTAGAGCATGGCCGATCAGGCAGTTATGGCATGAAGCCCGGGTGAATACTGGCTGCCTATCAATTTCCATGCCATTTTTACTGCCATTAAAAGGATTTATATTATGGTTACCGGGGTCGGATAATGTGGATAATAGGTTATTAAGTCGGCTGTATTGGCTCTACCCTGTGGATAACTCTGTGGATACTGTTAACAGAACAGGTATTTGCCTTCTAAAAAACCTTATTTTACAGCCCCTGAAAAAATAAATTCTTTTTTTATTAACATAAAATGATTTGCATAATCCCCCGGCCCCAAAAAAAAATCTGTGAAAAAACGAAACCGGAATTGTGCTTTTTCGCATATTTAAAGTTGCTAATAGATAGTAGTTGTGTTATTAATAATATTAATAACTGGAGCGGGGGTGTCAAGATGCGTTTGTATCCACTTGTAGTTATAGCCATAACACTTATAAGCTTATTAGTGGTCGGATGCAACACCGGCAGGGGCTGATAGGACTTCACCGGGAGCCGGTCAGGCTCCCATCAACACTGTAAAAATAAGCATCCCTGGCGTACTTTAGGTAGATTATGGTTGAAAAAGTAGATCAGGGATGCTTATTTTTTCTATGAAATCTATACAAGCTGGGGGGGATCGCTAAAACTTGTCAGCTGTTCCAGCCTGTCACAGCCGACAGCAAAAACATCTTCTATCCCGACTGTTCCTTCGGCGGGAAAGATGAATTTTGGTTCCAGCGCAAAAACCATGCCTTCCTCCAGGGGATGATCATAGCCGGGTGCTATGATGGGCAGTTCATCCAGTTCGATGCCGACCCCGTGGCCGATAAAATTAACTTTTTCCACGTAACCCATGAAATGGTTGGCCAGGCCCCCTTCATTGGCCATTTCTTCGGCCTTTTTATAGAGATCGCTGCAGGCTACTCCCGGTTTGCCCATTTCGGCCAGGGCATCTCTTATCCGCACCGCCTGGCGGTGAGCTTCATGCAGATGCGGGGGCAGATCGCCTACACAGAAAATACGGGTCTGATCGACCAGGTAGCCTCTCAGGACCGTGACGAAATCGATCAAGATTGGCTCATTTTCCCTGATCAAGGCGGCGCCGGCGCCCTGCGGATAGGAGGGGTTGAGTCCTGATCCTCCGGTCGGGCCGTCAAAAAAGGTTATGGCAGCGGAGTTTTCACCGGTCAGGACATGGCCGTAATACTGTTCCTGGTTAAAGCCGCGCATGCGGATTGCTCCCTGGTGGCCCATGGTGCGGGCATGAAATTCCAGGTGGGCTGACAATTCCACTTCTGTTAAGCCTTCCCTGATTATTTCCCGGGCATGGTTGAAGACAGATTCACTGAGCCGGGCGGCTTCTACCATTTGCCCGATTTCGTAGGTCGATTTTACTGACCTGACCCGGCGAATTAAACTGGAGATATCCACCAGGCGGAAGTTTTTCAGTTTCTCCTGGTACCTGAAATACAGGCTGGTGGGCAGAACATCTAATTCGAGGCCCACTGGAGTGGATTCCGGGGCCGATTGGTTGATTATCTCCACCAGGCCTTCCCAGCCTGAATAGGGGACGATATTTTTTAAAGCGCTTTCCTGCTGGGCACGGGGCAGCGATTTTTTTATGATCAGGGTCGGTTCACCTTCCGCCGGGACAAAGAGGTGGCCGTTTTGCCCGGTGCCGCTGAAGTAAAACAGATCCGCTCTCTGGATTATAAGCGCCCCGCCGATCTCTTTTTCACGCATGGCAGCCTGCAGTTTGTTAATTCTGCTTTGCAGTTCCTCAAGCGGTGTCATTTTCTCCTCCTGACTCAGTTTATTGAATATGGTTATGCAGCCGTTATCATACAGCCCTGCAAACGGGCGAAATGGTTTTGAATAATATGAGCCTTTATTGGGCCGGATAAACTCCTGCGGGTAGACCTGCCCAAACCTCCTGCCCTGGTTCCGGCGGCAAAAGCCTGCAGAGTATTGCTATCTAAAATGATAGGGCCCCAACATTCCTATTTTTATCCGGTAAGCGGGGAGGGCAATTATATAAAGAACACTGTGCCTTAATCATAACATAAAATTACGCCAGGATTAAGCACAGTGTCCTGATTTAGACAGTTATATTGTCAGGCATTTTGCAATTAAGCGCGTTCAAACAGCCCGGCGGCCCCCATCCCGCCGCCGATGCACATCGAGACAACACCATATCTGGAACTGCGCCTTTCCATTTCATGGAGCAGGGTGGCGGTCAGCTTGGCCCCGGTGCAGCCCAGCGGATGGCCGAGGGCAATTGCTCCGCCGTTTACGTTGACAATGTCTTCATTAAGGCCCAGTTCGCGAATGCAGTAGAGGGCCTGGGAGGCAAAAGCTTCATTCAGTTCAACCAGGTCGACATCTTCGATCTTAATTCCAGTTTGTTCCATCAGCCTGGGAATGGCTACAGCAGGCCCTATTCCCATGATTTCTGGCGGACAGCCGGCCACACTGTAGCCGCGGTAATAGGCGATTGGCTTCAGGCCCAGGGAAGCAGCCTTTTCAGAGGACATGACCACAGCCGCCGCAGCGCCGTCGCTGGTCTGGGAAGAGTTGCCGGCGGTAACGGTGCCCCTGGTGTGGAAAGCCGGCCGCAGTTTGGAGAGGGCCTCAAAGGTGGTGTCCATGCGCACCCCTTCGTCCACCTCAAAGGTCTTTTCTTTTTCTACAATCTTATTGTCGGCCCCGGGTTCGCGCTCGACAATCTTCAGCGGCACAATCTCCTCTTTGAAACGGCCTTCCTTAATAGCCGCCGCTGCTTTCTGGTGGCTTTTTAACCCAAACTGGTCCTGATCTTCCCGGGTAATGTTAAAACGCTGGGCTACGAATTCTGCGGTAATGCCCATGGGAGTATAGGCTTCAATATGATTTTCAACCAGCTGGGGGCTCGGCGCCAGTTTGTTGCCGCCCATGGGCACCATGCTCATGCTTTCTACGCCGCCTGCCACTATAATATCGGCAAAGCCGCACATGATCCTTTCGGCGGCCGTGGCGATAGCCTGCAGGCCTGATGAGCAGAAGCGGTTTACAGTTTGGCCCGGCACACTGTCGGGCAGTCCGGCCTGGAGGGCTACTATGCGTCCCAAATTCATGCCCTGTTCTCCTTCCGGGAACGAACAGCCCAGAATTACATCATCTATTTCGGCGCTGTCCAGGCCCCTGGCCCTGCTTATTGCTTCAGTTACAGCCACAGTGCCCATGTAGTCCGGGCGGGTAAACCGCAGTGTTCCTCGCGGCGCTCTACCAATAGCTGTCCGAACAATGGAAACAATAACAGCTTCTTTCATTATATTTACCTCCTTAGTTGCGTAAAGTTTTGCCAGTGCTCAGGAAATGGTTGATCCGTTCCTGGGTTTTTTCTTCTCCCAGGAGCCGCTGGAAGGATTCTCTTTCCAGATCCAGCAGGTACTGCTCACTGACAAGCGAGTCGGGTTTTATATTTCCTCCGCAGAGAACAAAAGCGATCTCATTGGCTATTTTCTGTTCATGTTCGGTGATATAGCCGCCCCAGAGCATATTCTGGACCCCTACTTTGAAGGTGGCCAGGCCGTATTCCCCGAGCACCTTGATAGGCCTGGGCTTGGGCGCTTCATAACCTTCGAGGTGCATGGCCAGGACCGTGTTCTTGGCGTCATAGAGCAGGTGGTCCTGGTTGATGGTGACCTTGTCGGTTGGCCTCATGAAGCCCAGTTCCTGGGCATGGCGGGCACTGGTAGCAACCGTGGCCATGGCGATAGCTTCAAAGGCTTTTTGGACATAAGGCAGGCGGTCGACCTTAACGTCGTCTTTCAGCCCTTCGGTGAAGCGGATCAAGTATTCCTTATTGCCTCCACCACCCGGGAGCAGGCCCATTCCGACCTCGACCAGGCCCATGTAGGTTTCAGCAGCAGCGTGCATGCGGTCTCCGTGCATGGCCACTTCCAGCCCGCCGCCGAGGGTCATCTGGTGGGGGGCGGTAACAACGGGGATCGAGGCATACTTCATGGCCATCAGTCCGTCCTGGAGCCTCTTGGCGGCGCTGTCGACCATATTCCAATCTCCCGATTGGGCCCCCATCATCAAGATGGCCACGTTGGCCCCGACGCAGAAATTAGTGGCATGATTCCCGACCACCATGCCGATATAATTTTTCTCGGCTTCTTCCAAGGCTTCGTGGATAAATTCCCAGAACTGGGGCGATAAAGCCTGCTGCGGGCTGTGCTGTTCCAGGCAGCAGACTCCGTCGCCCAGGTCCACCAGGCTGCCGTCGTCGTTGCCCTTGATTAGCTTGCTTTGTTTTTTCAGGGCAGGCAGGCTGATCACCTCGGGGCTGATCGGCACCGGCTTGTAGTCCCCGGTTTCGAAATCGTAATAGGAAAGGGCTCCGTTTTCGTCTTCTTTGTAGAAGCTTTCAAAGCCTTTTGCGAGCATTTCTTCTACGTTGGCCGGGATTTCTTCGCCTTCGTTCTTCATCCGCTCTATGCTTTCCCTGACCCCGATAATATCCCAGGTTTCGAAGGGCCCCAGCTGCCAGTTGAAGCCCCAGCGCATGGCCCGGTCGACATTGACGATGTCGTCGGCAATTTCAGGGATCAATTTGGCGGTGTACAGGAGCAGGCGCTTGGTCAGGTTCCAGGCAAATTTACCGGCCTTGTCGTCTGATTCGACCAGCATTTTGTAGCCGTCTTTTAAGCCGGCCTGCTTGGTCCTGGAGAGGATATCAAAACGCGGCTTTTCCTGGGGCCGGTACTCAAATTTTTCGTAGTCCAGGGCCTTGATTTCCGAGCCGCCCTCACCCTTGATTTTTTTATAGAAGCCCTGCTTGGTTTTATCACCGAGCATCTTGTTGTCGACCATTTTCTCGAGCAGTTCCGGCACTTTGAAGACTTCTTTATCTTCCGGGTCGTCCGACTTATTATATACAGTATTGGCAACGTGATAGAAGGTATCAATTCCGACCATATCGAGGGTGCGGAATGAGGCGCTCTTGGGATGGCCCATTGGGCGTCCGGTGATCGTATCCACCTCTTCGATGCTCATGTTTTCTTCCTGCATCAGCCTGATTGTGTACATCATGGCGTAGGTGCCGAGGCGGTTGGCGATAAAATTGGGAGTATCCTTGGCATAGACAACGCCTTTGCCGAGGACACGTTCACAAAAACGGTGCATGGTGTCTAAAACTTCCTTCGACGTGTCCTCGCAGGGGATCAGTTCCAGCAGCTTCATGTAACGCGGGGGATTGAAAAAGTGGGTCCCCAGGAAATGCCGGCGGAATTCCGGCGAGTTATCGGTGACCATTTCATTAATGGAGAGGCCGGAAGTGTTGGAAGATATGATTGTCCCCTCGCTCCAGTTTTCCTCAACCTGCTTGAATATTTTTTTCTTGATGTCCATGTTTTCGACGATAACTTCGATCACCCAGTCGACCTCTTTTAATTTTTCCATGTCGTCTTCGAAGTTGCCGGTCGAAATCCGCTCGATATAGGATTTGCGGTAGAGGGGATTCAACCTTTGCTTGAGCAGTTCGTTTTTTCCATTGTAGGCCAGGCGGTTCCGGACCTCGGGGCTTTCAAGGGTCAGCCCTTTTTTTTCTTCTTCCGGGGTTAGCTCCCGGGGGACAATGTCGAGCAGTAAAACCGGGATACCCACATTGGCCAGGTGAGCGGCGATGGTGGCGCCCATTACTCCGGCGCCGAGAACAGCAGCCTTTTGAATTTCTTTCAAGGCCATCTAAATACCTCCTTCATCATGTTTGGTTGACTCGTTATCTTTTAAAATCATGCTTAGTTTATAACCTTACTGCAGCCCTCTGATCAGCAGGTCAAATACAGGGTTTTTCAATTCGGCAAGGGAATATGGTTTGCTGGACATGACCCAGCAGGTGACGACTTCGTCTATGGCGCCGAAGATCACTTTGCGGGCAGTCCTGGTATCAAGATCGGGCCTGTAAAGAGCCTGCTTTTTACCTTCTTCAATCACCTCCTCGATTAAGCGGAAATAAGTTAAAAGGGGTTTGGAAATTCCTTCATTGATTTTTTGGTCTATTTGCCTTAACTCGATCTGGGTAACCCTGGCCTGCTCCGGTTTACTGCCCAGGGTCCTGAGATGGTAATCGATGATTTTTTCCAGCTTTTCGTTGGCGTCCCGGCAGAGGACCAGCTCGCTGCGCAATTCTTCGACAAACCGGTTCATTATATTTTGAAAGAGGGAAATTAAAATGTCTTCCTTATTATTAAAATAGATGTAGACAGTCCCGTCTGCAACGCCGGCTTCACCGGCAATGTCGGAGACCCTGGTGCGGTGATAACCGGCCCGGGCAAAAGTTTTTACGGCCGCGTCAAGAATGACCTGGTGTTTTTCCCCGCTTCTTTTAGTCACATAAAACCTCCGGATGGGGCTATAAGGATTTATGAATGAAGGCTCATTCGTTTTATATTGTACAATATTTTGAGATAATAATCAAGATTTATCGCTATTATTTCAAAAATTTAAAGGAGGGGGCGGGCCTGAGAAGCGGCGGAGGCTGACCCGGCCCGGTTTTAGAGATCCGGATCCAATAAATATGGAGAGTCTTGCTGCGTTCTGGTTGTAAGTAGTTTTTTTCTATGTTAAGATATAATTGTTTTTGACGCCTGAGTAAAAGGCGTTTTTATTGTGAAATTATGTTGTATAATTATGGATATGGTCATATCCCGGGGATGGATCAGCCGAATATTAATTTATAGATGTTTTATAATAATAAGAGGAACTGAGAGGAATTGAATGGTAAGGAGAGGAGCAAAATATGTTAAACCGCTATGAAAAAATAGAGGACAACAAGGTTAAATTAGAAGTCGAGGTTGCCGCACCGGATGTCGATACGGCGCTGGCCAGGGCTTACCGCAAAGTTGTAAAAAAGATTAACCTGCCGGGTTTCCGTAAAGGCAAGGTCCCGCGGCGGGTCTTAGAAACCCGTTTCGGGCCGGAAGTGCTGCATGAGGAAGCCCTTGAAGAACTGGTCCCACCCGCGTACGAGCAGGCCCTCGAAGAGTCCGGCATCGATCCCATAAACCAGCCCGAATTTGAGCTTGTCCAGGTCGAAGAAGGTAAGCCCCTGCTCTTTAATGCCGTAGTCGAGGTCCTGCCTGAAGTCGAGCTGGGCCAATACCGGGGCCTTGAAGCTGAACAGGATCAAGTAGAAGTGGACGACCTGCAGGTCGATCATCACATCTACATGCTGAGGGAGCAGAATGCCCGCCTGGTGCCCCGGGAAGATCAACCGGCCCGGGATGGCGACCTGGTGACCATAGATTTTAAAGGTTTTGTCGACGGTGAGCCTTTTGAAGGTGGAGAATCAGAAGACTATTCTTTGGAACTGGGGTCGCGCTCTTTTATTCCCGGTTTTGAAGAACAGCTGGTCGGAGTTAAGCCCGGGGAAGAAAAAGAGGTCGTGGTTGCTTTTCCCGAAGACTACCGCAATGAAGAATTGGCCGGTAAGGAAGCAACTTTCCAGGTCAGGATGAAGCAAATAAAGGAAAAGCAGCTTCCCGAACTTAACGATGATTTTGTCAAAGAGGTCAGCGAATTTGAAACCCTTGATGAAATGAAAGCCGATTTAAAAGAAAAAATGCTTAAGAATGCTGAAGAACAGTCGAAAACAAAGCTCGAGGAGTCCCTTATCGAAAAGGTTACCGATGCCTCGGAGGTTAAACTGCCTGAAGTTTTGGTCCAGCGCCAGATTGACCGGATGGTTGGCGACATGGAAAATTACCTCCGGCAGCAGGGACTGGGCCTGGATCAGTTCCTTGAGCTTTCCGGCAAGAGTATGGAAGAGCTGCGAGAACAGAACCGGCCGGAAGCTGAAAAGCGGACCAAGGCCAACCTGGTGCTTGATGCAATAGCAAAAAAAGAAGGATTTACAGTGGAAGAAAGCGAACTAGAATCTAAAATAGCTGAAATTGCCGAAAATTATAACGATCAACCCGATCGGATCAAGGAAATCCTGGAAAAACAGGGCCGCCTGCCTGCAGTCAAGGAGGAAATGAGGATCCGGAAGGCCATTGACCTGATTGTTGAAAACGCCACCATCACCATGGTTAAACCGTCGGATCAGAAAGATGATAAAGGCGGGGAAGAAGAGGAAAATGGAGAAAATAAGGTAGATAAAGCCGAATATGAAGCTGATGAGCCGGAACAAAGCGAAAATACGGATCTTGAAGAGACCGAAGATAAGTAAAATATGATACTATAATGTAAAAGATAAAAAAAATATAGGGAGGATATAAAATAATGAGTGTATTGGTACCAATGGTTGTTGAGCAGACCAGCCGCGGCGAAAGAGCTTATGATATTTACTCGCGCCTGCTCAAGGACCGGATAATTTTTTTAGGCAGCGCCATAGACGACAACGTGGCCAATCTGGTAGTAGCCCAGATGCTGTTCCTGGAATCTGAGGATCCTAAAAAGGATATCAGCCTTTATATAAACTCTCCCGGCGGTTCAGTTTATGCCGGGATGGCCATATATGATACAATGTTATATGTAAAGCCCAATATTACGACCATCTGTGTCGGTTTGGCGGCCAGTTTTGGGGCCGTACTGCTGGCTGCGGGAGAAAAGAGCAAGCGCTTTGCCCTCCCCCATTCCAGGATCATGCTGCCCCAGCCGGCCGGTGGAGCCCAGGGGCAAGCCGTTGATATCGACATCCATGCCCGGGAAATCCTCAAGATTCGGGAAACTTTGAATATCATCCTGTCCCATCATACCGGGCAACCGGTGGAAACTATTTCTAAAGATACCGACCGTGATTTCTTTATGTCAGCTGAGGATTCCCAGAAGTACGGTATTATTGATGAAATCCTGGTTAACAGGACCTAACAGAAGCTATCCTAAAGTGGAGATGAGGTGATTTCTCCCAATGTTTAAGTTTAATGAAGAAAAAGGACAGCTGAAATGCTCATTTTGCGGGAAAACACAGGAACAGGTCCGTAAGCTTGTGGCCGGCCCCGGGGTTTATATTTGTGATGAGTGTATCGAGCTGTGCAATGAAATCATAGAAGAAGAAATTGGCGAAGAAACGGATCTGGGGTTTACAGAGCTTCCCAAGCCGCAGGACATTAACGAGGGGCTCGATCAATATGTAATCGGCCAGGAAGCAGCCAAGAAAAGCCTTTCTGTAGCCGTTTATAACCACTACAAGCGGGTAAATGCCGGCCAGAAAGTGGAAGATGTGGAGCTGCAGAAGAGCAACATCATTTTAATCGGACCGACCGGGGTAGGTAAAACCCTGCTGGCCCAGACCCTGGCCCGGATCCTGAATGTTCCTTTTGCTATTGCCGACGCCACCTCGCTTACCGAGGCCGGGTACGTGGGCGAAGATGTCGAAAATATCCTGCTTAAGCTGATCCAGGCAGCCGATTACGACCTGGAAAAAGCGGAGAAGGGTATTATTTACATCGATGAAATCGATAAAGTAGCCCGTAAAACCGACAACCCCTCTATCACCCGCGATGTTTCCGGTGAAGGTGTCCAGCAGGCCCTGCTGAAGATCCTGGAAGGGACCGTGGCCAGTGTTCCGCCCCAGGGGGGGCGCAAGCATCCCCACCAGGAATTTATGCAGATTGATACGACCGACATCCTGTTTATATGCGGCGGCGCTTTTGACGGCCTGGAAAAAATAATTCAGAACCGGGTTGGCAACAAGGGTATCGGTTTTGGAGCCGAAGTTATGACCCCTGAAGATAAAAACCTGGGGATTATCCTGAAGCAAATCCTGCCGCAGGATTTGCTTAGATACGGCCTGATTCCGGAGTTTGTGGGCAGGATTCCGGTTATAGCCACCCTTGATCCCCTTGATACGGAGTCCTTTGTGCGCATTTTGACCGAACCGCGCAATGCTTTAATTAAGCAGTACCAGAAAATCTTTGAACTGGACGGGGTTACGCTTGAATTTAAAGAAAACAGCCTCCGGGCAATTGCCGAAGAAGCCATGACCAGGAATACCGGGGCCAGGGGCCTCAGGGCGATCCTGGAAGAGGTTTTGCTCAATGTCATGTATGAACTGCCCTCCAGGGATGATATTGAACGCTGCATTATCACCCGCGAAGTGGTCCTTAACGGGGATGCGCCAATCCTGGTCACCAGGGAAAAAAGGAAAAAGAAAGAGGAATCAGCTTAAAATAGGGTTTAAAGACATGGTTGCAGGCCGGAACAGGCAATAATTGGGGCCATTAAAAGGATAATATAAAGCGGGAAGCGAATAGTTAGAAACCTGGGCTTCTCGCTTTAACTTTTTTTATAAAGGTGGTTTTAGCTATGACAAAAGAAGAAAAACTGCCGGTTTTGCCTTTACGCGGGGTCCTGGTTTTTCCCGGCATGGTTTTGCATCTCGATGTGGGAAGGGAAAGATCGGTATCGGCCCTGGAACGTTCGATGATGAACGATAACCGGATTATATTGATTGCTCAGAAAGAAGCCAAAGTGGCAGAACCGGGGGAAGATGATCTTCATGATGTGGGAACCCTGGCCAAAGTTAAACAGATGATCAAATTGCCCGGCGGGACTATCCGCGTCCTGGTGGAAGGTCTGAGCCGGGCCAGAGTGTTAAAATTGCACACCGCAGAACTATTTTTTGAAGCGGATGCCGAAATCATTGAAGATGACGAAGAAAAGACCCAGGAAATTGAGGCCTTGATGAGAAGTGTCCTCAATCAATTCGAGCAGTACATCAAGATCAACCGGAAAATCCCCCCGGAGACTCTTTCTACGGTCTCAGATATCGAAGAGCCGGGCCGGTTTGCCGATGCCATTGCCTCTCATTTGAGCATGAAGATCGAGCAGAAGCAGAAATTGCTGGATGCGATCGAGATCCGGGAACGCCTGGAAGTATTAAATGAAATCCTGAGCAGTGAGAGAGAAATTCAGGAAATAGAGCAGAAAATTAATTTAAGGGTCCGCAAGCAGATGGAGAAGACCCAAAAAGAATATTACCTGCGGGAGCAGATGAAAGCAATTCAGAAAGAACTGGGCGAAAAAGATGAAAGGGGAGCTGAAGCCGAGGAATACAGGGAAAAAATTGTTGAAGCCAATCTCCCTGAAGAGGTGGAAGAGAAAGCGCTCAAGGAAGTCGATCGCCTGGAAAAAATGCCTCCAGCAGCCGCCGAAGGTATAGTCATCAGGACCTACCTGGACTGGCTGCTGGAATTGCCCTGGTCTGAAGAAACCAGGGATCGCCTTGATCTCGATGTCGCGGAAGAGATCCTGGATGAAGATCACTATGGCTTGCAAAAAGTGAAAGAAAGGATCATCGAGTATCTGGCGGTGCGCCAGCTGGCTGAAAAGTTAAAGGGGCCGATTCTCTGCCTGATCGGGCCCCCCGGTGTGGGTAAGACTTCGCTGGCTAAATCAGTGGCCAGGGCTCTTGAACGTAAATTTGTCCGGATTTCCCTGGGCGGGGTGCGGGATGAAGCTGAAATAAGGGGCCACCGCCGCACTTATATCGGGGCCCTGCCGGGCAGGATTATCCAGGGCATGCGTGAAGCCAAGTCAAAAAATCCGGTTTTCCTGATGGATGAAATTGATAAAATGTCCACCGATTTCAGGGGCGATCCTTCTTCGGCGCTGCTGGAAGTGCTTGATCCTGAACAGAACAGCGTCTTCAGCGATCATTATATCGAAATACCCTTTGATTTGTCCCAGGTTATGTTTATTACTACCGGCAACACTTCTTTCAACATTCCTCAGCCTTTGATGGACCGGATGGAATTGATCCATATCCCCGGCTATACCGAAGAGGATAAGGTGGAAATTGCCAGGCAGTACCTGATCCCAAAACAGCTCAGGGAAAACGGGCTCAGTGAGGACAACCTCAGGATTTCTGAAGGCTCGGTACGCCGGATCATTCGCGAATATACCCGGGAAGCGGGAGTGCGGAACCTGGAAAGAAGCATCTCTGCTATCTGCCGCAAGGTGGCCCGGGAAGTGGTCAAGGACCGGGAAAAGAAAGTCAGGCTGACCGGCAACAACCTCCAGAAATATCTTGGTATTCCCCGCTACCGCTACGGGGTGGCGGAAAAGAAAGATGAAGTCGGGGTGGCCACGGGGCTGGCCTGGACCGAAAGCGGAGGCGATCTGCTCTCGATCGAAGTAACCCTGATGAGAGGTAAGGGGAAAATGACCCTGACCGGCCAGCTGGGCGAAGTGATGCAGGAATCGGCCAAAGCAGCCATGAGTTATATTCGTTCCCGGGCCGAAGAGCTTGGTCTGGAAGAAAACTTTTATGAAGAGGTTGATCTCCATATCCACGTGCCCGAGGGAGCCATACCCAAGGACGGGCCGTCGGCGGGAATTGCGATGGCTACCGCCCTGGCTTCGGCCTTTACCGGGATCCCGATCAGAAATGATGTGACCATGACCGGGGAAATTCCCCTGCGGGGGAGGGTTTTGCCGGTAGGAGGAGTGAAGGAAAAGATGCTCGCCGCTCACCGGGCCGGGATCAGGTATATGATCATGCCTGCTGAAAACCGCCGTGATTTGAGCGATATTCCCATGAATGTTAAACGTAAAGTTGAAGTCAAACTGGTTGAGCATATGGACGATGTTCTGGAAATTGCTTTGGCCGGAAAGGTCAAAAGCCTTAAAGGCGAACTTCCGGAAACAAGCCTCAAAAAAGAGGACCTTGAAATGCCCGAAGAATCCGGCGACTCCTCGGTTCGCCATTAACCAGTAAAAGGTGAAAAAGTGAAAATCAAGCAGGCAGAGTTAAAAGCCGGCGCCTATAATATTAATGATTTTCCAGGGTGGGAACTGCCGGAGATATCCTTCCTGGGCCGGTCCAATGTCGGCAAATCATCTTTGATCAATAAGCTGATTGGACGTAAAAACCTGGCCCGGACCAGCTCCACTCCCGGCAAAACCAGGGGCCTCTATTTTTACCTTCTAAACGGGAAAATATGCTTTGTTGACCTGCCCGGTTACGGGTATGCCAGGATTTCCAAGACAGAAAGGCAGCGCTGGGCGCCGATCATTGAAGAATACCTGGAAACGAGAAGTAATCTTTACGGGTGCGTGCACCTGATTGACTGCCGCCACGAACCGACGGAAGACGACAAGCTGATGGCAGATTGGCTTCGGATGCACAGTATACCCCGGGTTACCGTGGCCACCAAGTCAGATAAGCTGTCAAGAGGAGCTCTGCTCAGGCAGCTTCAGGTGATCAGGGCTCAACTGGGCCTCTTTGAAGAAGAGTCGTTGCTGCCTTTTTCCGCCCAGACCGGAGCAGGCCGTGATCAGCTTTGGAAGGGGATTACCGGCCTGCTCCCGCACTAACAATCTGACCAGTATGGAGGTTATTTTTAGATGCCGGTAGCTGGAATCGATGTAGGTTCATTAACAGCCGAAGTTGTTATCCTTGATCAGCAAAAAATTCTACATTCCGTGATCCTGCCCACAGGGGCAAACAGCAAGGCCGCTGCTGAAAAAGCGATGGGGAAAGCCCTTGAGGCTGCCGGCCTTGAAAGATCCGATCTCGAGTTTGTAGTGGCTACCGGTTACGGGCGGGTTAGTATTGAGTTTGCCGATAAACGGATTACCGAGATAACCTGTCACGGCCGGGGTGCCCTATTTTTGGAACCTGCTGTTCGGACGGTAATCGATATAGGCGGCCAGGACAGCAAGGTAATATTAATGGGAGATAACGGCCGGGTTTTGGATTTTGCCATGAACGACAAATGCGCCGCCGGTACCGGGAGATTCCTCGAGGTTATGGCCCAGGCCCTGGAGGTTGAACTGGAAAAACTGGCTGAACTGAGCAGCCAGGCTAAAGAAACGGTTTCCATCAGCAGTATGTGCACGGTTTTTGCCGAATCGGAAGTAGTTTCCCTGATTGCCCGGGGCCTGGCCAGGGAAGATATCGCCCGGGGCCTGCACCAGGCTGTTGCCGATCGCACCGCTGGTTTAGTTCACCGGGTAGGGTTGGTGGAACCGGTCATGATTACCGGCGGGGTGGCTAAAAACGGCGCTGTTGTCAAAGCCCTGAATGAAAAGTTGAAAATCAACCTGATTGTCCCCCAGGAACCCCAGATTGTCGGCGCCCTCGGGGCCGCCCTGCTGGCCCAGGAAGAACTTGTGTCGGGGGAGCAGGGTCTTTGAGACCCATTTTACAAGCAAAGGTCCTGTCCTTCTAACAGGCAGGCAGGCTTCCGGCATTATGTCAGCCAAACTGTCTGCCCGGCACAGTGTGGCGGAGGTTTTTGTTGAGCTGCAGTTTGAGGGAAGCGGCCAGGAAAGCCTTGAGCAGATCAAGGGGCAGGAATGGAATTACTCCTACAAGAATGGCCTGGGAAGCGCTATATCCCATGATTAAGCTGAGCTGTAAGGCTCCGCAGGTATAGATCGCAGCCAGGGCTGCCAGCATGGCTGCGGCATTATTGTAGATGTTGTGGCGGCTTATTTTTTCCATGATCAAGCCGAGAATGTAAACTGCCGGGATGAAGCCCCACAGGTAGCCTCCGCTGGGGCCGGTAAGCATATGCAGGCCTCCCCGGGCCAGTGAAAAAACCGGCGCTCCGGCAGCTCCCAGAAGCAGGTAAGCGCCTACTGATAAAAGTCCGGCTCTTTTTCCAAGCAGGCTTCCGGCGAGAAAAATCCCGAGCACCTGGCCGGTAAAGGGTACCGGGCTTAAAGGCAACGGGACGGCAAATTGGGCTAATACGGCGATCAGGGCAGTAAACAGAGCGCTCATGGTCAGCCTGCCCAGGGGCAGGGAGCCGGAACTTGCGGTTTTTTTAGTTGATTTCACCATAATTTATTGTTCTTATTTCTCCCCTTTTATCCCTGACAATCAGGGCACCATCATGATCCAGGTCCCAGGCCAGCCCCTCCAGGGTTCCTTCCGGCCACGTCACCTTTACCTCCCGCCCGATAAATGAATTATAAGCCAGCAGTTGCGCCCGGAAAGGGCCAAAGCCTTCCTTGAAAAACAGCTTATAAGCCCGGCAGAGATCTTGCCAGAGTGAAAGGAACAAGGTGGTGCGGTTAAATGATTGGCCGCTTTCAGAATAAAGTGAAGCGGCCCGATCTTTTAACTGCTGCGGAAAATCTTTTCCCTGCTGGTTTATATTTAAGCCGATGCCCATGATCAGGTATTCGATTCGGTCCGGCTCTCCCTTTATTTCACTTAAAATACCGCCAAATTTTTTCCCATTGATCAGCAGATCATTGGGCCATTTAATTTTTACCGGCAGGTGGTGGGTATGATTTAGATTGCCGGCCAGGGCAGCTGCTGTGACCAGGGTAACCGGGGCGGCCGCAGCCGGATTGATCATCTCAGGACGAAGGATTATGGAAAACCAGAGCCCGCTGTGGGGGGGAGAAAACCATTCCCGGCCGAGTCTGCCCCGCCCCTGCAGCTGTTCATCGGCGATGACTGTAGTATAAGCAGGATATCCATCTTCCGCCAGCCGGCGGGCGATCAGGTTTGTGGAATCAACCACCGGGTAATAATAAACTTTGTGTTCTTCGAGCAAGGGTCTGTTTAAATGATCCGGCTCCTCATCCAGGCGGTAGCCGCAGTTGGGCCGGGCGCTGATCTTGAAACCCTCCCGGCGAAGCCGGCGGATCTGTTTCCAAACAGCAGCCCGGCTAATACCGAGCTCCCTGCTTATATAGCTCCCTGATATGTAACTTTCCCGGTTATTTCGCAGATATTCTAAAATATTTTTTTTCATACTACCCCTGCATCAAAATATTTTTTAGAATAGTATCGGATTAAGACTGGATTGTCAACTTATTTAGACCGGTTAAGGTTTACAATTCCAAGGTGCTTTGTGAAAGATAACAGTCATTAAAAATATATTTTGCCGAGATTGTCAGTTTACTTAGACCGGCGAGGTTGTTTTAAAAGGAATGCAGAAATGGCTGGGAGTTGAAAGCTCTTATTTAAGAAAAGTAAGTCAAAAAAAAGCGCAGTTTTTTGAACTGCGCTTAAAGAATGTATATAAAAAGAGGGGGTCAACTCACATAAAATTATAAACTACTAAGATTACAAATATATTACAAACAGGTTGTTTTTTAGTTACATTTTTATCAAATCAATGTAAAGTTTAGTCTTTAACGAAAAGACGCTGCATTGTTTTTAGATAAAGAAGGTAAGCATAGAAGGATATAATTTGTTTAATACGAATAACAATTAGCAGATATAAGCGGTAATTGTTACTTTTCGGGGCAGTGAAAGGATTTCTCCGGAGAGGTCTAATAAATAATTTAGTTCAGGAGGTAATTTGATGTCTGAGAAAGTTGAAGAAAAAACCACCACCGATGATACCTTAAAGTCAACCCTGAGTTTGATCAAGCAGTCGGTGGAAGAGCTGGAAATGTCCAACGATGTTTATGAGTATCTGAGAGTGCCAAATCGTTTTGTGGAAGCCGCGGTGCCGGTGGAAATGGATGATGGTTCGATTAATGTATTTACCAGCTACAGGTCACAGCACAATAATGTTCTTGGCCCGTTCAAAGGGGGGATCCGCTTTCATCCTGATTCAACAGCGGATGAAGTAAAGGCCCTGTCCATGTGGATGACCCTGAAATGCTCCCTGGTGGGCACACCTTTTGGCGGCGGCAAAGGCGCGGTTGTTTGTGATCCCCGTAAAATGTCCATCAGGGAAAAAGAAAGAGTGTCCAGGGGCTATGTTCGGGCCATGGGATCTGTTTTGGGGCCGGAAACAGACATTCCCGCACCAGATGTTTATACCGATGCCCAGGTAATGGCCTGGATGGCTGACGAGTATGCTACTATGATGCGTGAGCCCAACTTCGGGGTGGTCACCGGAAAACCGATCGCCGTGGGGGGCTGTGTCGGGCGTGAAGAAGCGACCTCGCGCGGTTGTGTTTATATTGCCAAGGAAGCGGCCAGGACTCTTGACATTCCCATAAAGGGAGCCAGGGTTGCTGTCCAGGGCGCCGGCAATGTCGGTGGTTTTGCCGCCCTGCTCATGGAGGAAGAAGGTTGTAAGATTGTCGGGATCAGTGACTCCCGCGGTGGGATTTATGATCCGGCCGGCTTGAGTATCAAAGATGTGATGGCCCACAAGAAGAGTACCGGCAGTCTTGAAGGTATTTCCGGGGTCAAAGAAATTACCAACCAGGAACTCCTCGCCCTTGATTGTGACATCTTGATCCCGGCGGCCATGGAAAACCAGATTACCGGGAAAAATGCCGCCGATGTAAAAGCCAGGATTGTGGTTGAAGGGGCCAACGGCCCGACTACTCCTGAAGGGGACCAGATTCTCAAGGAAAATGATATTCTGGTGGTGCCCGATGTTATGGCTAACAGCGGCGGGGTCACAGTTTCCTATTTTGAGTGGGTTCAGAACAATTATGGGTTCAGCTGGGACTTTGCTACGGTCGATAAGCACCTGCGGGAAAAAATGGTTGAGGCTTTCAATAACGTATACGGATTTTACTGCGAAAGGTGCATCGGATCAGACATGCGGACCGGAGCTTACATGTATGCGATCAAGAAATTGGCTGAAGCAATGCAGTATCGGGGCTGGCTGCGAAATGGCATCTATACTTAAAAGGTGTAGCTATTTTGAATATAACTGAGAAATAGTTGTTAAAGGAGAGCTTTTTGAAGCAGGGGAAGGTATAGTGACCGCCCCTGCTTCGTCCGGTGGCTTGATAATTATATCAGAAAAATATAAGTTAGACATGGCTATATTAAATATAATCAGAGAATGTGTAATTTTCTTTATAATTGCCGGCAGGCTGGAGGATAAATTTTTATTTGGGGGATTAGGGGTAATACTGAAAAGTATTGCCATATTTAATGTAAAAGGGGGAAATGTTTTCTTGGCGCAAGCTGAAAAGAAAGATTATACTGCGGAACTTTTTATCAAAGAAGAATGGTGTAAAGGATGCGGTATTTGTGTAGCTTTCTGTCCCAGGGAGGCTCTTTTTTTGGATGAAAAGAGCAAAGCCCAGGAAGATATGGAAAAGTGCACGAAATGTGGTA
>PWGD01000069.1 GCA_003554395.1 Syntrophomonadaceae bacterium
GTGTCGAAGGGTGAGATCCGGATCATCCGGTGGACCCCCTTTTCGGCCTGCAGGTAACCGTAAGCGGCATGACCGCGAACGATAAAGGTGGCGCTCTTAATCCCGGCCTCGTCGTCGCTGAGCAGATCGACCAGTTCGACCTCGTAGCCCTGCTGTTCGCACCAGCGGTTGTACATCCGCAGCAGCATCTCGGCCCAGTCCTGCGACTCCAGCCCCCCGGCCCCGGGGTGGAGAGCCATAATGGCATCGCAGAAATCATATTTCCCGCTCAGCAGCGTTTCCAGCTCCAGGCGGTCCAGGCGCTCCTTGATCTCCTTCAAAAGGCTTCCGGCCTCGCCCATCGCCTCTTTTGGGTCCTCCTCTTCCTCATCGGCCAGTTCCAGGTAGACTTCCGTTTCTTCGATTAGCTTTTCCAGTTCCTGCAGGGGGCGGATCTGCTCGCGCAGCTCCCCCTGTTTTTTCATAAATTCCTGGGCCCGGGTGCTGTCATCCCAAAAACCGGGCTGGCCGGCTTTAGCTTCAGACTCCCGCAGCTGTTTCAGTTTGGAATCGTATTCAAAGAGAAGCCCTCATCTCTTCGAACCTCTTCTTCTGGAGGTCCAGTTCTTCAAGGTGCTCTTTTAGCATCTGATCACCAGCTTTCCAATAATTATCTTCTCGCGGGCTCCCGCTAGGCACCGCAGCATTTCTTATATTTTTTACCGCTGCCGCAGGGGCAGGGTTGGTTGCGGCCCACTTTATCCACCGTCACCGGTTCCTGTTTTGGCGGCTGCTCGGGGGCCTGGGCCCCGGGTGCGGAACCACCGGAGGCATATCTGCCGCCACCGGCCGCCGCTGCGGCCCGGCCACCACCCACGGCGGCCATTCTCTGCCGCTGACCCTGCATATCGCTGGCCACCGCTTCCCGCTTGGGGGCGGCAGTGACCCTGACCTGGTAGACGGCGCGCACGACGTCATTCTGGATCTGCCGGATCATATCTTCAAACATTTCCGCGCTCTGCATCCTGTATTCGACCAGCGGGTTGCGCTGGCCGTAAGCCTGGGTATGAATATCGCGCCGCAGGTCGTGCATGACGTCGATAAAATACATCCAGTGGCGGTCAACGGTGCGCAGGAGGACCACCCTTTCTACTTCCCGCATGATTTCGGGCGTCAGCTCCCGCTCCCTTTCCTCGTAAAAGGCCTGCGCTTCCTGGCGCAGCAGCTGCTTGACATCTTCTTCTTCCTGGTCGATCAGGCTGTCCAGCCCGATCCGGCCCGGGCGGACAAAAATATCCTGCATCCGTTCCAGCAGGGTCCGGGCGTCCCGGTCTTCCAGGAAACCTTTTTCAACCGTATATTCTTCCACCATGCGGTCGATAATCTCGTCGATCATGCCCAGGATGGGCTCCTTCATGTTCTCACCTTCGAGGACCCGGCGGCGCTGGCCATAGATTACTTCCCGCTGCTGGTTCAAAACATCGTCATAATCAAGCAGGTTGCGCCTGATTTCGAAGTTCCGCGACTCCACCTTTTTCTGGGCATTTTCGATGCCCCGGCTTACCAGGGCGTGGTCGATGGGCACATCTTCTTCCACCCCGAAGCGCTCCATCAGGTTGGCGATATTTTCCCCCCCGAAGAGGCGCATCAGGTCATCTTCCAGGGAAACGAAAAACTGGGATGAACCAGGGTCCCCCTGGCGCCCGGAACGGCCGCGCAGCTGGTTGTCAATGCGGCGGCTTTCATGGCGCTCGGTGCCCAGCACGTGCAGGCCGCCGGCGGCCAGGACTTCTTCCCGCTGCTTCCTGGTTTCCGGCACCGCTTCTTCCATCAGGTTGGCCCGGCGCTCGTCCCAGCGTTTTTGATCGTCCTCGTCCAGTTCCGGGTAATCGGCGCCAAACTCTTTGATCAGCTGTTCTTTGACCAGGTATTCTGGGTTGCCGCCCAGGATTATGTCGGTCCCCCGCCCGGCCATATTGGTCGAGATGGTGACCGCTTCCTTGCGCCCGGCCTGGGCGATAATATATGCTTCCCGGGTATGGTTGACGGCATTGAGGACCTCGTGGGTGACTCCTTCTTTTTTGAGCATCCTGCTCAGCATCTCCGACCTGTCCACCGAGATGGTCCCCACCAGCACCGGTTGGCCCCGGTCCTGGCATTCCTTGATCGCTTCCACCACCGCCCTGAACTTGGCCGCCTCGGTCTTGTAGATCAAATCGGGCCATTCTTCACGAATCAGGGGCTTGTTGGTGGGCACGGCCACCACGTCCATGCCGTAAATTTTCTGGAATTCCTCTTCTTCGGTCAGGGCGGTGCCGGTCATGCCCGCTATTTTGTCGTACATCCGGAAATAATTCTGGAAGGTAATCGAAGCCACGGTCCGGGTCGCCGCCTGGACCTCCACCCCTTCCTTGGCCTCAATGGCCTGGTGCAGGCCGTCCGAATAGCGGCGGCCGGGCATGAGGCGGCCGGTGAATTCGTCCACGATCAATACTTTGCCGTCCTGGACCACGTATTCGACATCTTTTTCGAACAGGGAGTAGGCCTTGATCAGCTGGTCAAAATAGTGGCGGTGCTGGCCGGCTGATTCTGCCGCCTCGGCATCTTCAATTTCAATTTCATCCTGGCCGTCCTCTTCGTCGTCCAGGAAGTCCTGGTCCTCTTTTTCGGCCCGGGCCTTGCCCAGGCGCAGGATTTTGGTCAGCTCCGGGTTGACCCGTTCCAGCTCCCGGTAGCCCTTGTCCTTGATATCGGCCAGCCTGGTGGTTTCTTCGATGCTGTAGTAGAGCTCTTCATCCAGGTGGGGCAGCCGCTTTTCGGTCATCAGGCGGTGCTTGGTCCGCTCCACAAGTTTTTCCATACCCGGCTCCTTCAGCATCTTCATCAGCTTTCTGTTTTTGGGAGCGCCGCGCCTGACCAGGAGCAGTTTTTCGCCGGCTTCCTCTTCCCGGCCGGCATCCAGGTCGCGGCGGGCTTCATTTAAAAGGTCGTTAATCAGCTTGCCCTGGCGGCGGATCAGGTGCTCAACTTCGTTTTTCCAGCGTCCGTATTCTTCCTTCGATTCGACCCGGCTGCTGATAATCAGCGGGGTGCGGGCCTCGTCGATCAGGATGCTGTCCACTTCGTCGACAATGGCGTAGTGATGGCCGCGCTGAACCATCTGGTCCTTGTAGAGAACCATGTTGTCACGCAGGTAGTCGAAGCCCAACTCGTTGTTGGTGACGTAAACTATGTCGGCCTGGTAGGCCTGGCGGCGATCCTCCTGTTCCAGGCCCTGCACCACCAGGTCTACGGACAAGCCCATCATTTCATAGGCCGGGCCCATCCAGTTCCGGTCCCGGCGGGCCAGGTAATCATTAACGGTAACAATATGGACTCCCTTGCCGCTGAGGGCGTTTAAGTAGGCCGGCAAAATGGCGACCAGGGTTTTTCCTTCCCCGGTTTTCATTTCCGCGATCCGGCCCTGGTGGAGGACTAAAGCCCCTAAAATCTGCACGTCGAAGGGGCGCATCCCCGTCGTTCGCCGCGCCGCCTCGCGGGCCAGGGCAAAAGCTTCCGGAAGCAGATCATCTTCACTTTCCCCCTGCTGCAGCCGCTCCCGGAACCGCTCCGTCTGAACGGGGAACTGCTCATCGGGGAGCGAGGAAGCCCACTCCTCCAAAGCGTTAACTTCATCTACCGTTTTCTGAAGGCGGCGGATTTCTTTTTCATTGGCATCGCCAAATATTTTTTTCAAAAAAGCAGCCATCATCAAGCTCCTTTGTCGTAGAGTCAAGTAGTGATCATCTCTTAAACGTCTGCTGTTCATCTGTTGATCAAGCAGGCGCCTGGCGTCGGCCCGGTTTCTGACCAACCGGGCCGGTTCCGGCCATGACCATGCTACCTAATTTTAACACAGCGGCCGCCTGCCGAACAAGCTTCGGCCGGGGCGATTTTTCTGGCGTTGAAAACCGGCTGGAGGGGAGATCAATGGCGGCAAGGCCGGCGGGCTAAATCTGAGGGGAAATGAAGACACCTGGACGGGAAGGGCCCTTCTGGTAGGCTCCCGGGCGGCGCCGGCCCTTGATTGTAAGGGTGAGACCCGGGGCAGGAAAGGTCGACCGGGGACTTAGAGGGGCCGGGGTCTGGGAGGGGCCGGGGACAGCCGATACCCGGTTTACCATGCAAGGAAGGGACGGGGCCGGCCGATACCCGGTTTGCCCAATTGGAGAAGCCGGCGGCGAAAAGAAGAGCCGGACGGTTAGCGGCCTTCCGGGGCCAGTTCGCAGGTCAGGGCCCAAAGGCTGCCGGATACCAGGGAATGGCCCCCCAAAATGACCGGAATGGGGCATTCCTGGGCCAGCCTGGTAAATTCTCTCAACCAGGGGTCCTCTATCTCCCGCCACAGGCCCAAATCCGACAGAAAGCGCTCCCGGTCCGAAAAATCGTAGCGGTAGTGGTACATGAGGACCCGGCTGTCGATAAAGGCGCAGCGGGCCACCCGGGACAGATAGTGGAAAAACTGCTCCAGCCCGGCATGGTCGAGGAGCAAACCGAGCAGGGAGATCACTGTTTTGGCTTCGATCCGGCCCAGCGCTTTCATGCCCCGTTCTTCGGAAAAAACCCGCAGCCGCAGCTTGAGCAGGGCATTGAGACGCTCGATAACCGGGGCTCCCACCCGCCCGATCAGGGCCACATCTTCGTACTCGTCCTGCAGCCCCGCCTTGGCCGCGGCCAGCCTGCTGCCGTCCAGCTCCAGGCTGTCCAGGGCGGTTCTGGTCCGCGGGCCGGCAAACGGCCCCGCCGCCAGAACCAGCAGGTCGGAGGGGGTGTCGATATCAAACAGCAGCCCCAGGGTGTGGGGCATCAGCTCCATCTGGAGGCCTAGTTGATCGCGCAGGGTCATGGCCAGGCTGTTGTCGGTGGCCGGGAGTTCGGCCCTGTCAATGTCGCCGGGCACGGTGAAGGCGATCATGTCGACGGACTGGGTATTGTTGGTATAAACAAACTGCTCGCGAAGGAGCAGTTTGCGGCAGATCATATCCAGTTCTTCCACTGTAACCAGGGGGCATCCCGCCCCGTTCAGGCAGAACACCCGCTCCAGGCCGTGCTGCCGGATCGCCGCCTGCAGCTCCCGGCCGAAGTGAAACTTATCGATGGGGGTCGAGTTGAGCACAACGGTCGCCCCCAGTTCTGCGGCGGGTCCGGCCAGCTCCGGCCGGTTGGTATGTAAATAGATCCCCTCCAAAAGGGGCACCTGCTTCATTTTCTCCAGGTTGTCCAGCAGCGCCGCCTGGCGGACCCGGACCATCATTTCCTCGACCCGGCTGTGGGGCCGGGACCCCTCGAAGATGACGGCGCTGACGCTTTTGTCCTTCATCCTGA
>PWGD01000048.1 GCA_003554395.1 Syntrophomonadaceae bacterium
GTAATAAACACTTATCAGATCATCACATCAGGCCGGTTATAAAGAAAAAAGGAGCCGTTATGTGGGACTCAAAACTATTTAAAACCGGAGTCGGCATATTACTTTTATTTTTAATTATTTACATGGGCACCCAGATTGCTTTTATTTTCCGCCCCATCGTAGTCGCCTTCGAGGCTCTTTTCATTTCTTTCCTGGTTTCAGGAGTCCTTTATTATTTTACTATCCCCTTTGTGGACTGGATGCACGGCCGCAGGATACCCCGGCCGCTGGCCATATTGATTGTCTTTCTGCTGATCATCGGCCTCCTGGTGGTTTTGTTTTTCACCATCGGCCCGGTTATCCAGGCTGAATTTATGAAGCTAACCGTAAGTATCCCCGCCGGGATTAGAGAAATCCAGCAGCTTATCACGGAGTTTGAAGAAAGCGCTATCCTGGCGACCTTGCTCGACCTGGAGGCCCTGGATCTGGATCAAATAATAGACAACCTGGCCGGTACAGTGAGCAGGGCCATTTCCCAGATTGCTTTTAGCGTGGCTTCGGTTATCGACTTTTTAACCGAACTTTTTGTGACCATTATCATTATCCCTTTCCTGCTCTATTACATGCTTAAAGAAAAAGGCGGCGACTTTATTCCAAACCTGGTCGAACGCCTCTCACCTGAAGAATACAAAGACAATGTCAAAAGCGCCCTGTCGGAAATAAACAGGCTCCTGGGCACCTACGTGCAGGGCCTGGCCATCGTCTGTCTCTTCGTGGGCATTCTCGCTTACATCGGCTTTTTGATCATTGGTCTCGAATATGCCATGATCCTGGCCATGTTTGTCCTGGTCACCAATATCATTCCCTTTTTAGGGCCTTTTATCGGTTCTATCCCCGCTGTTATCGTCGGCTTACTTGATTCACCCCTAACCATGCTCCTGGTCATTATCGTCATTGTTGCTGTCCAGCAGGTGGAAAGCTTATTCATATCACCGCAGGTTATGGGGCGCAGAATGGCCCTGAGCCCCCTGAGCATCATCCTGCTGGTCCTCGTGGCCGGGCGCCTGGGCGGCCTTTTGGGTATAATCCTGGCCATCCCGACCTTTACCGTGCTGAAGATTATTGCCAACCATATCTTTGAATATATAAAACCGCTAAAAAAACCGGCCGGGCAGCCTCCGACCGGCTCTTAACCAACCTTTTTGGAGGAATATAAGCAGCATATCTACTGCCAACCGCGGTTAAGGGAGGACAAATAGATGACCACCTCAAAACCGGGACATTTTCCTGAAAAAGGGATGCCCTCAGCAGTAATCAGCGCTAAAATGAAAAAAGCCCGTGATCAAGACGTGGGCTGGATAAGCGGCCAATCCTGGGGTTTGGTTTACCACGCCGGTGAAGAGGTCGATGAGGTGATCAGGGAGGCTTTCCAGCTTTTTTCGCACGGCAACGGCCTCGATCCCAAAGCCTTTCCCAGCCTGAAAAAATTTGAAACGGAGGTAGTGGCCAAAACCGCCTCCCTGCTAAACGCCGGACAGGACGCCGTCGGCACGATGACCTCGGGCGGCTCCGAAAGCCTCTTAATGGCAGTCAAATCAAGCAGGGACCAGGCCCGCCATTTAAAACCACATCTAACTAATCCGGAAATGGTTATTCCCCAAAGCGCCCACCCGGCCCTGGACAAGGCGGCCCACTACCTGGGGGTTAAGACCGTGCGAACCCCCCTGGCCGACGACTACCGGGCCGATCTGGAGGCTGTGCGCGATGCCGTTAACGACAACACCATCCTGCTGGCAGGCTCGGCGCCGGCTTACCCCCACGGAGTGGTCGACCCCATTAAAGGCCTGGGAGAACTGGCCCTGGAAAAAAATATCAATTTGCATGTGGACGCCTGCCTGGGCGGATTTGTCCTTCCCTTTTTGGAGCGCCTCGGATATAAGATCCCGCCCTTCGATTTCCGGGTCCCGGGCGTGACTTCCATATCCGCCGATCTGCATAAATACGGCTATGCAGCCAAGGGCGCTTCCACTATCATATACCGCAGCCCGGAACTGCGCCGCTACCAGTTTTTTGTGGTTACCGACTGGCCGGGCGGCCTCTTTGGCTCTTCCACGGTAACGGGAACCAGGCCCGGGGGACCGATAGCCGCCGCCTGGGCGGTCCTGAACTACCTGGGCGAAGAAGGCTACATGGGTCTGGCAGAAGAAGTCATGGAAACTACCCGCATCCTGCAGGAAGGCATTACTAACACCGGCCGGTTGGAAGTTTTAGGAAAACCGGTCATGAGTGTTTTCGCCGTCGGTTCCAACCATATCGATATCTATGCTCTCGCCGACGTTATGGCCGAAAAAGGCTGGCAGCTGGGCCGCCAGCAGCTCCCTCCGGCCCTGCACTTAATAGTTCCCCCGCCGCACACCCGGATCCGCACCGCTTTCCTGGCCGACCTGGAAGAGTCCGTCCGCCGGGTAGAAGAAAGCAGCCCCGAGTCCTGTGAAGGGATAGCGGCCATGTATGCCATGATGGGCACCATGTGTGATCAGCGGGATTTAAAACAGTTTGCCCTTGATTACCTGGATAAAACTTACCGCCCTGAAAAAGAGCAGGGCGGTCCTTAAGGGCGGTAACGATATTGAAAATTAATTTCCGGATCAGGTTACATTGTTAAAGTACTTATGGCCCGGGACTCTTTGACCCCGGTGGGGCCGGTTATTAGCCTTCCGGCCGGGCTTACAGCCGCGCTTAGGCGCGGTTTTCCAGCATCTTTACCACCGCTGCAATATGGGCCGGAGTGGTCCCGCAGCAGCCGCCGATAATAGAAGCGCCATTTTCAAAACATTTGATAACGCCCCCGGCATACTGGTCGGGCTGCATGTCGTAAATTGTCTCGCCGCCCACCAGTTTTGGTTTGCCGGCATTGGGCTGAATGCTCAGGGGAAGGGAAGTGGCTTCCCGGTAGATTCCGGTTATGACCGCCATGCCCAGGGGATCGAGATCACCGCAGTTGGCCCCTACCGCCGCCGCTCCGTACGCTTCGGCCAGTTTGGCCGCTTCTTCCACGGCGCTGCCCATTATGGTCCGCCCGCCTTTTTCAGTAGTACTGTAAGCCAGAGACAGGATCACGGGCAGGCTGGTTTTATCTTTACATGCTTTAAGGGCGCATTCCGCTTCCCGCAGGTCGGTGAAAGTTTCTATGATTAAACCATCCACCTCTGCCCCGGCAAAAATTTCTGCCTGCTCGGCGTAATTTTCGTAAAACTGTGCTTCAGTATAGGTTCCGTAGGGCTCCAGCAGCTGGCCGGTCGGGCCGATATCGCCGAAGACAAGTTTTTCCATGCCGGCTGCCCGCCTGGCCAGGCTCACGCCGGCCTGGTTTACTGCCTCTACATCCAGGTCCAGGCCGCGCGATTCAATGCTAATTCTGTTCATGGTAAATGTATTGGTGATTAAGATATCTGCTCCGGCTTCGCTGTATTCGCGGTGGATATCGAGCACGGCTTCAGGGTTTTCCAGGTTGCTGACCCCGCTTGTGTCACAGCCGCGGGCGGCCAGCAGTGAACCCATGCCTCCGTCGATAAAGAGTATTTTCTTCTTTTGCAGCAGGTCGTCGAATTTCATAATGCACCAACTTTCCTAAGTCTTTTTAGTTTGTCTTTAAAGTTGCTCTCCATATCCTACCCTGGGCAGGCGATGGCAAATCTTAACCGGAGAGGCGCCTGACCTGTTCAGAAGGGTAATCCATAAAGTCCTGCAGGGCAACTATTTCCAAACCCCTGGCCCTCAGCCCGTCAATGATCGGCCCCAGGGCATCCACCGTTGGCTTCCTGCTGGCCCCTTCGCTGCTCAAAAGGGAGCCGCTGTCATGGAAAAGGATAATATCTCCGCCCGCAGCCCTTTCCACAACCCGCCTGGTTATTGAAGCCTTGGTGGCCCGGGAATGCCAGTCCTGGGAGGAAAGGCTCCATAAAACCAGCTCCTGGCCGAGCAGTTTGGCAATCCGGCGCATCCGCGAATCATACAAACCCCGGGGAGGTCTTAAATACTGGGGGTAGACCCCGGCATTCTGCAGGATAACCAGGTTGGTCCGCATAATTTGGGCGGCCAGCTGAGGCGGGGGCGAATTGGGGACCGTAATATGGCCGTAAGTATGGTTTCCAACCTCATGGCCTGCATCGACAATTTGTTTGGCCACCTCCGGATATCTTTCCACGTGGCTGCCCACCAGGAAAAACGTGGCCCTGACTCCTTTTTCAGCCAAAATTTTGAGGATCTGCGGTGTATAGTCCCGGCTCGGCCCGTCATCAAAAGTCATTACCACTTTATTACCGGCAGAGGGTTTGCGGCGCACAATATCGCTCTGGAGCCCAAAGCCATGGTAAACATAATAATAGGCGATGCCCATCAGGAGGGCGGCTGAAAACACAACTGTCCCGGACCAGAGGAAAATTTCGCTGATCCGGGCAAATGGCACCAGGAACGCCATTAACCGGGTAGTATAATAGCTAATCACTACCGAACCGGACACAAATATCATTATGATCAGACCTCTTACAAACAGGTCAATAAACAAGTCCAAACCTCCTCGGTAAAAAATACATCGGCAGCTGTATATTTTATGATCGGCATCTGTTAATCAGGCGGAACTCAGCTTGCCCGATGGGGCATAAGGCCGCAGCTGGTAATTTGTGTTCAGCCTGGCCTGGTAGCATTGGCCCCGCCAGGCAAAATGAACGGTAGAGTTTTGATCTAGGCAGCCGGCCGGGTTTTCAAAGCGCAGGCTCAAGAGGGTAGAATCCAAAAGCGGCCTGCCGTCATTGCTCTTCAAAATTATTTTCGGCACATCATAGGCATGTTCACCTGAAACATCTACATTTAAGACCGCATCCTGCGCAGATTCTTCCACGCTCGGCGGCGATAACCGGGGCATGTGGTCAAAGGTGGTCGCCCACTGGATATGGCCTTTCAGCTCTTTGGTGTCGGCAAAGAGGTAGCGGAAATGCTGGTAACGGCAAAAAACAATTTGCGTTGCCCACGCCGATGACATGCCAAACTGCATTACCGCGGGATCGCCCGGCCCCCGTGAGCTCCAACCGATATCCCCGGTCTTTCCGTCATAGGTCTCATAAAGCCCCCTGGAAGCATGAACAGTCCGGATGATCCGCTTGTGCAGTTCCCGGGCCTCTGCCACGTAACCGAAGCGGTAGAGCACTTCAAGGGCGGTATAGTTGTTAATCATCCAGATTTGTCCCCGCCAGTAATAGCCGTCCTTGCGGCTGTTATAGGACTTATCATCGAAGGCTACGCTCGGGATGCCGTGGGCCCCCCAGAACTTCTCGGGGTTCAGGAGATACTTTTCAA
>PWGD01000178.1 GCA_003554395.1 Syntrophomonadaceae bacterium
AGTGGTGCGCCCGGCAGGATTCGAACCTGCGACCTGCTGATTCGAAGTCAGTTACTCTATCCGGGCTGAGCTACGGGCGCACACGGTACTGGTGGGAGAAAAATATTTATAGATAACCGGCATTGATCGCCAAAGCATCCACAGTTATTTTACCAGCCCCTTCTGTTTTAACGCAAGATCCCCCTGGCCCACTGGTTGCCGGACCGGGGTAAGATCCTGCTCTTGGTGAACGGTTAACCCCGGGCAGTGTTTATATAAACTAACAGGCATTAAAAGCCGGCTTTATTATTCATACCTTTAAGCTGCCTTTGAAAACTGGCTCATCTGCTTCAATCTTTTAAAACAGCGGTAAACTCGACCTCAACCAGGGCCCCTACGGGATTGACGGCTTCGACGCAGCTCCGGGCCGGGTAGGGTTCGTTAAAGTAAGATTTGTAAACTTCATTGAACGCTTTGAAATCGCTCATGTCCTTCAGGAAGGCGTTTACCTTAACAATATCATCAACCCTGCCTCCCGCGGCTTCGATGATATTTTTCATGTTTTCCATAACCTGTCTGGTCTGGGCCTTGATATCCCCTTCCACCAGCTCGGCGCTGGCCGGTTTTTCCGGGGTCTGCCCGCTGATAAAAAAGAGGTTGCCGATTTTAATCCCCGGCGAATAAGGACCGGCCGGGTTGGGCGCATTTTCCGGGTAGACGCATTCTTTTTCACTCATCATGTATCCCCCATTTCATCTGGTAATAATAAAACCTAAAATCCTTATAAATGCTGTGCTAAGATTACAATTTACCATTTTCATCCATCAGATGGAGAAACTTGAGCTTCATTAATTTCTAAAAAATAACTGCAAACAAATAAAACTTGCCTCGCAGAAAGCGTCAAACTGATTTTAAGCTTGATCAAGATTCCAGGCTGCTATTTATTTTGGATCATAGATATTCAGAAACAATGCGCATAAATGAAGATGCATCCACGCTGTTGCCGGATATGATCAGGGCCACATTACTGCCGGTCTCAACCGGGCGGTGCTCTTCCAGGGCGGCCAGGCCGGTAGCGGCTGCCCCTTCCACGGCGATGCGTTTTTCTTTAAAAATGTCTGCCATGGCCCTGGCGATAGCCGCTTCACTGACCAGGAGCAGGCGATCCACATAATCCCGGATGATGGCAAAAGTATAGCGGTTGTTGAGGCCGATCCCGCCCAGCAGGCTGTCGGCCAGGGTGTCTGTTTCTTTTAGTTCCACCGGTTTGCCCGCCCGGAGCGAATGGTACATCACCGGGCTGCCTTCCATGGATACACCAATTATTTTCATACCGGGGCGGTTGTTTTTTAGGGCCAGGGCGATCCCGGAGATTAAACCGCCTCCCGATACGGGAACGATCGCTGTGTCTATTTCCGGCAGCTGCTCCAACAGCTCCAGGCCGATTGTCCCCTGGCCGGCTATTACCTGCGGATCATCAAAAGGCTTGATCACCGTCCAGCCTTCTTGTTCCGACTTCCGGAAGCAGTATTCCTCGGCTTCGTCCTGGCTGTCCCCGTAAATGACCGGTTCGGCGCCCATGGCCCTTAAGTTTTGGACCTTGTTTTGAGGGACCCTTTGCGACAAGAAAACGGCTGCCGGTATCTCCAGGCTGCGGGCCACATAGGCTACGGCCAAACCGTGGTTGCCGGTGGAAAAAGTAGCCACTCCCCGTTCCCTTTCTTCCGGGTCCAGGCTTAAAATCTTGTTGGCCGCCCCCCTGAGTTTAAAAGAATTGGTCGGATGCAGGTACTCCAGTTTCAGGTAAATAGAAGCGTTGTAGCGTTCCGACCAGCCCGCGGAATACACAAGAGGGGTCCGGCTAACCAGGCCCGCTATTCTTCGCCTGGCCTGCCAAATTTCTCCGGTGCCTGAAAAAACATCTTTTGAATTAGGGTTTTCGCCCATCTCAGCCCTGCCTTCCTTTAAGCGACGGGGACAGTTTTATCGTCTTTACTTCGGACTACACTGCGCTTCGAAACGCTCGAACCGTCCATATGGGGCCGTTTAACTTTTAATCTTTCGCTTTAGCGCCAGCGTGGTTAAGATAAACCAGGAGGCAAATCTTAGACCCAGCCCCGCTTCTTAACCGAGGCTTCAATTTTCTGCAGGGCATTGACCCAGGCCGCCATCCGCATGGAAATATTCTTTTCTCCGGCTGTTGCAGCCGTGTTTTGATAGGCCCTGGTGATCCAGTCTTTCAGCTGTCCCCTGACCCGGTCAATATCCCAGTATTCGTCGGTAAGACCCTGGATCCTTTCAAAGTGGCAGACAATCGCTCCCCCCACGTTGGCGACGACATCGGGCACCACCGGTATGTTGTTTCCCTGCAGTTCTTTTTCCGCATCAGGGGTGACCGGGCCGTTTGCCGCCTCAATAACCAGTTTGGCCTTGATCTTAGAGGCATTTTGGTCTGTGATGACACTTTGCACCGCGGCGGGAACTAAAACATCTACCTCCATTTCCAGCAGCTCATGGTTTGAGATAGGCTTGGTGCCGGGGAAATCTACCACCGAGCCGCTGTCGCGGACGTACTGGTCCAGTTTGACACAGTCTATACCGTCCGCGGCATGGATAGCGCCGTAAATATCGCCAACCGCGATAACCTTATAGCCGCCTTCTGTCAAATATTTTGCCAGGACCGAACCGACCTTGCCAAAACCCTGCACCACTACGCTGCAGCCTTCTGCAAGGTCAAAATCTTTAACCGCCTGCTCGAAAACATAGTAGACGCCCAGTCCGGTAGCTTCATCGGTCCCCAGGGTGCCGCTGACCGCGGTCGGTTTGTCGTTGATTGCCGCCGGGCTGTGAAAGCCGACGATAGATTCATATTCATCAAGCATCCAGCCCTGGGTTTTCTCACTGGTCCCGATGTCGGCGCCGGGCACATCCACCCAGGCCCCTTTCAGGGGCAGGTGGCGCATGTAGCTGCGGGAAAGCCTTTCCAGCTCCCACTCGCTCAACTCTCCGGGATCAACTATGACGCCTCCCTTGCCACCGCCGGCCGGGATCCCGCCCACACTATGTTTAATGGTCATCCACAGGGCCAGGGCTTTGCACTCGTCCAGGGTGAGATTGTCGGTAAACCTGGTTCCATCTTTAAAACCTCCCAGGGCATCGCACCAGTGCACTCTGTAAGCGGTAAAGATCCTGACTTCTCCTTTGTCCATGCGCATGGGAAAGGTAAATTCCATGGTCCGTTTCGGCGTGCTCAACAGTTCGGTAACTTTTGGATCGAGGCCGGCCTCACCGGCAGCCTCCCGCAGGGTATACAGGGCGGTGTCGAGCGGATTTGCACCCATAACTGCCAACTCCTTTACAAATATTTTCAACGGGCAGCACCCGTTGTTTTCCAGCTGATGATCGTATTATCACCTCACCGGCGGGTTTACAGCCCGCCGGTGAGGGGTGCCGTTTCTGTTTGGATTAAACCTGAATGAACTGTGCCCATGGAAAACAAGCAGGTAGACACAGCCATGCTTTCTGTAATACTAAAGCATCTTCAACAACTTTTTTTACACCGGCTTGGGTACGGACAGGTCGTCTCCGCCCTCTTTCAGGACCAGCCCCAGCCCGGAGCGCTCCACCCATTCAATGCAAATCTGGGCGATCTTGACCCGGTGCGCTGCTAAGTGGTTGATCAAGGCGTTATCGACCCAGGCGTTGTACATTTCCGCCTCGGAACGGCCCGGCTCGATCTTGAAGTATACCGGCGCGCTGACCCGGGCAATATCGGGGCATTCGTGGAAGCGCTGGAAGCCGCCCATCGATTCAACCAGGCTGACATAAACGTCCAGGGGCAGTTTAACGGTGCTTCTGATCGAGGCCAGCATGGGCAGGGTCAGGTCTCCTAAGGGGTTGAAGCTGTCGGCGCCCATGTCTTCCAGGAGTTTCCCGCCCAGGGGGCTGCCGTGGCCGGCAAAAACCGACACCTTGAACTTGACATCACCGGGAATAACCCCGTCTTCCCTCATCTTGGTAACCAGGGCCAGCAGGCCTTCATCGGGAATCAGGAAACCCCGGATCCCCACTTCCAGGCAGCGGTCAAATTCTTTCAGCCACTCATAGACCTTGTCGCTGCCCCGGAGGCGCATCCCGGAAACATAACCCTCCGAGGTTACATACTGCCGGCCGTTATCCCAGCCCCTGCTCGGGATGGGGTTGATGATCACCTCATAATTATTTTCAGCCGCTACCCGGGCATATTCTTCCAGCTCTTTCTTATCCATCAGGGCCGCTCCCCTGACCGTAGAAATCACCCGGGGGACGGGAACCTTTCTCTTTTCCGCTTCCCTGGTCATAATCTCCAGGTTTTCGGTAGTTTCCATGCCGGCAATTTCAATCCGGTAATGGGATCCGTCGGGGAAAGTGTGCTGCGAGGTAGGCAGATCATAACGATCGCGTAAGGGGAAACTGGTTTTTTCCTGGATATACTTTTCGATCTTATCAAAGGACACCTTAAACAACCTCCAGTATTATAATTTATGGGATCATGCTCAGTTTAAAATCCGGCTTCAATAAGCTTTTAACTATATTCATCAAACAATTTCTGAAAATCTTCCAGGCTGTCTTTACGCGGGTAAACATGATCGTCGGTCGGGAATTCTTCGTTCTTGACCTCCGAAATGTATTGCTTAAAGGCATTGGTGCAGGTTTCAGCGATGTTGGCATAAACCTTGACAAACTTCGGAGTAAAAGCCTGGAACTGACCCAGCATATCGCCGCAGATCAGCAGCTGACCGTCACACTTTACCCCGGCCCCGATCGAGTAGACGGGGATGTCGAGCTTTTTAGTCAGGAATTCAGTCAGCTCGGGAGCAACCGCTTCAACTAATATTGAATAGGCTCCCGCTTCCTGCACCGCCAGGGCATCTTCGATCAAGCTGCGGGCGGTTTTAACATCCCGGCCGGTAGCCCTGAATCCGCCCAGCTGGCCGGCGCTTTGCGGGGTCAGCCCGATATGGCCCATGACCAGGACTCCAGCTTCGTTAATAGACTTGATCCGGCTGGCCACCCGGACTCCCCCTTCCAGCTTGATGCAGTCCATATCCGCTTCCTTCAGAAAACGGACTGCATTCTTTACCGCATCCTCATCGCTGGTCTGGTAAGAACCAAAAGGCATGTCCCCGACAATCCAGGTCTTAGGCGCGCCCCGGCGGACGGCCCGGCAGTGGGCCAGGCAGTCTTCCATGGTTACCGGAATGGTATCCTTGTAGCCCAAAAGAACCATGCCCAGGGAATCACCGACCAGGATCATATCCATGCCGGCCTGCTCCGCAAACATACCCATGGGAAAATCATAGGC
>PWGD01000140.1 GCA_003554395.1 Syntrophomonadaceae bacterium
AAGGCGGAGAAGTCGAGATCCAGGCCGCTTTCCCGGCCGGCGTAATCGGCACTACCAGGGAAAACCTGGAAGAAGCCGCCGGCGGTGAAAATTACGAATGGACCGATATGTACCCCGGTTTTGCCAAAACGGCCCGGAAAGAAGGTTTTGACGAAATAGCGGATATGTTTGAAGCGATAGCTGTGGCGGAAAAACAGCATGAAAAACGCTACCTGGGTTTAATGGCCAATATAGATCAGGGCAAGGTATTTAAAAAAGATCAGCCGGTCCGGTGGTTCTGCCGCAACTGCGGCTATGTCCAAGAGGGTGATGAAGCACCAGAAGTTTGCCCCTCCTGCGACCATCCCCAGGCCCATTTCGAAGTTATCTGCGAAAACTGGTAAAAAAGCGGCGGGACCCGGAAAACCGGGTTCCGCTTTTGCATTGGCAAGGGCGGCAAAGGATTCATTATTTGATAAGGAAAAGCTGATCGCCGGTAATGATTTATTAAACCTGCGCTATCAACAAGTAAAAAGTTAATTAAATTAATATTTTTTACAAGGAGGCTGTGCATTGAAGCTGGCCCGCTATCTTATTAATGACCGGGTAAAACACGGAATAATGGAGGGCCGGGAACTGCGGGAAATTATTAAACCCGAGGGAGACTGGGATTTTAAGGTTGTGAAAGAAGCCGGGCCGAAAGCGGACCTTTCAGATGTTAAATTACTTGCCCCCTGCCTTCCTTCCAAGGTAATCTGTTTGGGTTTGAACTACCGCAGCCATGCCGAGGAATTAAACCTGGCCCTGCCTGAAGAGCCGATTCTTTTTATGAAACCTTCCACTGCTGTTATCGGCCCCGATCAAGGCATATTATACCCGCCCCAGAGCAATAGAATCGATTACGAGGCCGAACTGGGGGTAGTTATCGGCCGCCGGGCTTACCGTGTGGATCGCACCGAAGCCCCGGACTGTATCCTAGGCTACACCTGCGCCAATGATGTGACCGCCCGCGACAAGCAGCCCCTGGACGGGCAGTGGACCTATGCCAAGAGCTTTGACACGTTTTGTCCCCTGGGTCCGGTTATAGAAACAGAGATAACAGATCCGGAGGCTCTTACTGTTACAGGTTTGCTTAATGGGAAGGTTGTTCAGCAGGCTTCGACTGCCGATCACATTTTTCCCGTTGCTGAAATTATCGAGTATGTTTCAAACTGTATGAGTTTGCTGCCCGGAGATGTGATCCTGACCGGAACTCCTTTTGGTATTGGGCCCTTTGAACCGGGAGATCAATTCGAAGTTAAAATTGAAGGGATTGGAACTTTGAAAAACCGCCTGGACCGCATATCTTAAAGTGGCGATTTATTGTGGCCCAATGACTGGTCCATAAAAAAGCCGAAATTTCATTGAATTTTTGCCGAAATTGGTGTTGTCTTTGGATAAGCGATCGTATATAATAAGAAAAGAATTTAAGATCGGCATAGAATAAATCCACTTTCAGGTTTGAAGGGTTAAACTTGGATCATAATTACATCTAAATAATTGCCGGTCATAATCAAGTTTGCTATACTTTTTCTCCCTGATGAGGCAGCGTAGCCGCTGTCTCTTTTTTTCGAAACTCTTATGATTTGAAAGGAAGGTTTTAATGCACATAATTATTGTCGGGGGTGGGGGAGTAAGCTATGAACTGGCCCGCAACTTGTCTGAAAAAGAACAAGATGTTGTGGTTATTGAAATAAACGAAGAAAAAGCAAAGCGGTTTAAAGAAGCCCTTGATGTAATGGTTATTGAAGAAAATGGAGCCAATGCGGCTGTGCTTGAGCGGGCGGGCATAAAAGATGCCGATATGCTGGTAGCGGTGACCCAGTCCGATGAAGTCAATGTTATTGCCTGCATGGTGGCCAAGCAGTACGAGGTGCCGATTACGGTTTGCCGGATCCGCAATCCTGAGTATGTCGGAGATTCATCGGTTTTAACCCCGCAGCAACTGGGGATTGATGTGGTTATAAACCCGGAAAAAGTTGCGGCTATAGAAATTTCCAAAATGCTCCATTTCCCCGATGCCAGCGAAATAGAGTATTTTAACCATGGCAAGGTGATGATGGTCGGCATTACCGTCGGGAAAGAAGCCGACATTACCGGTGTCCCACTGCGCGATTTGCCAATTAACCCTGATGCGGTAATCGTTGGCATAAAAGATCCAAAGGGAAAATTTGTAGTCCCCGGCGGGGATGATATTGTTCATCCTGGAAACAAAATTTATCTGCTCGGGAAAAGCAAGACTCTTAAAGATATCAGTTCACTGCTGCACCATGAACAGAAAAGGATCAACCAGGTGACAATTATGGGTGGTGGTATGATCGGTGTTCAGTTGGCCCAATTACTCGAAAAAAGTAAACAGCATTTTAATGTAAAAATTATAGAAAAGGATGTTGAACGTTGCGAAGCTCTATGCCGGGATCTGGATAAGACTCTTGTTTTGGAAGGCGATGCTACGGAGATAGCCATGTTGGAAGAAGAGGATACTGACCGGGCTGATGCGGTTGTTGCTGTAACCGGTGATGATCGAAGTAATATTGTTGTGGCTCTCCTGGCCCGCCAGTTTGGGGTATCAAAAATTATCTGTGAAGTAATGCGGCCTCATTATGTTCCTGTTTACAGCACCCTCGGGATAGACAGCGTAATCAACCCCCGCATTTTGGCGGCATCTCAGATTCTTCGTTTAACCCGTAAAGAGGATGCCGTGGCATTTTCCCTTCTGCAGGATGAAAAGGCCGAGGTGGTGGAAATAGTCCTGCCGGAGAATGCAAAAGTAGTCAATAAGAAAATCGCCGATGCCCAGTTCCCCCGCGGTATGATTATCGGTTCCATTGTCAGAAATGATCAAGTTATAGTCCCCCGTGGTGATACCATGCTCCTGCCGGATGATCACCTGGTTATTTTTGCCATCCCCAAGGTCAGCGCTATCCTGGATCGTTATTTTGCCCCTCCCATGGGCAAAGAAAGCAAGGAGTATCTCAGGAATAAGCTGGTGCATAGTGAAGAAAGTTGATTTTTCCATCGGGTAAATGTATGATAAATTAAATATAAATGCAGCAATTACGAAGTATTTGGTTGAAGGGGATCTTATAGTTGCGCCACTTCCGTATTCCATACCTGCTGGGCATCATGCTCCTGTTCCTGGCCCTGACCATGCTTTTACCTGCTTCGTGGGCGGTTGCCGCAAAGGGAACGGATCAGATTTCGTTCTTAAAAGCGATTTTGATTACCGGTGTTGCAGGCGGATCCCTATACTTGTTTTTTCTTCCTTCGCGTGGTTCTGAACTTAGCATCGTTGAAAATTTTACCATTGTTACTTTAGCCTGGTTTGTAGCCGGTATTTTCGGAGCGCTACCTTATCATTTTTATGGTGTTTTCGAAGGCAACTTTTTACAGGCGTTTTTTGAATCAGTTTCCGGTTTTACAACTACCGGAGCCACCCTGATTGAAGATATTGAAATTCTTCCCCGCGGCATCCTGCTATGGCGGAGTTTAACTCAGTGGCTTGGTGGGATGGGTATTATAGTGCTTTTTTTAGCCGTCCTGCCCAGGTTTGGATTTCGCAGTATGACTATGTTTAAGGCGGAAATACCAGGGCCGGTTGCAGAACGAGTGGTGCCAAGAGTGGTGGAAACGGCCCGCCGGCTTTGGTTGATCTATCTTGCCTTTACCCTGGCCCTAATTTTTTTGTTAATGCTGACCGGAATCAGTTTTTATGATGCCATTGCCCACGCTTTTACAACTATGCCTACCGGCGGTTTTTCACCATATAATGCCAGCATCGCTGCTTTTAACAACCCTGCGGCCGAAGTTGTGATCATCTTTTTCATGCTTTTCGCCGGGATCAACTTTGTTATCTATTTCCGGTTGATCCGTGGCGAATTCAATGTCCTGAAAAACCCTGAACTCAGGTTCTACCTGCTCGTGATCCTGGTGGGGATCTGCCTGGTGACCATAAATACCCTGGAACAGGCCGGCGATTGTATTGTCCTTGCCCTGCGCCAGAGCGCCTTCCAGGTAGTATCTATTACCACTACGACCGGTTATGCCACGGCTGATTTTGATAGCTGGCATAACTTTTCCCGTCTGTTTTTGCTGATGGCCATGTTTATAGGAGGCTGCGGGGGCTCGACGGGGGGAGCTATGAAGCAGGTGCGCTTGATGCTAATATTTAAATATGCTTTCCGCGAACTGTCCCGTGTAATTCATCCTTCCGCTATTTCCTCGGTTAAGTTAGGCAAGCAGTTTGTCAACGAAGAAGTGCTGCGGTCTGTTATGGGCTTTGGGTTCCTTTATCTTATGATCACGGTTGTTTCCACGCTTCTCCTCGCTTTAATTGGCCTGGATACGGAAACGGCCTTTTCAGCGGTAGCGGCAACAATCGGCAATGTCGGTCCCGGGCTTGGCGGGGTTGGTCCGGTAGAAACATACCAGGTTATACCGCCAACCGGACAGTTTATCCTGTCAGTTTTAATGGTGGTCGGCCGCCTGGAAATCTTTACAGTCCTGGTCATTTTCCTGCCCGAATCAAGACGCCTCTGGGTCAGGGCTTTACAAGGGAAGAGATAGCCATGGTATCTTATCAGTCCCTGTTAAAGCAGTTTAAAGAGGGCAAATTTGCCCCGGTATATCTTTTTTACGGCGAAGAAAAATACCTCCAGCAGGAGTTTACCGCCCGCCTGGCGGAAAGCTTCCTTGGTTCTGAGATCGAGTACGGCCTGGAAAAAGTTGATGGTTCAGAATATGACTTGGAAGACATAATGGCCCGGCTCAATGAAGGGGGACTTTTCTCCCGGCGCCGGATCGTGGTTGTTGAAAATCCTCCCTACCTGACCCCGCCCCGGAAAAAGGAATTGCGAGATGAGTCCAAGGATGAGGCCGGGCCGGACAACCGGGAAAAACAGAGCGCCGATCTGCTGACCGGTTACCTTGAAAACCTCGATCCCGGAGATTTCGACAGCGTCCTGGTTTTTTTAACACCGGGAGCGGACAAACGAAGGCGCTTCTTCAAGCTAATTGATAAAAAAGGCGTGGTTGTTGAATGCGCAGCCCTGAAAGGTGATGCCCTGGCGGCCTGGATCCGTAAAAAAGCTTTAAAAATGGGCAAAAAGATGGACCGAGGAGCAGTGGAAAGGCTGCTTTTAGCCGGCGACCATAACCTGCATTACCTGTCCAATGAACTGGATAAATACCGCACTTACCTGGGTGATGAAGGGGATACAATCACCGTTGAAACGGTGGAGACCTTGTTTGCCGGAGATCTGC
>PWGD01000085.1 GCA_003554395.1 Syntrophomonadaceae bacterium
AATTGGAAAAAAGAGTCCAGCAGCAAAATCAAAAGCTGCAGGCCTTGAAAGAAACCGGAGAAGAGAAGTGGGAAGAAACCAGAAAAGAAATAGAAAAAGAAGTCAATGAAATCAAGGCACAGATTAAAGACCTTTTGTATTAATCTGTATAAAACCGTTGAAAGGAATCTGGAGGGCTTACAGGGATCTTTTAAGTAGATTTGCCTGATGTTTTGCTCAGAACCTTTCTATCTTTAAGGCCTTGATGAGTATTGCTTTAAGGCCTTGATGAGTATTGGTTTATATAACGAAGGGCATACCCCTTTTAAAAGCAGGGATTGTCCTTCGTTTTTTGCTAGCATTTAAATAAGAATGGGTTTGATAACATATTGCCCGTTTCTGGTTGGGGCTTCATAAGATAGTTTTTTATTCCTCGAACTCTGCTAAACTGGAGGAACCATGTAGATGACTGTAAAACAAAACAGCAATAATAATCTCTTTCAACTGATATTCGGATCGGTATTCTTGCTTAATGCGGTTATCTTTTTCTTCCAGGCCCTGACCAAGAATCTGTTTCCTCCTTTATTATTGCCTCTGCGGGAAGCTTTTCTGATCGATAATGCCCAGGCCGGGCTGCTGGTGACCCTTGTCTTTTTGGGTTATGCCCTGGCCCGTTTCCCTTCGGGAATTTTGGCCGATCAGATCGGCTGCACCAAAACAGTCCTTATCGGCAGTGCGGCCATGGCCTTTTCATTTGTGGGAGTGTCATTGTCGCCCGGCTACCCGACCCTGGCAGTGATGACCTTTATCCTCGGGGTAAGCAGCGGGATTTATGTTACAGCCGGGTACACCCTGGCTGTAATAATCGGGTCCAGGGAAAGGGCCGCTACAGCAACGGCTGCTTTCGAATCGTTCGGGATCATGGCCGGAATTATTTCCCCGGTGCTGGTGACCTTTTTTGTTATATTTTTAAACTGGCAGCTGCTCTTTATCGCTGTCGGCCTGCTGCTTGTGGTGATAACAGTGCTTTTTTACAGCAACCGGCAGCGCTCAAACCAAATAGAACTAGATCATAACAGGCAAAATGGTATTAATAACGATCGGAGGCAGGGTAAAGAGGGGTCCCGTGATAGGCCCTGGGCTGCCGCCGGGAAGTTCTTCCGGGATCTATCAAGCTCGGCGGTGATCTTTCGTGACCCCGTCATCAGGCGCTTTATCATCTGGAGCACCCTGGTCGGGGGGTTGGGAGCCCTGTCCTGGACCGGGATTAACTCCTTTATTCCCACCTTCTTGGTGGAAGACAGGGGCTTCAGCTATGACATCGCCAACAGCATGTATATTACGGTCTCTGTTGCCGGGCTGGCAGCGAAAATAGGGATCGGTTGGCTGGCTGACCGGTTCGGTAATAACCAGGTTTTGTTTTTCAACTTAATTTTAAGCATTGCCGGTTTTTTTATGCTCACCGTTGTCACTTTGCAGTGGCAGATCCTGCTGGTCCTGGTTCTCCTGGGGGCAATGTGCTTAAACACCAATACCTTGATTAATTCTTATGTCCTGCGTTCAATGCCGCCCCGCTACCAGGGCGCCGGTTTTGGGCTTTTCAGCACCGCTTACACAGCTATATACAGCCTCGGTCCCTATCTGACCGGCTTTCTGTCAGATTATGCCGGTTTAAGCCGGGCCATTCAAATCAGCTCCGCCGGGGCTGTTTTAGCGGCCGGCTTGATCCTGACGGCCGGGTATTTCGTTCCCCGGCACCTGGTGGGAGAAATGGCTGCATCGCACAGGTGATCAACTTAATGAGAAAGGTGAATAAAATGAAAAGATTAGTGGCGATGGTTGTTGTTTTGATGGTTCTGCTTACGCTTGTTTCATGTGCCCCGGCGGCGGATCAAAATGATCGTGAGACCGATCACAATGCGGTTGAAGAAAAAACCGAACCGGCTCAGTATATCAGGATCAGCGCTGAAGAGGCCAAAGCAATGATGGATAGTAAAGCTGTTATAATTCTTGATGTCCGCACTGAGGAAGAATTTGCAGAAAGGCGCATCGAAGGGGCGATCCTGATTCCCGATTATGCTATCAAAGAACTGGCCGAAGAAAAGCTGCCCGACAAAGAAGCCTTGATCTTGGTATACTGCCGGACGGGCCGGCGCAGTGAAAACGCCTCCCGGGATTTAATAGATCTGGGCTACACCAATGTTTATGATTTCGGCGGTATTGTGGACTGGGATTATGAAGTTTTTAGCGAATAATAACCGGCAGGCCTTTTCTTATAGTCCAAGCAAATACTTTTTTAAAAGACGCCCCCAAAACCATGCTGAATAGAGGGATTTAACATTACAAAGGCCGGCTGGGACTATAACCCATGCCGGCCTCTTGTTGTGGTCGGAGCGGCCGGATTTGAACCGGCGACCTCTTGGTCCCGAACCAAGCGCGCTGCCAAACTGCGCTACGCCCCGCTGCTGTTCCCAAATTATAGCATAGAGCATCTTAAAGAACAATAGTTTAAAAGCGGTAAAGAGCAGGTTAATGTGTTTACTGGAACCCTATTGCTTGAGAAAAAATTAACTTATGTAAATATTTGAAATCTTGTTGACATAGCAATTTCAATTTTATATAATCAATTCAAACATATACTAAGTATTGGCTGGTATGTTTTCTACAGCTTTATCCCGGGCAGAAAAAAGTATTTCATGAAAACCAAATCGGTTGATTATATAACTACGGCTTTGGGCTGATTGTATATAAAATTTAAAATTCGTTGACAAGTTAACTTAAAGTCGTTATAATGTCACTATATCTTCGGGGAAATAAACTGAAACAGGTCCGGAACGAAAATCTAGAAAGAGAGGTTAGGGATTATTTTAGACTACATCTTAGTGATCGGAATAATATTACTCATCTCCTGGGGCGTGCGCTATCTTTCCTTTCGCCTGCTCCAGAGCGAATCGAAGAAACGCAATAATAATAACCAGGTTCGATAAAATTAAGGCTCAAGTTAAGGAGGGAGAGTAAATGGCTAATGCAGTTTTGTTTATCGGTGCTTTTTTGGCAGCAGCTCTCCTGGTAGTGCAGATGATTCTTAAAGATGCACGCCGGAGAGAGGGGTAATGGATTATATTACCATTCAATAAGGAAGGCCGGTTATAATAGACTATGTGAAGGAATGAACAAATAATGGTTGCTAAGACTTGATTGCCCGCAAAAAAATGCGGGCAGTTAATTTTTAAGGCAGGAATTGGGTTTTGGGTGTGCGAATACCGGGCAATTATAAAAATATAGAGAATTTGATAACCCCACTTTAGCTTTTTATGCTATTATAGTTTATGCTACTATGACAACCGGGGTGAGACTGATGCAGCGGCGAATTAAAGTTGGCATTCCGCGAGCCCTCTCATATTATACTTTTTTTCCTCTCTGGAGTGTTTTTTTAGAGAAGCTGGGCGCTGAAGTAGTGGTTTCCAAAAACACCAACCGCCGGATCCTGGAAGATGGGATTAGGGAAACCGTTAATGACGCCTGCATTCCCATTAAAGTTTTCCAGGGCCATGTGCTCGACTTAATCGGCAAAGTTGATTACATCTTTGTGCCCCGCATGATCAGTGCGGATGGAAAAGCCACTTTTTGCCCCAAATTTCTCGGCCTGCCGGATATGGTCCGCTATTCCGGAACCTCGGTGCCGACCCTGATTGATGTCAGGTACAACCGCAAGGGACTGCCGGGCGGATTGTTTCGTTTCTTCAGGTCGGTTGCCAGTGCCATTGGGGTTAAAAATCCCCTGGCCCGGGCTTATGCTGCTGCATGCGCTATCCAGAAGCAGAAAAAATACCAGAAGTTGCTGTTAAAGGGCTTAAAGCCCGTGGAAGCTTTCGAGGTTATTCAGGGATCTAAAAAAGAGCCGGCCCGGGGGAAAAAGGCGGACAAACCGGTTCCAAGTTCCCCGGCACGAGCAAAGGTGGCCCTGCTTGGTTACCCCTACGCCCTTTACGATCCTTTTATCAGCGCCGGTATGTACAGCAAATTAATAAAAATGGGCGTGGAAGTGGTTACCTTTGAACAAATTCCCCTGCGCCAGATGCGCCGGTTTTCAAAGGTCTTGCCCCAGAACTTTTTCTGGTATTACAGCAATCAAGTTTGCTGGGCCGGCCTTTACCTCCTGGAGCAAAAAAATATCGACGGCATTATTCATGTCACCGCCTTCGGCTGCGGCCCGGATGCGATGGTGGATAAAACCCTGGAACTGGAAGCTAAAGCTGCCGGGATGCCTTTCATGAGTATCACCATAGATGAACATACTGGTGAGGGAGGTGTGCAGACTCGCCTGGAAGCTTTTGTCGACATGCTGTGGGCAAAACGCCACCAATACAGGGTGGGTTGATCAATAATGAACCTCTGCTTAGGCATTGATGTCGGTTCTGTGAGCACGAACCTGGCTTTGGTCGATCAGGAAAACCGGGTAATCTGTTATGAATACCTGCGGACCAAAGGTCAGCCTATTAAAGTGGTCCAGGAAGGCCTGGGCCTGCTTGCTTCCCAAATGCCCGCCGGGGCTGTTATTGCCGGGGCGGGGGTTACGGGTAGTGCGCGCAACCTGGTCGGCGTGGCCGTCGGTGCGGACGTGGTCAAAAACGAGATAACCGCCCATGCCATAGCGGCCGACCTTTTTGTGCCCGAGGTCCAGACTGTCCTGGAAATCGGCGGTCAGGACTCCAAGATTATAATCCTCCGCCACGGAGTGGTTGTCGATTTCGCCATGAACACGGTCTGCGCGGCCGGAACCGGATCCTTTTTGGATCATCAGGCCGCCCGCCTGGGCATTCCCATCGAAGAATTTGGGGCCCTGGCCTTAAAAAGCAACCACCCCGTTCATATTGCGGGGCGCTGCTCGGTTTTTGCCGAATCAGACATGGTGCACAAGCAGCAGATGGGGCACGGGATTGAAGATATCATCAGCGGCCTCTGTGATGCCCTGGTCCGCAATTACCTCAATAATGTCGGCAAGGGCAAAGAAATCCTGGCCCCGGTTTCTTTTCAGGGCGGAGTAGCCGCCAACCAGGGCATCAAGGCGGCTTTTGAAAAAGCGCTTGACTTGAAGGTCATTGTCCCGGAACATTACCTTGTGATGGGCGCGATCGGGGCCGCCATTTTAGCCCGGCTGGCCATGAAAGAAAAAGAGGGCTCGTCTTTTCGCGGTTTCGCCCTCAGCGATCTCGAGTTCCAGGCCAGCACCTTTGAGTGCGACGGCTGCCCCAATATCTGCGAAGTTGTCAATTTA
>PWGD01000090.1 GCA_003554395.1 Syntrophomonadaceae bacterium
ATAATATTTTCCGGCGCCACAGCTGTGCTCACCCGTTCAAAAGTGGCCTGAAAAAGAGATTTATCTCCAGTATCTTCGCCGGTTTCAGGCAAAGTCAGGTATTGTTTGGGAAACTTTTCCCGGCTGAGCGGCCAGAGCCTGGTCCCGCTCCCGCCGGCTAAAATAACAGCATACATTAGATCACCTCATTTTATGTCAAAGGGACGGTTCTTTTGACATTAAACTAAAAAAGCCCTTGCAAGAAAAGTTGTTTTACAAAATTCTTCATTGATAACAAGATTGTCAAAAACCCGCCCTTTTAAAACCTTAATACAACCTTGACGGCCGTCTTGACAACCGTCTTCTTGAGTATTGGGTATTGTCAAAAAACACCCCTCTTAAAATCGTGCTCTTGTGCCAATAAAGTATGTCAAAAGAACCGTCCCCTTGACATGCTTTGACATGTTTTAAAGTTTCCGTCCTCCCAGCACATTCAGCTGTTCCTGGAAATAGCCCTGGTGGGCGACCAGGTGGAGCCTCTGCAGGGCCAGGAGCAGGGAAGTGACCGACTCGGCGCCCAGGTTCTGGTTGATCTCGCCGGGTTGAATACCGTCGTAGCAGCCCCCGCTTGAGAAGTCATAGAGAGGCTGGTGGGCATCATTGCTGCCGAAGAACCAGTTAAAAGACCATTCCATGGACCTCAGCCAGTGATCCTTGCCGGTAAGGACAAAGGCCTGGTAGCAGGCATCGGTCAGGGCGGTTGCATCGACGGGCTGCTGGTCAAAGCGGGCTTTTTCCCCGCCCCGTTTGAACCAGCCGTCATTTCCGACCAAAGAAAGGTGGCCCCCTTCCGGGTTGGTCTGAACATCGATTAACCACTGGAGGCTGTTCAGGCCAATTTCAAACATCTCAGTATGATTAAGGTAATTGCCGGTAACGATCAGGGCCTGGGAGAGGCGGGCATTATCGTAGGCCAGGATGTCTTCGCACCAGTACCAGTCATCCGATGCATTCTTAGTAAAAAGCTGGAGCAGTTTCTCGCCCAGCTCAGCCTTGATTTTGCGTACCCTGGTATCGCCTCCGAAGCGGCGCAGGTAGTAGTTGGCCCCAATAGCTGAAAAGGCCCAGGCCCGCGGTGAAGTAAAGGAACGCGGTGTCATGATTATTTCTTTGAAAAGCCGGTTGGCCGTGCCGAGCAGGGCTTCATTGGGCGGATGGGCAATGGTGTAGCCCAGGGCCCACAGGGCCCTTCCGTGGCTGTCCTCTGAGCCGCTTTCTTCCAGCCAGCTGCGGTCGAAACTCATGAAGTTACGCATCCGGTTATTTTTTTCATTGAAAGCATGATAGAGAAAGCTCAGGTAAGTTTTTAAAAGCGGCTCGATCGCTGCATCTTTAAACAAGCGCCAGTGCATGACAGCGGCAATCAGGCCCCGGGCATTATCATCGGTGCAGTAACCATGGTTGCGGTCGGGGACGGAAAAGACCGAATGCTGCAAAAGGCCGGTATCGTCGGTCATGGCCCGCAGGTGTTTCGTATTGACTTCGGGCAGGATAGCCCGGTCGGTTACGTCGGCGCCCTTTTCATTCTGAACGAACATATCACCGTAGCTTAAGCGGGCCTGCTCGAAGGCGGTGGCATAATTGCGGGCCACCTCTTTCCAGATCATCTGGCGTCCGTACTGGTAAGAGTTTTTGCGCATCCGGTTGCGCAGATCTTCATCGCCAAGCAGTCTGATCACCTCTTCAGACAGGGCCTGGCTGTCCTTGAAAGGAACCAGCGATCCCCGGCCTTCTGCCAGCAGTTCTTCGGCGTAAATGTAAGGGGTAGACACTATGGCTTTGCCGCAGGCTAAAGCATAGGCCAGGGTGCCGGAGGTAATCTGCTCCCGGCTCAAATAGGGGGTAATATAAATGTCGGTGGCCACCAGGAACTGGATCAGGCGTTCGATCGAAACATACTGGTTGTAGAAGGTGACGTTTTTTTCAAGACCTCTATCCCGGACCATCTTTTTAAGCTTGTGACGGTATTCCTCGCCGTAAAGCCTTTTTACTTCGGGGTGGGTGGCTCCGAGAATAATATAGAGGGAGTCGGGATGGGCTTCTGCCCCCCCTTCCATGGCCTCAATGGCATATTCAAGCCCCTTGCTGGGGCTGAGCAGGCCAAAGGTCAAAAGGACCTTCCGCCCTTCGGCCTGGAACTGATCCTTGTAGTAGGAAGAGTCAAGAAAGGGCACATCCGGGGCCCCGTGGGGGATGAGCACGATTTTATCCTCGGGAACACCGTAGACCCGGGTCAGGATATCGACAGCCGCATTGGCCATGACTACAATTAAAGCAGACTGCTCACAGATCCGCATCATGGTCTGCTTCTGCCCGGGGGTTGGTTCCTCCAACACCGTATGCAAAGTGGTAACGGCCGGTTTTTTGAGCCCGTTTAAAAGATAGCTGATATAGTTGCCGTCTTCACCGCCGAAAATGCCGTATTCGTGTTGAATGGACACGGCGTCGACGGGAGAAAGGTTAATGAAATCGGCCGCCCGCTGGTAGTCGTTGTGGTGTTGATCGCGAATATGGAAAGAAACCTCGCGGCCATAGTTGTAGTTTTCGCCAGCCCGGTTAAGGGCAATCACCTCGAAGTTGTTCTGGTTCGCCTCGTTGTTGTTGCTGCTGCCGTAAAGGTCCTTCAGGCTGCCTACCAGATCGGAACAAAAAGTGGCAATTCCGCACTGGCGCGGCGGGTAGGTGGATACAAAGGCGCCCTTGACCGGGCGCAGGATTTTGCCTTGATACATAGCGTTCACCTCGCTTAGAGATAGGGACATTGAGGCCGGCATCGTTTCCTGCCTTCCCAGGACCGTCCTCAAGACCCGGCAATCTTCTATTTGATTATACTTTCATAAACCCTGATATAGCGATCGACCATCAGTTCGACGGTAAAATTATTTTCCACATGGCGGCGGCAGTCTTCCCGCCTCAATTCATCCATCCGGAAAATGGAGGCGCAGGCCTGGTCCAGATCTTCAACCAGGTAACCGGTGACGCCGTCTTTGATCAGCTCCGGCATAGAACCTCTGTTAAAGGCAATCACGGGGGTTCCGCAGGCCATCGCTTCGGCCACGCTCAGCCCGAACGGTTCATCGAAATTGATCAGGTGCAGAAGCGCCCGGCCCTTTCCGAGGACCTCTGCTTTGCCTTCCGGTCCGACCGGTCCGATATAGCGGACCTGGTCGTTATCGATGTAGGGGGCGACATAGCGATCGAAATAAACCTGGTCCTGGATGATCCCGGCGATAACCAGGGGCATTCCAACCTGTTTGGCCAGGCGGATTGATTCATAAGTCCCCTTGTCGTGGTGGATGCGGCCGAAAAAGAGCAGGTAATCGTCCGGGTTGTCCCGGTAGGTATATTTTTCAACCGGGATTCCATGGTGGATGGTAGCAGCATAATCGAGTTCCGGGCTGCGGTCCGCCTCGCTGATCGCCACGTAGTGGCCTTTACCATTGTACTTGCGGTAAACAGGCAGGATGCGCGGCGACGAGAAACCGTGGATGGTTGTCAGGACCGGGGTTTCCACCAACCCGGAATAGCTTAACGGCAAAAAATCAAAGTTGTTATGGATCAGCTGGTAGGAAGCGGCTTCCTCGAAGGCCATGGCAATATGCAGGCACTCCCAAACCTTGGGCTCCAGTTCATCGTCCTCGGACCAGGGCCGGGGCGCAACTGATCTGAGTTTGGCGCCGGTAAGCGAGTCGCCGGTAGCATAGAGGGTGACATCCACTCCGCGCCGGACCAGGCCCTCGGTGAGCATGCTGACTACCCACTCCCAGGGCCCGTAATGGCGGGGTGGTGTGCGCCAGGATATGGGGGCAAGCATGGCTATTTTCATCTCAGCGGCAGAATCCTTCCTCCTGTGAATCGTTGCAAGATAAAAGGTGATCGACCAGGTCTTTCAGCTTGGCCGTGGCCAGGCAGACAAATGAATCGGCAGCACCGTAATACATGATTAGTTCGTCTGTTTCGGGGTCATGGACTAGGCCGGTGGGGAAAGTTACCCCGGGCACGTCCCCGACCCGTTCATAGGGTTCATGGGGGCCGAATACCCACTGGTCACAGCGTTTCCTCAATCGGCGCGGATTTTCCAGATCAAGCAAAGCCAGTCCGACCCGGTAGAGGCTTCCCGAAACTGTATTCCGCACCCCGTGGTAAATGATCAACCAGCCTTCCTCGGTTTCGATCGGCGGCGGCCCGAGGCCAACCCGGGTTGTGTCCCACCAACCGGGACGGACGGGAAGCAGGATCTGGTGGTTGCCCCAGTGTTCAAGGTCGGGGGAACAGGAAACCCAGATATGAGCTTCGCCGCGAATAATGGGCCGGTGGATCAGGGTATACTTGCCGTCAATTTTACGCGGAAAAAGCGAGGCGTCCTTGTCTTCCGGAGGGAGCATGGCCCCGCGGCGCTCGAAATGATGCAGATCTTCGGACAAAGCCAGGGAGACAACGGGCCCGTCCTTGGAAAAAGAGACATAAGTTACCGCATATTTTTGCAGATCTTCAAGCCAGACAATGCGGGGATCTTCAATACCCCACCTTTCTTCATTAAATTCGGGATCGGGCATAAGGGTCGGGGATTCATCAATCTGCCAGTTGGTCTTGCCGTCTTTACTGCGGGCAAAAGTTAAGTGGGAAAACCCCCGCATATCTTCCACCCGGACCAACAGCAGGGTTTCGTCGCCGTGCCTGATCGCTCCTGGATTAAAGGTGGCATTGGCCGGGTAAGGCCAGCGGTCCGGTTCTAAAACCGGGTTCCCCTTGTAACGATGAAAAGTGATGTTGGGGCGTTGATGGCTGTAGTAAATCATCCATGTAACTCCTTTGATTAAAGTATTATGAAAATATGATTAAAGATGCGCTTCCCCGCACCAGGCCTGGAGTCGGGAGCTAAAAGCTATAGTTTAATAGTTTAACTATTCGTTATAGTTAAGGCTATTCCTGCTTCTTTGCGAAACCACCCGAAAAGCCAATCAGGTTGCGGGCCGGGTTATCTTCTACCCGAAAAAAAAGCGCTTGATCAGTTCAAAATTGCGCTTAACTGCTGAAGCCCCGGATACATAACCCATATGCCCTGGAAGCAGCATTTCTATATCCTCCAGGCGGGACAGCTTATCGACACTTTGGCCCAGGGTTTCCATGCTCCCGCCGGGCAGATCGGCGCGGCCGATACTGCTTTCAAAAACCGTGTCCCCGC
>PWGD01000049.1 GCA_003554395.1 Syntrophomonadaceae bacterium
AGGGGAAAGAGGCCGGGGGGCTGATCGAGGTTCTCAGGAAGCGCTGGAAGTTTGCCCTGGTTGACGAATTCCAGGACACCGACCCGGTGCAGTGGGAAATTTTCCGGCGCATTTTCGTCGATGGTACAGATAAACACTTCCTTTACATAATCGGTGATCCCAAGCAGGCCATTTACAGCTTCCGCGGGGCCGATGTTCATACTTACGAGCAGGCCAAGGCGCACCTTACTGAAAAGTGCCAGGCCGAGCGGCTGCCGCTGAAGGAAAATTACCGCTCCACGGAAGCGCTGATCGAAGCGGTAAACGAAATCCTGACTGTTGAAGATAGCGAAGGCCAATCTTTTTTCAGCGGCCTGAACAGCTACACTGAGCCGGTAGAATGCGGTGATAAGAGCCGGGTCGCCTCAGAAAACGGCCGGGAGGCGGTGCCCGTTCAGCTGCTGCACCTGCACGGGAGGGAAGATAAGCTTAATGCTGATGCGGTCAGGAAAGGGGTAGCCCGCTTTATCGGGGAGGAGATTGGGCGCCTGCTGGATGAAAAATGCGGCTTGATCACCGGCAGCGGAGATAGTGAGCCGAAACCGATCAAGTTAAGTGATATTTACATCCTGACCCGGTCTGCGGCGGAGGGCCATAAGATCGGCGAGGTGCTGCGTCGTTTCGGCATTCCCCACGCTTTCTACAAACAGGAGGGCCTTTTTCAAACCACTGAAGCCGATGATGTATACCGGCTTCTGTGCGCCATTGCAGCGCCCACCGATCCGGCGGCCAGGATGGCGGCCTGGCTGACGCCTTTCTTCGGTCTAGCCCTGTCCGAACTGCCGGCCTGGAAGGAGGCCGGTGAAAATCACCCCTTTGCCACCATGCTTCACGACTGGAAAGGGCTGGCCGACGACCAGGCCTGGTCAAACCTTTTTGAAGCCGTTGTGGCCGAATCCGGGTTGGTGCGGAGGCTGGTTTTTACCGACGACGAAAGGGCCCTGACCAACTACCTGCATCTGTTCGAGCTGCTGCTGGCCCAGGCCCATGCCCACCCGATTACCTTGAGTGAGTTGATTCGCAGCCTTAAAGCGCTAATAGATGAGCGAAAACTTCCGGAAGGGAAAGAGGGCAACATCCAGAGACTGGAAACCGACCGCCAGGCAGTCCAGATCCTGACTATGCACAAGGCCAAGGGGCTGCAAGCCGAAGTAATTTTTATCGGTGGGGGCTTTGGAAATCCGCCGGAGGGCGATATCAAGATGAATATTTACCACCGGGATGGCAGGCGCTGCCTGCATATCGGCCAGGCCTTCGGCGAAATCGAGAATGCCGTGAACCGGGAAATCGACGAGGAGAACCAGCGGCTCCTCTATGTAGCCATGACCAGGGCCAAGTCGCGGCTCTACCTGCCCTATTTCGGGCCCGCCCCGGGAGGCGAAAATGCTCATAACAGCTACGGATACAGCAGGCTGGGCCGGCTCTATAGAGAGCTGCAAAAACAGCTGGACCGGCTTAGGGAACGCGATCGTTTTGAAGGCGGAGATAGTTATGTATTAAGGGATGTTGACTGTTCGAAAAGGCTGCCGGGCGAAGAGAAGGTGGAGATAACCGCCGCAGGGTGGCCCGAAGAAGACTTGCTTGAACTTCCGCCTTCCAGGGCAAAAGAAGTTGAAGAAATAAAGCCCGCCCACCGGGGCGTGCTTTTGACCAGCTATACCAGGATGAGCAGGAGCAAGCCCTGGCAGGCCCCGGCAGCAGACTCTGATGAGGCTGCGGCCAGGCGCGACGAAGAGGTGGCCGCTGAAGTTGAAGGTGGGCTTGCGGGTTCCGGGTGGCCGGATTTAGAGGCATCAGGCCATGCGGATGTGCCGGATAAAGCGGCCTTACCCGCCGGGCGTGAAACAGGTATTATGCTGCACGCTTTGCTGGAAGTTACCCCTATTGATGAAGTCAGGGACAGGAGCTTTGATGATTGGGCGGCAGATGAAAGGGTTAAACAGCGGGCTGCGGCGGCCCTGCGCCAGCACGGCTTTGCAGAAGTTTTTTTAGATGAAGTTCTAAAAATGGTTTATGATGCCTTTAAAACTCCACTTAGGGCCACAAGCTTAGAAGAAACTGTAACACTCGATCTGCCGGGGGGTATAGCCTCAGGGAAACGCCACTGCCCTGAAATGTTCTTTTCCTATCCGATACCGGAAGTAAGCCATCCCCTGCTCGGCGGCGGAGATGACCGCCCGGAAAGTGAAGATAGGGCGCCTTATCAAGCGGTGCGCGGTTTCCTGCAGGGGCTGATCGACCTCGTCTTCGAATATGATGGGAAAATATACCTGCTTGACTGGAAAAGCGACTGCCTGCCAGCTTTTGACCGCTCAGTTCTTGATGATCACGTGCAGAAAAACTACAGTCTCCAGGCTCAGGTTTACAGCCTGGCTATTATGCGCCAGCTTAACATCAGGTCCAAAGAAGAATATGAAGTGAAATTTGGCGGCATTATCTATGCCTTTATCCGGGGTATTGGGGCAGATGGAGACGGGGAAGAAACAAAAGGGATCTGGTTTTCCCGCCCGCTGTTCGAAACAGCTGCCGGGTGGGAAAGTGCCCTGGTAAACCGAACTGAATGGGGCGGGGATGTAATCTGTTCCGGGACGGGCCTGGAGATGGCAGATTCTGAAAGGGGGAGAGAAAGTGGCAGCGGAAATTAACTGGACACCTATGGGCTGCGCGGCTTTACTGGCCGGCTCAAGCGGAGTAAAGCGGGATGGGGCTATTGATTTTCCCTGCGATTTACTTTCCCGGACCGGCGAACTGAACCTGGATCCCGGCGATGCTTTCTTCGCCTGGGAGATAGCCCGCCTGGCCGGTGAAAAGATGGATTCTAAAAAGCAGCGGGCCCTGATCATGCTGATCCTGGCCGTCCAGGCGATGTCAGTTGAAGGCAGCACCAGGCTGCCGCTATCAGGGGGCGGCCATTTTGATCGCATCTTTAAGGATTTGCAGGCAGATGACAATGAAAAGGTCTTAATTAAAGCGCTGCTAAAGGAGTCCGGCGAGGCCTGCAGCAACCCCGGCTCCGGAGGGTTGGCCAATATTTTCGGCAAAACGGGAGACTACCGGCCGCTGATATTCGATCACGGCTGTCTGTATATGCAGAAACTTCATGCCCTGGAAGAAAGGGTTGGGAAAAAATTAAGGGATAGAATCTCTTCTAAAGAAGAGTTCAGCGAGGATAAACCGGCTCCTGATGAACCGGCGGCTGCAAGCTTTGAGGAGGCCTTGCAGGAAGTATTTGCCGCCCCGCCAACGGCAGGTTCTGTGAAAGCAGCGCTGGATGAACAGCAGAAGCTGGCGGTGCGAACGGCTTTGAACGGCCGGATCACAGTAATCAGCGGGCGGCCGGGAAGTGGTAAAACTTCGATTGTGGCCAGTATACTGCGTGTTTTGGCCAGGACCGGCCGGCCGCCTCTGCAATCGGTTGCCCTGGCTGCGCCTACAGGTAAAGCAGCTGATAGGATGCGCCAGGCGGTAAACAGTCACCTGGTGGCTGTCGAAGGAGCAGGTGCTCCCGATCAATTCCTGGTTGATAACTGCCCACCTTCAAATACACTACACCGGCTGCTGGGCTACTCACCCGGGCGGGATCGCTTCTGGCACAACGAACTAAACCCCCTTTCAGAAAAAATGGTCATTGTTGATGAAAGTTCAATGATCGATTTAACCATGATGGATCATCTCCTGCGCGCCCTGCAGCCGGAAGCGAGATTAATTTTACTGGGCGATGCCGACCAGCTGCCCTCCATCGAAGCGGGGGCTGTCCTGCGGGATCTCTGCCGCTCCAAAGCAGCGGTGGAAGAGAAAAAGCGGGTTATAGTTCTCGAGAAAAGCTACCGGGCCAGGGAGGAAGATTCTGCCGGAAAACGGATCCTGGAGGTGGCTAAAGCGATCAACGAGGGCCGGCCGCCTTCTGAAGCCGGGGCCGGGTCAGCCCTGGCGACCAGGGGCGATGTTTCAGATATTATATTTGAAGGTGTGGAACACCTGGTGCCGGGTGATGAAGACCAGAAGGCTGCTTTTCTGACTAGGTGGTATGAACTGCTGACGGGCGGGCTCCCCGGTCTCAACGAGCGCCTATCATACCCGTACAGGTCCGGCCCGGGCGGTTTCGATCCGGAGAGCACCGCGAAACTGAAAGAGGTAATGGCCCATTTTGAACGGTCCAGGATTCTTTGCGCCACCCGGATGGGAGCCGGGGGCACCGGCTCCGGAGATATCAATACCTGGTTCTATCACCGCTGGCTGGAACACCTCAAAGCGGAAGGATTGATCACCCGAAATCCCCATTTTTTAGTGGGAGAACCGGTCCTGATGACCCGCAACGATTATTCTTTACGCCTTTACAACGGCGATTCGGGTCTTGTCTTAAAGGTGGTCATAGAATCGGCAGGAAGCAGGCGGTCTGCCGAACCGATGGTCGTATTCCCCCGGGGCGGCAGCTTCGTAGCTTACCCTTTAGAGGCGCTGAGGGGATGCCTTGAACCGGCCTGGGCCACCACGGTGCACAAGGCTCAAGGCTCTGAATACGAGAATGTGGCGATTATGCTTCCTGCTGTTTACGTCCGGCCGCTGACCAGGGAACTGCTCTACACGGCGGCAACGAGGGCTAAAAAGTCGGTGGTTATCGTAGGCCCGCAGGAGATACTGCAGCTGGGCATCAGCCACTCCCTGGAGCGGGCCTCCGGCCTGGCCGATATGCTCAGAAAAACAGCTAAAACATAATTTGCTTTTCAATATAGACCATAACTTAGTTCAACGAGATCTCCCTTGAAGATTCAGTTGTACCCCTTATATGTTTATGATGCGGATAAGTGGAAATCTCTTTGTGGTGAGGTGAGTTATCCCACCTAACCATCAGGCACGAACCGTCCTGTAACTGTAATTGTGCTTTTATGTAATAATAATTTTCGCCTTGTTTAAAATCAAGGACAGAATAGTGCTTTGCTATTCGGCTCTTTTCAATTAACTGTAACTCTATCATTATTTATATCGTCCAGGTTCTTATTTAATCGATAAGTTTTTTGTAACTACTCAGCCTATTGTCCTTGGTGAATGATATTCGGTGCTAAGGGGACGGTTCGAACGTCCCTAAAAGCATAGTTTTAAGGCCGAGCCTAAGAATAAAGCTTAGGCTATGATTCAAAAAATTTAAGGTTTCCCAAAAAGTATTTTGAAACAAAATCTTTAGTG
>PWGD01000179.1 GCA_003554395.1 Syntrophomonadaceae bacterium
GGCATTGAATTAATAACCGACATCGCTCCAAACCTGCCGCCGGTCGCGGCTGATTTTAACAAGGCAGTTTGGGTTATGGCCAACCTGGTCGGCAACGCTATGCGCTATACTGATCCCGGGGGCACGATTACGGTTCGAGTCAGGCAGCGCGGCAAGCGCCTGTTCTTTTCTGTTCAGGATACGGGGTGCGGAATACCGAAGGAACATCAGGATAAAATATTTCGCAAATACGTACAGGTGAGCGGTCCCGGCCGTAAAGGAACCGGAGGGGTTGGCCTGGGCCTGGCTATAGCGAAAGATATTGTTATGGCTCACGGCGGAGAAATCTGGGTCGACAGTGAATTAGGGAAGGGAACCACCTTTACTTTTACTTTTCCGGTTTATTACGGTGATGAATCAGTTAAACTTCCAGAAGCTGAAGAAAAGGGAGGATAAGACCTGGTAATGGCTAAGAAAATATTGCTCGCAGAAGATGAAAAAAATGTTATTTTGGGCGTGCGCACCTGCCTGGATGCTGTTGGGTACCAGATAGAAATTGTCGAAGACGGTGAACAAGCCCTTGATTCGGTTCGCAGAGAACCCCCTGATTTAATCCTGCTGGACCTGCTGATGCCCAATGTAGACGGATATGAAGTTTTGAAAGAGCTCAAAGGCAAAGAAGAAACCAGGGATATTCCCATTATTGTTCTTACTGCCAAGGCTGAAGAAGAAGATCGGCAGAGAGCAATGGACCTGGGGGCAGACAATTATATGACCAAACCTTTTAAGCCCCAGGAATTGTGGGATCTTCTTAAGAACTACCTCCCGGAGCATGATGCTTGATATTATTAGATTTATCTTGATTGATCATATTTTAAAGGGCACAGTTAACTGTGCCCTTTAAGGGATCAGGAGGAATTATATGGTTTTAAGTAAGCCAGCTTTTGAACAGGGCCCGATCCGGCCGCCTAATGAAGCAAACAGCCTGCTGCTCCGGCTGACCAGGAATTGCCCCTGGAACCGCTGTTTATTTTGTCCGGTTTACAAAGGCAAGAAATTTAGCAGGCGCAGCGCCGAGGAAGTTAAAAAAGATATATATGCCATAGCGGAAGATAAGGAAAAAGTCAAAGAAATTTCAGAGCAACTGGGATATAACGGTGAAATTAACCGGGCGGTGGTGGCCCGGATTCATGCCGACAACCCGGAACTTTTAACGGTGGCGTTCTGGCAGTATCACGGAGGGAAAACAGTCTTTCTGCAGGATGGCGACAGCCTTCAGCTTCCTGCGGATCAGGTAAGCGGAATTCTGCGCTTATTAAAAGAAAAGTTTCCCGAAATCGAAAGGATAACAACCTATGCCCGTTCGCGGACTATACTGCGCCGCTCGGTTGAAGAGCTGTCTGAACTTAAAAATGCCGGGCTGAACCGGGTTCATGTCGGGATGGAAAGCGGCAGTGATGCGGTGCTTGATTTTATGAAAAAGGGAGTTACCGGTTCTCAGCATATAGAGGCGGGCCTGAGAGTAAAAGAAGCCGGTCTTTCTTTGAGTGAATATGTATTGCTCGGGCTGGGCGGGGAGGATTTATGGCGGGAGCATGCCCTGGAAACGGCTCAAGTGTTAAACTCGATCGATCCACACTATATCCGGTTCCGGACCCTGGCCATAAGGTCGAATTCTCCCCTGGCCGAAGAGGTTCAGAAAGGTAATTTCAAACCACTCCACGATGATGGGGTGATCCGGGAAGAGGCGCTGCTTATTGACCACCTTGATCATATTACCAGCTATATCTACAGTGATCATATTCTGAACCTGCTTGAAGAAATAAGTGGCAAATTCCCAGGAGAAAAGCAAAAACTAAAAAATATCCTGGATAAGTACACCTCTTTTCCGGCCAGAAAAAAGGAGTTATTCCGGCTGGGCAGAAGATCAGGTTATTTCAGGACCCTTGATGATATGGAAAACCCCGCTCTTAAAGAGGCTGTGGAAAATATTTATCAGCAGATCAAGAGTGGAGGTTATTCGGTCGATGAATATATTAACCAGCTTTTAAGCAGATTTATTTAAAAACCGGCATTTCTATGGTGGTGGTCTGATTGCGCGTTGCAATATGCGTGCTTGAACTTTATATACCAGGGGTAAATTCTTTAAAAGCCAAGCGTCAGGTTACAAAAAGCCTCATTCAGCGTTTGCGCAACAAGTTTAATGTTTCCATAGCTGAAATCGGCAACCAGGACCTGTGGCAGCGTGTTGAACTGGGCCTGGCTGTAGTTTGCTATAACGGTGCGGGCGCCGACAGTATTATGGAAAAAATATTTACCTTTGTCGAGATGGAAAACAATGTGGATATAATATCTTCGCGGGTCGAAAATTATTAAACGATGGTTAAAGGAGCAGGGTTGTGTTTTCAATTGAAAAGATTACCGAACTTGCTCATTATATTGTGGCATGGGCTGTAAGAGAAGGTGATCTGGCGGTCGATGCAACTGCCGGTAACGGCCACGATACAATATTTCTGGCCGGTAAAGTAGGCTTAAAGGGCCATGTCTACTCTTTCGATGTCCAGCAGGAAGCCCTGGATCATACCTTGATCAGACTGGAGCAGCAGCAACTTGAGAAACAGGTTACCTTGATTCGGGAGGGACATGAACAAATGCAAAGATATATTGAGGGCCCGGTTATAGCAGTTATGTACAACCTGGGTTACCTTCCCGGAGGTAATAGAAGAATCACCACAAAGCATGACACAACCATCATAAGCCTCAAACAGGCATTGCAAATTTTGGCGCCAAGAGGGATAATAACCATGGTTTTGTATCCAGGACATCCTGAGGGAAATGATGAAAAAAAACATCTAGCCGCTTTTTGTAAAGAGCTAGATCCTGAACATTATACCGTGCTAAACAGTCAATTGTTTAACCGCTTCAATAAACCGCCCGAACTAATAGTTGTTCAAAGAAAATGATGCCGCTTGATTTGGCTAACAAACAAGGACTTAGGCCTGAGCTTGTCGAACAATCGGGTTAAGATTGAGCCGTTAATGTGACTAACATAAATATCTAAAGAATAGGGGCTCGTTTACACTGGCACATAGATGGCATTTGATTGAAGATGAGTTAGCTCAAGTTGAACAGCGTTTGCAGCAAATCGTTGAAACCGCTGGCCCTGAAATAACCGAAGTGGGCAGCTATATTTTTAATGGAACCGGTAAAAGAATGCGTCCCACTCTTTTTCTACTGGCGGCCTACCAGCCCCAAAAATCACTTTTCCCTTATATTGATGCCGCTGTTGCCCTGGAGCTGATCCACACGGCATCGCTTTTACATGACGATGTAATAGACCTGGCTTCCAGGCGCCGCGGCAAAGAGACAGTGCATGTCAATTGGACTAATAAGATTTCCGTTCTAACCGGAGACTACTTGCTGAGCCAGGCTTTTAGAATGCTGGTCGGTTACCGGGATTGGCGTTTAATGGAAGCTGTTGTCGGCATAGTGCAAAATATGACAGAAGGAGAAATTGAACAGGCTTTTGCGGAGCCGGCTTTACCCAACCTTGAAGAACGCTATTTTAAATGGATCGGCAAGAAAAGCGCCTCTTTTTTTGCCGGCTGCTGCCGGGCCGGTTCCTTAATCAGCAGCGCTGATGTGGAAGAACAGGATAACTGGTCTGAATTTGGTTATAACCTGGGAATTTCTTTTCAACTGATTGACGATTTGCTGGATTATATCGGAGAAGGCGAAAAGATTGGCAAGCCCGTTTATGGCGATCTAAGCAACCGGGTCATGACCCTGCCCCTGATTCGAACTATAGACCAGGCCAAAAAAGATGGGAGTATTCACCGCCTCTTGGAAGGCACAGCCGGATCGGATCATAACCTGTCAGAAGTAGTGCAGGCTGTTTTAGACAGTGATGGCCCGCAGCACACTTACCGCAAGGCTGAAGAATACATTAGAAAGGCTGAAAATACCTTAAATAAGTTTCGTCATATCACCCATGATGTAAAAGAAGTCCTGATTGCTTTAAGCAAAGATGTGTTAAATCGGAAAAAATAGTATAATAATATAGTAACTGAAGCTTATTTATGTAGATTTTGGCCCGATTGAACGGCGCGAGTGTAATTCAATCAATATGGAGGTTCAGGAGATGCCCAGCCGAAATATTTCCAAATCCGTAATCAAAAGGCTTCCTATCTACCTTCGCATACTGGATCAATTGATCCGGCGAGAAGTGGAGCTGATTTCTTCCAGGGAATTAAGTAATGAATCAGGCTTCACAGCTGAACAGATCCGCAAAGACCTGGCCTATTTTGGAGCCTTTGGAACCCGCGGAGCCGGTTACAATACGATCTATTTACGGGAAAAACTGATAAAAATTATCGGCCTGGACAGCATCACCGATACTATTGTTTTCGGTGCCGGAAATTTAGGAACAGCCCTGACCCGCTACAACCTGACTAAAAACCCCTATGTCAATGTGGTGGCTGCATTTGATAAGAATCCGCAGTTGATTGGGAAAAAAATTGACAGTCTTGAAGTGCTTCCCATAGAAAAGGCGCCTGAGGTAATCAGGGAATATGGCATTAAAGTTTGCCTGATCACCGTACCGGCCATGGCTGCCCAGGAAGTGGCAGATCTGGCAGTAAAGCACGGCGTCAAGGCAATCCTTAATTTTGCCCCGGTTAAACTGAGTGTTCCGGAAGAGATTCATGTTCATAATGCCGACCTGACCATAGAACTGCAAAGCCTTATTTATTACAGCTCTGCCGAAGAAGAACGCCTGGCCCGCCTGGATAAAGAAGTAGAGGACAACAAATCCAAGTCCTCTAAAACATTTTCTTATGACTAGAAGAGATGAGAAAAGGTCAATTGTTGAGGAGCCTCTAAAAAATTGTGGACTGACACTATGTATGTATTGACTTTCAGCATCACCTTCTGTATACTAATTTATGCACATGGAGCTGTGGTGTAGATGGTTAACATATCGGCCTGTCAAGCCGAAGACCGCGGGTTCGAGTCCCGTCAGCTCCGCCATATAGCCGAGATAGCTCAGTCGGTAGAGCAGCGGACTGAAAATCCGCGTGTCGGCAGTTCAATTCTGCCTCTCGGCACCAATACTGCGGGAGTAGCTCAGTGGTAGAGCATCGCCTTGCCAAGGCGAGGGTCGCGGGTTCAAATCCCGTCTTCCGCTCCATTTTTTAGGGCGACATAGCCAAGTGGTAA
>PWGD01000053.1 GCA_003554395.1 Syntrophomonadaceae bacterium
ATCGCTTGAAACCCAGCCTGAAAGATGGACGGTGCCCTTTTCTGTGACATCGACGGAGATATTATTGGTTGGGGCCAGCAGGTTATCCCGCAGTTCGTTTTCTACTAAAGCGGCTTCAACTTTGTATTTCAGGGAAGACAACTCCATTTCTTGCATAGCCGTTAAGCTGCACTCTTTTATTTCATCAGATTTGGCGAGTTCGACAATTAATCTTGCGGCCCATTCCGCCCCCAGGTTGTCCAGGTTAAAGACCAGGTCATATGCCGAGGGATCTTTCCAGTTCCGGTGGAAAGTGTACTGAACGAAATCCTCCTGCCTTTTGTCCATCCTGCGAATGAGCTGTAGAGCTTTCTCTTCGCTCATGTTCTGCTCCTGGACCAGCTTTGCCTTTCTTGTTTCTTCTGAAGCGTGGATTAAAATATGGAGAGCGCAGTTAAATCCCCTTAAAAAAAGATGCGCGCCGTGCCCGATAATGACGCCTTCCCCTTTGCTGGAAATATCATAGACAATTGAACCGAGCAAATCTAAATATTTTGCGGGTTTGCTTGTGAACAGCCGGTCAAAGAGGCGGGGCGCCTTTTCGTCCAGGCCGTCCAGGTCATCGCTGGAAAGGCCCATTTCAATGGCTCGATCCTGGATCTTATGATCATCAAATAACTCGAATCCAAGCTCTTTCGCCACCTGTTCGGCAATTTTTTCCCCACCGGAACCAAAAACCGAAGTAATCGTTATCAGTGACATCATCAAACCTCCCTGTGGATTTTGAAGTAACTACAGCAAGCCGTGAAGTTACAAATATTCTAACACACCGCCGGGGGCATTACAATTTAAGAGGCGCGTAAGGGGTCAGCCGCCGGGCTTTCCTGCGATATGATATAATTTATAAAACGAATCGGTAATAAAACGAATCGGTTAAGAAGCAATTCGGTAAACAAAAGGCCGAAAAAGAAAGGGGTTTGCGGTCATCAACCAGAAATCACTGCAGGAACTTTTAGAAGCGGTCCGCGAGGGCCGGATCGGGGTGGATGAAGCCTCCGAGCGCCTGCGCTTCCTGCCCTATGAAGATATCGGCTTTGCCCGGGTCGACCACCAGCGCTACCTGCGGCGCGGTTTCCCCGAAGTCATCTACTGCCCGGGGAAAACCACCGAACAGATCGTGGCCATTTTCGGGCGCCTGGCCGCCTCCGGGGGCACCGTCCTGGCCACCCGCGCCGAGGTAGAGGTTTTTGAGGCGGTCAAGGCCGAGTATCCGGAAGTGGAGTACCACCGGCAGGCTAAGGCGCTGGTCCAGCGCGGCAAAACGGAACCGGAACCCACCGGCTGCGTGGTAGTCGTCTCAGCTGGCACGGCGGACATCCCGGTGGCCGAGGAAGCGGCCCTCACCGCCGAGCTGATCGGCAGCCGCGTGGAGCGCCTCTATGACGTGGGCGTGGCCGGCATTCACCGCCTCTTCGACAACTGGGATAAGCTCAACCGGGCCCGGGCCATTGTCGTCGTGGCCGGCATGGAAGGGGCCCTGGCCAGCGTGGTGGGCGGGCTGGCCGTGTGCCCGGTGGTGGCCGTGCCTACCAGTGTGGGATACGGCGCCAACCTGGGCGGCATCGCTCCCCTCCTGACTATGCTCAACAGCTGCGCCACCGGCGTGGCCGTGGTCAATATCGACAACGGTTACGGGGCCGGCTATATGGCCGCCCTGATCAACCGGTCCGCAGAAGAAGGAGAGAAGGATTGATGTTCAAAAACTCTTCCGGGACTCCCCCTACCGGGGAAACCGGCCCAACTATCATCTATTTTGACTGCTACAGCGGGATCAGCGGCGACATGGCCCTGGGGGCCCTGCTGGATGGCGGGGCCGATTTAAAAGAGCTCCGCGCTGTCCTGGCCGGCCTTAAACTGCAGGGCTGGAGCCTGGGGGCGGAAAAAATTAAGCGGGGCGGGATCGCCGGGACCAGGGCCCTGGTGTGCCTGGACGGCGTTGAAACAGCGGAAAGGCATCTAAACGAGATCCTGGAAATCCTGGACCGGGCCGACCTGCCCCGGCCGGTTGGCGCCAACAGCCGGGCGGTCTTTGAGCGCCTGGCCGAAGCCGAAGCGGCCGTCCACGGCATAAGCGTCGACCAGGTTCATTTTCATGAAGTGGGGGCTTTAGATGCCATCATCGACATCGTGGGCACCTGCGCCGCCCTCTACCTGCTGCAGGCGGACCGCGTCATATGCTCTCCCCTACCCGCCGGCCGCGGGGAAATAAAATCAGCCCACGGCAGGCTGCCCCTGCCGGCCCCGGCCACCCTGGAACTGCTGGCCGGACGCCGGGTGCCCGTGGAAGGGAAAGATAGCGGCTTTGAACTGGTTACCCCCACCGGGGCGGCCCTGGTAACCGCCCTGGCCGATTCTTTTGGGCCCATCCCCGCTTTTAATATCGGGGCAGTAGGCTACGGCGCCGGCAGCATCGATCCCGGCTATCCCAATTACCTGCGCGTCCTGATCGGGTCGGCCGGGCCGCTGGCCGGCAGCTACGAGGAAGAGGTGGCCGTTATCGAAACCAATATCGATGACCTCAGCCCCGAAATTTACAGTTACCTGATGGACAAACTTTTTGCCGCCGGGGCCTTAGATGTTTACTATACCCCGGTCCAGATGAAAAAAAACCGCCCCGGTGTGCTCCTCAGTGTCCTGGCGCCGCCGGAAAAAATAAGCTCCATCCAGGACCTCCTTTTTAAAGAGACCACCACCCTGGGTTTTCGCCTGACCACCGCCCGCAAGGTCATGCGCCCCCGCGCAGTAGAGACCGTGGAGACCCGCTGGGGCCCGGTCAGGGTTAAATACACCCCCTCCCCCGAGGGCTGCTTCCCGCTGCATTATGGGCCGGAATATGAAGACTGCCGGTCCGTGGCCGAACAGTCCGGCCTGCCCCTGAAGGAAGTCTACCGCCTGGTCGATCAGATTTACCGCCAGCGGGGTTCAAATCCGGACCGGGATTGAAGAAAAGTTTCAGGCGCCCTGATCAGTAAGCATTGCCAAGAATCAGGGCTTTTCTTAATTTTTTCCCTAAACCGGGGTCATTATGTGAGAATATTGTTGACATATTTAATATTTTGTAATATAAAGATATGAAAGGAGGTATTTGAAATGGAAGATAATTCGTTACTGGCTTTAATCAGGCAGGTCAAGGACGCTTTCCTCCAAAGCGGCACTCTTGAAAGAGCGCTGGAAGGAGGGGTGAAAGAAATTTCAGCAATGACCGGATCTGCCGCCTTTGTAGTAGAGAAAAGCGGCCGGGTCCTGGCCGGTTATCAAGGCGATGTCGAAGCGGACAGTCATGTAGCGCACCTGGCGGAGCAGGGCACAGCAGCCGGTGATTCCGCCCTGGAGGAAATGATTGGTTCCGATCAGCCGCTTTTTAACGGGACTACTCCTGCAGGAGCCGGCGGTGAGCAGGTAGAGCAAACGACGGTAGCGGAAAAAAGCTTGCTGTACACTGTCATTCCGATCAAAAGCGGCCCGAAATTCCTGGGCGCACTAATCTTATATCATCCCGGCAACTATCTTGATGAAAAACAGGTCCTGGCGGCCGAGATGGTATCCGCTTTAAGCGGCCTGGTTCTCATGCAGGCTACTGCGGGGCAGGAAGAAGAAGATACCAGGAACAGGGAACTGGCCACGGGGGCTTTCGAAAGCCTTTCTTACTCGGAAGTGGAAGCAATCCGGGAAATCCTTAAAAACATTGACAACAACGAAAGCATCGTTGTCGCCAGCAAGATTGCCGACAACCTGGGCATTACCCGCTCGGTCATCGTCAATGCCCTGCGCAAATTTGAAAGCGCCGGTATTATCGAATCCAGATCCCTGGGCATGAAGGGGACCCTGATCCGGGTCAAAAATGAACATGCCCTGGAGCTGGTGGCCACCCGCTCAGAAAACATGGATTCAATCCGGTAAGCTGGTTCCCGGTACCTTCACCCTGAAAAATCAGGAGGGTTTAGCCGCAGACAGCGCAGGCGGAAGGGCAGGTTCAACTTCTGCCGGGAAAAGCTGTGGTTTGCCATGTACCCTCAGCGGCCGGTACCAGTCAGCCGGGCACAGGCGGTGAGTTGAAGCTCCCGCCTCAATTTTGTACGGGGCAGAGGATAAAGATCTAACCCCCAAAAACTGATTGACAGAAATTATCCTGATTGCTACAATTGGGGCTGTTATTTTGATAAAGCTGAGGCTAATCTATTGATCATTGGAGGATTATAAGTGCCCGTAATACCTGTTTTCTTGACCTACCTGGCTATTTTCGTAGCCAAGATTGCCCACGTCAGCCTGGGGACGATCCGGATCATTTATTTAACCCGGGGTAACAGCATTCAGGCTGCCGTGATCGGTTTTTTTGAAGTGATAATTTACCTGGTGGCCCTGAGCATGGTCATTACCAACCTCGACCAGTGGACAAACGTCCTCGTCTACGGACTTGGTTTTGCCGCCGGTAACCTGGTCGGCAGCAGGATCGAAGAGATGATTGCCGTCGGTTATGTCCATACCCACATTGTCACCCTTCAGAACTGCGGCACCCTGGAGCAGGCCATGCGCGATGAAGGTTACGGGGTTACCAGCATGCCCTGTTACGGGAAGGAAGGGGCTCACAGCAGCCTCCAGGTTTTGCTGAAGCGCAAAGAACTGCCTTCCTTTTTGAAGCTTGTCGAAAAGCATGACCCCAAGGCGATGATCTCGATTTTCGATACCCGCAAGATCATGGGCGGTTATTTTTCCAGGATGAAGGCCAAGTAATCATTCCGGCCCGTTAAAGCCTTAAGCAGAAAGGCCCGGTTTAAATGGCGTTATCTAAAGGACAGCTCATAAAAGCCCATCAAGCAATCGGCGTGATTGATTCGGGAGTCGGCGGGCTGACGGTAGTCAAAGAAATCAGCCGCTGCCTGCCCCATGAAAGCATTGTCTATTTCGGCGATACGGCCCGGATGCCCTACGGCCCCCGCCCCAATGAAGAAGTGCGCCGTTTTGCTCTGGAAATGATCGAGTTCCTCCAGCACCAGGAGGTTAAGATGGTGGTAGTGGCCTGCAATTCGGCCACCGCGGCCGGCCTCTCTTATTACCAGCAGGTTTGCGAGCAGCCGGTGCTGGGCGTAATCGAACCCGGGGTCCGCGC
>PWGD01000078.1 GCA_003554395.1 Syntrophomonadaceae bacterium
CGGCTTCTCTCACCGCGGTTTCTTTCCCGTCTACTCACAATAATGCACCTCGTTTCATTAAAGTCTTACCCTCAAGTTTCAGCTTTTCCGGTCATGATTTATTGCTGTCAGATTCGCAAGCTTAAACCATAAAATACCTGACCAGCAGTTTACTGCCCACATAAGCTCCGGCAAACATGAACAGGGCAAATACCCAGCCGGATACGGAAAGGTTTGCGATGCCGCTGTAAAGAGCGCCGATGTTGCAGCCGAAAGCGATCCGGGCCCCGTAGCCCATTAAAAGCCCGCCCACGATTGCCGCTGCTACCTGGCGCATGTTTTTGATTTTCTTGAACTTAAACTGAGAGGCCAGCAGGGTGGCCAGTAAAGCACCGATGATCACGCCCAGGTTGCGGACTGAAGCCGGATCGGTAAAGAAAGTTCTCTGCAGGGAGGCCTGTCCGCTTTCTGTGCTGAAAAAGTACCAGTGATCCACACTGCCGCCAAAGGCCTGGTAAACCCAGGCTCCCCAGGTAGCAAAAGGACCGGTAACGCCCCATGAACTCCCGGTTGAGGCAATGGTTACAATTTGGAATATAGACAGCAGGATGGCTCCTGTAACATAGGTCCAGGGACTCTTAAACCAGGCCTGGAAATGCTTATTCGAACTTAGTTTCAAAGGATTTCACCTCTTCTTTAAGCAGTCTTGTCGATAAAGATCTCATACTCACCGTCGCCGATTTCTTCGACTTCTACCTCGTGCTTGTGCTTGCGGGCCCATTCGGGAACGTTTTTTAAAGCACAGCTGTGGTCGATTATTACGATCAGGGTGTCTCCGATTTCCAATTCCTTTAACTTATTTTCCGTTTTAACCAAAGGTATGGGGCAGGCTTCGCCCAGGCAATCCAGTTCATATTCAGCCACTGTTGATATCCTCCTTAATTGAGTTTTATTAATTTATTGTGGTCCGGTTTGGCATTTTCCACCGGATAAAACTTGTTTTAAAAATTAACTCTCCTGTTCCTGTTTACGAGTTTCCCATTTATCGGCGGCGATATAAAGGAGACCAATAATCAGCAGCTGGACAAATATTGCTCCTCCCCAGCCAAAGACAGCGGGCAGATGGATAACCGGCCCATTGCTGATGAAATTTAAGGTCCACCAGCCCATGTCCCGCGCCGCCCAGAATGAGCCGAAAACAAAGAAAACAATTGAAAGCAGCTGCATCCCATATCCTTCCCCGATCCGCATCAAGGTTCCCGATGCGCAGCCGCCGGCTAAAACCATGCCGATGCCAAACAGAAAGGCCCCGGCCGCCGTCGCAAAGCTGATCGGAACGACAAAGCCCATCCCCGGCACGGGCAGCCCGGCTGTAGCGCTGCCGTACTGGATCGCTACAAACCCGATCGAGGTAATGGCAAAGGCGATTAAAACCGCCTTGGTCAGTGAAGTGCTGCCGGTCATGATTGGATCCCGCATCGATGCCGTGAAACAAAAATTGGTTCTTCTGAGAATAAATCCGAAGGCAATCCCGGTCACCCAAAAAATTCCCATTACAGCCGATACGGCTGCTGCCAGGTAGATGCCTACTGCTATAACTATTGCCAATACCCCTAATCCGTAGATGGTTTGATCTTGTTTGGGTTTTCGTTCAACGCTTCGCCGCGTGCTTCGCCTTGAACTCCTGCGTGAGGATGTTTGTGCGCTCCTGCGGGAAGAAGCGTCGGATGGTTCTTCAGTTATCACTCTTACAGCCTCTTCGGACATTGCTTAACACTCCTTCCTTTGATAATTACCTTTTTCACAAGCAAGATGATTATAGCATGAACGTGAATTATTTCACTATGAAAGCTGCTTATACATTATAAGTATTATTTATGGTAAAATAAAAAATAAGATTTTACTGCCGGCTGAACAGAACCTGCCGGTTAAATTTAAGTTCTTTAAATTCAAAATAATGTGGTTTTCTGCTTTGTATAGCTGGCAGGGGGGAGGGCAAAAGTTTTGGCAAGGCCTAACAACCGGTTTTTAACAATTATTTGAAAAAGTTATTCAGGCCCTTGACCCTGAGTTTATGCATACATGTGGCAAGACATTGTTCTTAAATACCGCAAAAAAACCCGCAAATACCGATTTAAAATTGATTCAGAAAGGCTCATTATAAATACCAGCTTTTACGGCCCTGGCTCGTTCCGGTTAGGGTTATCTAAAGATGGTACCCGGGAGGATGCAATATGAATATTGAAGGATTGAAGCTTTTCAAAGAGGTTGCTTCTAAAGGCAGCATTTCGAAAGTGGCAGAAAGCAGCCACTATTCTCAGCCCGCGATCAGCCAGCAAATCAAGAGGCTTGAGGAAACTACCGGCTATGATTTATTAATCAGAAGCAATAAGGGGGTGGAGCTGACAGAAGCGGGAGCAGTGGTCAACAAGTACGCCACCAATATTGTGCGTTCCTATGAGAACATGTTGGAAGACCTGGCAATAATCGAAAACAACTACCATATAATTCGCATCAACTGCACTTCCATAATATCTACTTATTCTCTTCCCTGCACGGTATACAGCATCAATAACAACTCCTGGGCTTCGTCGCCGGTTCCCATCAGGCTTGAAACATATACCAACCGCTCCGATGAAATCGAGGCCAATATTGCCAACGACACCTTTGATCTCGGTATCATAATCAGTAAGCCGAAACTTAAAGCCCTGCAGGCTGAGCTTATATCAACCGATGCCCTGGTTCCGGTAGCTTCGCCTAAATACAAGCTTGAAGAGCCCTTAACAGCCGGCCAACTGGCTGCAACCGATCTGATTTTGCCGAGCGAAAAGTTCAGGATCATGAATGGAGCGATGAACTGGTTTTCAGCTGCCGGTTTTAAGGAAGATCAGTTGAAGATATCTACCCAAATGGATGAAATCGAACCTATCAAATCAACCGTGATCAAAGGTTACGGCGTCTCCTTTTTACCTTATCTGACCATAAAGAAAGAGCTTTATACCAAGCAGTTAAAGAAGCTTGAGGTGGAAAACTACGACCTGCGTTATGAAATATACATGATCTATAAGCCCAGCCGGCTGGAAGACGCCACTTTCCGCGATTTCGTTAAAATGTTTAAAAAAAGCGCCAAAAAAACCTTCTGTTGATTTTGGCGGCCTGCGGGTGTTAATCAACGGTGACCGTGATTTCCCAGACCCCATTCATTACTTCGTCTTCTTCGATCAGGTAACTGTCCTTGGCCAGTTTTTCAACCAGGGCCCGGGCCACACAGCTGTGATCAGTGATGATCAGCACTGAGTCGCCTTTTTCGAGCTTCGCCAGCTCCTTGCTGGCTTTTAAATATGGCACGGGGCACATATCCCCGAGGCAGTCTATTTCAATTTGCATAAATATTCCTCCCTCTTTTCATGACTATGATACCTGAATACTTTCAAATTTGTAAAGCCGGCAAGCGCATGAGGTCTCATTCTATTTCCAACCCTTTGTTACCTTACCTAAAATCTACTTAAAGCTTACACTACCGGCGCAGGATATGCTTTTTTTAGGAATGCTCATTTTCTTAATTTGGCTTCTGAAATATTCTAATTTTGCTGCCTTATGGAAATATTAGAGATTCCGATAGTGTATTTGAAATTATAATGACAGCAAGCTGGGTTATTACCATATAATATTATAGGAGTTTGAAAATGTTAAAACAGTTTGCTTAAATTTGTTAATTAAATAACAAGCAGAAGAAAGGAGGAACGAAATGCAGAAAATATTAATTGGAGCAGCGTTCGTGCTGGCCGCGGTCATTCTTGCTTTTGTTACCGGTGTTGGACCGGGCCCGGCCCTTGCCGATGCGGGAGGTTATATCGTTGAGGCCGATCAAGTGGCCCAACTTTTAAACCGTGAAAATGTAGTTATGGTTGATATGCAGGATCAGGACGGTTATGCCGGGGGCCATATTGAAGGAGCTGTTAACATTGCGCGCAGTGAAATAGTAGTTAATAATCCTTACCCGAACCTTATTGCGCCCGGTGAGCAGATCGAAATGGTCCTGGGCCAAAACGGAATAGACAATGACACCCTGATTTTAATCTATGATGACAGCAACAATATGGATGCGGCAAGGTTCTGGTGGACGCTCCTGGTATATGGACATGAAGAGGCGAAAGTTATCAGCGGTGGACTGCAGGCCCTTAAAAATGCCGGCTTTCCTGTTTCGATGGATCCTCCGGCTGTAGAAGCCAAAACCTTCAGGGTTGCCGAGCCTAATCAAAATTATATAGCCACCATTGATGATATCATGGCCCAGGTTGAAGATCCGCGGGAAGATGTCATCTTGCTGGACACCAGAAGCAGCGAGGAATTTGAAAGCGGAACCATCCCCGGGTCGGTGCTGGTCAACTATGAATTAAACAATTTTGAAGACGGAACCTACAGGCCGGTCCAGCAAATTCTGCTTGAGTACAAGCAGAGAGGAATAACGGCGGACCATGATATAATCATCTTCTGTGCAGTCTCCGTCCGCGGTGCGCAGACTTTCCTGGCTCTCTACAATGCCGGTTACAGGAACCTGCAGCTTTATGATGCAGCCTGGGTTGAGTATTCTGATCTAAAAGTGGATGAATGTGATCAGGTTGATACCGACGTGCCTGCAGAAGAAGAACCGGAAGAAGAAGAACCGGAAGAGGAAATCCAAGCCCCGGGCGGCTGAGCTTAGAACAACCACCAGCCCGTGCAGGCTGGATATATTGCAAAAAAAACTTAGGTGAAGCTTAAATAAAGAAGGAAAGGCGCACTGGTTAATTCCGGACGGCTTTCCTTCTTGCAAAAACAATGAAAACATTGGGGTCAGGTCTTGAGTGCGCCAAGCGAAGCTTGGCAGTTCTTGCCGGTGAGAGTCCGGATTAGGCAAAGGGTAGCTACCAGCCTAACACCTATGCCACATTCAGAAGGGTAACCGACTGGATGAAGCTGGTAGATGGGAGTTATCAGGCCGTAACGAAAGTGAAGGGATTGAGCCCCGAAACTGACGCGATGGGAGAGTCGACAGTGTTCAAGAA
>PWGD01000039.1 GCA_003554395.1 Syntrophomonadaceae bacterium
GTGGCCAAAGACCTCGAGCAGATGACCAGGGAGAATATGGAATTAAAAGAGCAGCTCAGCGAGCTCCAGGAGAAAAATAAGAGCTATCAAAAGCTGGAAGAAACCATGCACAGTGCTATAGTCGTAGCCCAGGAAACAGCTGAAGAGGTCAAGCAGAACGCTAAGCGGGAAGCGGATCTTATCAAGCGGGAATCCGAGCGGGAAGCGCAGAGGTTAATCGAAGATGCCCGCCACCGTTCCAGCAGAATACTATCCGAGCAGGAGGAGCTGTTCAAGCAGGCCCGGGTATTTAAGATGCGGTTCCGCTCTTTCATCGAAGCTCAGCTTGCATCGCTGGAAAACGAAGACTGGCTTCTGGAAGCCTATGAAGGTCAGGATGCGGAGGATCTGAAACGCGACTTTGCGCCCGGTCCGCGACCTGAAGTCTCTACCGATTATGAATATGAGAAAAAGACTGATTTTAATTCCAGGTTTGGTCATGAATCAAAACCGGAAGATGAATCAAAACCGGAATTTGATCCCAACCCTGAATTCGAGCCGAAATATGGTTTGGAAACGGCTCAGGAGGATGACCCAAAAAAAGATAAAAGGCCCAGGTGGGATCGGGATTTCGACTCCGACCCTGAATTTTAAGGCCAAGCCGGCCTGAGCTGTTTTAATCGGTTCAACGGTTATTGATTTTATTCAACCGACATGCTAAAATCTGTTTCATAAGCTGTGAACGGGACAGCCGGGCAGGGAGCCTTGCTTAATCAGAGAGCCGGTGCATGGTGAAAGTCCGGCTGGGCAGGTCTGCTGCGGATCACCCGGGAGCTTCCGCCCCAAATTTCTTTACAGAAAAAGTAGGCGTGGACGGCAGCCGCCGTTACCGGTCCATGAAAAGAGGCCCACAGGATATTTGTGCGGCCAGGAGGGTGGTACCACGGGAGAAATCTCGTCCCTGTTCAGGGGCGATTTTTTATTTATATCGTTATGCCAACATCACATAATGGAGGAGAAAAAGACATGGATTACCGGGATACTTTAAACCTGCCCCAGACCGAATTTCCGATGCGGGCAAAACTGCCGCAGCGCGAACCGGAAATGCTGGAGTTCTGGGAAAAAATCAACATCAATCAGCTGGCTCGCGAAAACCGAAAAGGAGCGCCCCAATACATCCTGCATGACGGGCCGCCTTACGCCAACGGCGATATTCATATGGGAACCGCTTTAAACAAGGTCCTCAAAGATATTATTAATAAGTACAAAAGCATGCGCGGTTATGACTGCCCCTACGTTCCCGGATGGGATACGCACGGCCTGCCCATCGAGCACCAGATCATCAAGACGAAGAACATCAACCGCAAGGAAATAACCGACCTGGAGTTCAGGAAGATGTGCCGCGATTATGCCCTGAAATATGTTGATGTGCAGAGGGAGCAATTTAAGAGGCTTGGAGTCCGGGGTGACTGGGAAAACCCCTACCTGACCCTCGCTCCCGAGTTTGAAGGCCGCCAGATCAAAGTTTTTGGGACCATGGCCGAACGGGGCTTTATCTATAAAGGGATGCGTCCAGTTTATTGGTGCGCCAGCTGTGAAACAGCCCTGGCTGAAGCGGAAATTGAATACGGCAACAAAGTTTCTGATTCTATTTATGTCAAGTTTCCCTTTCTGGACGACAAGGGGCTTTTCGGGGGAGTGGAGAACTGCTACTGCCTGATCTGGACCACCACCGCCTGGACTATCCCGGCCAACCTGGCCATAGTCCTTCACCCTGATCTGGACTACGTTTTGGTTGAGGCCGGATCGGAAAAGTATCTGCTGGCTGAGGGGTTGCTGGAAGAAGTTTCAAAGCTTGCCGGCTCGGAAGAAACCTGGCCGGTTTTGAAGCGCTTTAAAGGCAGTGAATTAAGCGGTTTGCGCTGCCGCCATCCGCTTTATGAGCGGGAATCAATCCTCCTGCTGGGAGACCATGTCACCTTAGAGCAGGGAACCGGCTGTGTCCATACTGCTCCCGGCCACGGGCATGAAGACTTCATGGTGGGCCAGTCCCATAACCTGCCGATTTTAAGTCCTCTGAACGACACCGGTTATTTCACGGAAGAAGCCGGCCAGTATGCCGGGATGTATTATGAAAATGGCGGCAGGCAGGTTATCGAGGATTTGGAAAAATCAGGGGCCTTGATTAAAACGATCCCCATTGAGCACCAGTACCCGAATTGCTGGCGCTGTAAACTGCCCGTCCTCTACCGGGCCACAGAGCAGTGGTTCGCTTCCATAGACGGTTTCCGGCAGGATGCTTTAAGAGCGATTAATAGTGTCAAATGGATCCCGTCATGGGGCGAAGATCGGATTTACAACATGATCTCCGATCGACAGGACTGGTGTATATCACGCCAGCGGGTATGGGGGGTGCCGATCCCGATTTTTTACTGCACCGCCTGTGAAGCCCACCTGATCAACAACCGGACCATTGAAGCGGTGAGCGAGCTGTTTTCGCGCGAGGGTTCGGACGCCTGGTTTTCCCGGGAGGCTGAGGAAATCCTGCCTGAAGGAACCCCCTGCTCCGAATGCGGCCACAGCGGTTTCAGGAAAGAAACCGATACCATGGACGTCTGGTTTGACTCCGGCTCCAGCCACGATGCAGTCCTTGAAACCAGGCCGGAACTGCGCTGGCCCTCTGATATGTACATGGAAGGAAGTGACCAGTACCGGGGCTGGTTCCATTCCTCGCTGCTTACTGCTGTGGCTACCCGGGGCGAGCCGCCCTACAGGGCTGTCCTCAGCCATGGGTGGGTTGTAGACGGTGAAGGTAAAAAAATGTCAAAATCGCTGGGCAACGTGATCGCTCCCGCCCATATCATAAATCAGTACGGAGCGGATATCCTTAGATTATGGGTTTCGTCGGCTGACTTTACCCACGATATCCATCTGTCGGAAAACATCCTCAAGCAGCTAATCGAAGTGTACCGGAAAATTCGCAACACCACCCGTTTTCTGCTGGCCGGGTGTTACGACTATAATCCCGAAACTAAGGCCGTCGATTACAACTCGCTGGAGGAGCTGGACCGCTGGGCCCTCAACCGGCTTGGCAACCTGGTCGAAAAGGTCACGCAGTCTTACGAAAACCATGAGTATCACCAGTTTTTCCATGCCCTGCATAATTTCTGCGTCGTGGATATGAGCAACTTTTACCTGGATGTGATCAAAGATCGCCTCTACTGCTCGGCGCCGGGCGATCACGGCCGCCGTTCGGCCCAGACCGTCCTGATGACGGTCCTCGAACACCTGGTAATAATGATGTCCCCGATCCTTACTTTTACGGCCGAAGAACTCTGGCAGCACCTGCCGGCCCGGGACAGGCAGAGTGTTCAGCTCGCCGATTGGCCCGAACCCGATCCGGCTTGGAAGGATGGGGAGCTGGAGCGCCGCTGGCAAACGATCCTGGAAGTTCGAGAAGAAGTAACCTGGGCCCTGGAACAGGCCCGCAAAGATAAAATTATCGGCGGATCGCTGGAAGGCTCGGTAACGGTCTGGGCTGAAGGGTCCATCTATGAACAGCTGCAGTATTTCAGGGAGCAGCTGCCCCAGCTGTTTATCGTATCCGAAGCGCAGCTTCTGCCTGATAAATCGGCAGCTCCCTCCGGGGCCGTTGAGGGACAGCGCTTACCGATCAAGATCCTGGTAGAAAAAACCGGGGGCACAAAGTGCCCGCGCTGCTGGATCTACAGCGACTCCGGGCAGGAACTCTGCCCCCGCTGCAGCGAAGTAACAGCCAGGCTGGATGCCGGCCCCGCGTAAAAGACCGGAGGGAAGCCTTTGCGCAATCTAATTATTATTGTTTGCTCGATCGTAATTGTCGATCAACTGACCAAGCAGCTGGTAGCTTCGATGATGGATCAGGGACAATCTGTAACCCTGATCAGAAATTTTTTATACATTACCTATGTGCGCAATCCCGGCGCCGCCTTTGGAATGTTTCCCTATCAGACTGCCTTATTCATTACCATCACCCTGGGGGTAGCGGTCCTGATCCTGTATTATTATCGCTACCTGTCTGAAGATCACAAGTGGATGCGCCTGGGGCTTTCTTTGCAGCTTGGCGGGGCGCTGGGAAATCTGATCGACCGGGTTACAGCGGCCTATGTGATAGACTTCATTAACTTTTCTATCTGGCCGCCCGTGTTTAACCTGGCCGATGCGGCAATTGTGATCGGTATCGGTATCTTCCTGTATGCTTTCTGGCGCGAGATTAATCTGCAAGAAAAGAGGTGTTGATAGATTGTATCCTGAGCTGTTTACTATCGGAAATTTAACCGTTCATTCTTACGGTTTGATGATCGCCCTGGGGGTGCTGATTTCAGCTGTAGCTTTATACAGGGAGGCTCCCGGCGAAATAATGAACCCTGATCATGTCCTGGAAGCCGTTGTGGCCTCTACCTTCTTTGGGCTGATCGGAGCACGGCTTCTTTATGTCCTGCTTAACTGGGACTATTTTAGCGCCAACCCCGGCGAAATTCTCTTCGCCCAGTTTGCCGGCCTTTCTTTTTACGGCGGCCTTTTCCTGGGTGTTTTTGTGCTTTTCATCTGGACCAGATGGCGCAAGCTTCCGTTTTTCAAGCTGGCCGATCTAATGGCTCCCTACCTGGCCCTCGGCTATGCTTTCGGCAGGCTGGGCTGTTTTTTAAACGGCTGCTGCTATGGCCGGCTGAGCGACCTGCCCTGGGCCATGCCCGCCGGCATGGTCGATGATGCCCTGCGCCACCCGGTGCAGCTCTACGCCGCCCTGGGATCGGTCCTCGTGTTTGCCATCCTGAGGTATCTGCGCCCGAGGCGGCCTTTTGACGGCTTTGTGCTCATGTTCCTGTTTGCCCTTTATGGCCTGCTTCGTTTCAGCACCGAGTTCTTCCGGCAGGAAATAGCGGTGTGGCTCGGCCTGAGTGCAGCCCAAATTTTCAGCCTGGCCTTAATCCTGGTTTCGGTCCTGGCCATATTTGCGGTCCGAGGCTTTTTAAGCCGGGCCGACAGCTCAAAAA
>PWGD01000145.1 GCA_003554395.1 Syntrophomonadaceae bacterium
CCTGCTGCGGCATTTCAACGGTTAAAATAGCTGACCAGCTGTTCCGGGCTGGTCTGCTTAACAGCCCCGTCATCAAAGATGAAAAACCAGTCTTTGCGGGGCACCTGCCATTTCCCGTAGCGGTAAGCCAGGTATTTTTGATAGTCTTTCGGTGCGGGGATACTGTCATGCAAATAGACGGTTTCCTGAAAATATTTATCCGGGATCCACATCATATAGACCTTGTAAGTAGTGGTCCAGGGCCAGTTATGGAGCGAAACCCGCTCTTTCCTGATAAAGATTTCCTGGATAATGCGGTGCGGCAGGGCATAGAGATAATAAGCGAGGTTTTTATTTTTGAAGGGATAGGGCATGCAGTAAACCTGGGGGCACCAGGCATAATCTTTTTCCCGGCGGAAGAGGCTGATATCAATATCGAGCGAGGAGCTTTTAAACTGGGGCGAAAACTTGTATTTAAAGTTCAGGCCCCGGTAATTTTTTACAGATACCTTGTAATCCCTGCGTTTGACCTCGGGTAAAATTTTTTCCAGCAGGGGCTCGTTGCCGGACCACATGCTGATATCAATGTCGTGATCACCTTCGATCACTTCGCCTTCCCGGGCCAAACCGAGCAGGGTTCCGCTGTCTATCCAGAACTCCACCTTATGTTCATTGAGCAGCTCGCAAATCCATTTCAATTCAGGGTTTAGGCTCATTTAAAATACTCCATTTTTATGGGATTATGGCCCCGTCATCTTGCCAGTACAGCCAGTCTTCCCTGGGCCTTCGCCAGTCCGGACCGTATTTGAGTTCTAAGTAGCTCTCCGGGTTTCCGGGGACGGGTAAGTTTATATCCTCCACCGAAACTGTTTCCAGATCTAAAAAAAAGGCTTCATCGACGGCCATCTTAAAAGAAGGCCTGAAATAATACTGACTTCTACCTGCACTATAACATAAAAAATTCCACAGCGGGACCGGAATTACTGTTGCTGCCGCCATAAGTAAAGCCTTTTTTCTTCCCGGGGGCAATTTTTTCTTTAGGGTTCCCGCTCCGGCGTGGGCGCAAAACCTGACCGTCCCGATCAGCCATTCGGCCACCGGACCTGAAGCCGGATAATAAACTTCCTTAACGGCCCAACCCTTTTCGCGACGGTAAAAGGCGATATTGATCATGTTCAAGCTGCCCTGCAGGTCGGTGATGGAAAGCTGGTGCGGTTTGTAGGTCTCAATGAAGACCCCTTTCTTTCGCAAGCGCGAGACAATCTCCCGGCCCGCTTTTCGGTAATCTTCCGCCCACATCCCCAGGTCCAGGTCGTGATCGGTTTTTAACAGGTCTCCTTCCCGGATCACCCCGAGCAGGGTGCCCTGGTCGAGCCAGCAGGGAATATTTAAGGTATTAAAAACATCAATTATTTCCCGGAAGAGGTAATGGCTCTGCAAGCTCTGCTTTTTTAAGGCACCCGGCCGGTTGGCACTCTCCATCATCTATACCTCCGCCCTCTTACCTCCGCCCCGTTTTCCGGGCTTCTTTAACCACCGGCCCGCCGCCCCAGGATTGGTAACGGGACAGATCAACCATTTTTTCCGGGCGCAAGAGTTTCAAGGCCCCGTCATCGATCCAGATATTCCACTTGACAGCCGGAAGACGCCAGTTGCCATAGCGGTAAGTAAGGTAGGCTTCCCATTCGCCGGGGATATAACCCTCAAAGAGAGGATGCTGCTCCCTCTTTTCAAAAAAACGGGTCGGAACCAACCAGGTCCCCGTCCTGCGGCGCGCCTTCCAGGGCCAGCGTGTAACCTCGGTCGCCACCAGGCGTTCGCGCAGTTTCTTCCTGGCCACCACAAAATAGTAGTAAAAACGACTGGTCAGCTGCCTGGGATACGGGGGGCCGATCCCTTCCCCGGCCGGGCACCAGGCCCAGTCACCGGCCCGCCTGAACAGCATGATGTGGACGGGGAGCAGATCTTCCCGCAGGAACCGGTACTGGTAAACCAGTCCTTTGTAAAGCCAGATCGTGATCGTGTAACCCTTTTCCCAGGCCCTGGGCAGAAGTTGAAGCAGGTGCACCTCGTCATCTGCCCACATCTGCAAGTCAATATCTTTTTCGTGATCCAGAAGCTTTCCCTCTCTCATCAGGCCCAGTAGGACCCCGCTGTCTATGTTGTAAGGAACTTTGTGTTCATTTAAGAAACTAATGAAAGTGCGGTAGTCTTTTTTCAGGGGCCTAACATATTCTTCCAGACCTGCTTTTTCAATCTCAGTTCGGTTTTCTTCCGGAACCGGCTCTTTTTTTAAGGCCTGATCTATGCTTTGCTCCTCAGCTGTTTCCTGCTCATTTAGCTTCATCTTGATCTATAGCCCCCCCTTTAAGATAGCGCCGTCCTGATCTGCGATTTTTGGTTGTCATCTATAAACACAAGCTTTTATTGAGCAATTCTGGCCTCTGCTGCCGCTACGGCTCGCTTATTATGATGCCCCATATACCCTTTTTCCTTTAATTATAGCATCTTTTTACAGGAAACCGGAACCCGGGTAAGATCCTTATATGAGTGAGCCGGTAGCCTTCGGTAATAATTTCAGATGGGACACTCATGCCCTTTAAAAAAGGGCACCATCTGATCGATGAAAATGGCGTTTCGCATTTTCAGAATAGCTGACATGACCCGGATCACCTGAAAAAGGAATGCGCTACCGCCCGGTAAGTGAATCGTCCCGACCCCTTAAAGCCTCCTGGTCCAGCCGGCGCCCCCAAACAACGACCGGGCCATTAATAATACTGACGCAGTTTGTAATGTCCGGCAAGGCCAGAATAACTAACTGGTATCATTAAGACCGCACTCCAGGTATCCTGATCACGTTTTTAATTTTTCTCACCACTTCATTTAAAGAAATCTGTTCCGTGCGGCAGATGATTAAAATTATTATTGCTCCCGTAGCGGCCAGAATCACCATTTTAAGAGCAAAATTGATACCCGGGCCCGGGCCGTAGGCGGCTGCCAGGCCAATCAGGGCCACCGCCCCCAGCGGCACGGCCAGGAGGGCGGAGATTGTTTTTAAGGGGTAATCGACCGGCCACAGGCGCCGGGAAATGAAGGCATAACTGGCGGCAAAAAAGACATAGGACAGGCCGGTGGCGGCCCCCGCCCCGGCGATGCCGAAGCGGGGTATGAATATGGTGTTCAGGCCGATGTTGCAGAGGGCCACCGCCCAGACGGCCAGCATAATATAGACGGTCTTGTTTTTGACCATGATCCCCACCGCAGTTACCTGGGCGGTGGTAAAAAACAGAAAACCGCAGGCCAGGAAAGGAATAGCAGCGAAGGAAGCGTAATAAGCGGGCGGCACCAGGATAAAGATCACCTCCTGGGCCAGGGCCACAAAACCGGTCACGATAAAACCGGAAGCGGCCAGCAAAAAGATCATCGTCTTTTTAAACACCTGCGCCGCGTAAGCGACGTCTTCCTCATAAACCTTGATGGCATGAGGCAGCCAGGACTGACCGACCGAGGTCTGGAGCAGCATCAGGACCGCCGCCATGGCCGTGGCTATCGAATAAAGGCCCACCTCTTCCAGGGTGGCCAAACGCGAAAGCATCAGGCGATCGGCATTACTTAAAAGCCAGAAGGCGATGTTCATGGGCACCAGGGGGAGGCCGAAAGCAAGCAGTTTTTTAAGAAAAGCAATCGAGAAGCCCCATTCCAGCAGGTCTCGTATAAACCAAAAGCGGACCGGGATCATGACCAGGGCCGCCACTGCGGCCCCCAGCAAAGCTCCGGCCACTCCTAAATCAAAGCTCAGCACAAAGATGACGGCCAGGATCAGGGTCAAAGCGGCAGTGCTGACGTTTAAAGCGGCAAAAGCCTTGGCCTGGAAGCGGTTGCGCAGGACCTGGGATAACATCAGGTTCATCATCAACAGCGGGCTCGATATAAAACCCACCGCCAGGGCCCCCTGGTAGGCGGGCGACCCTAAAAGCCAGTCCGCCAGGGGTTTGCTGAAAGGTAGAACTAAAGCCAGCACCAGCATGCTCCAGAGGGCCAGGAAAGAAAACCAGGTCGCGCTCAGGGTCCTTTTTTCAGCCTCCGTCTGGCACTGAAAGAAAAAACGGGTATAGGCATTGTCCCCGCCCAGGATTAAAATTCCCGTTAAAAAAGCGGCTATTACATTAATAAAGCTCCAGGCCCCGTACTGGGTGGGGTCAAAAATACGGGTAAAAATGGGCGCAGAAATAATAGACATGCCTTTGATTAAAAGGCTGCCCGAACTGTAGACGGCCACATCAGAAAATAGTTTCTTAAAATTGAAGCCGGTCGACTGCTCCGCAGGCAGCGTTTTGCTGCCCTGTTCTCCTTCACTGTTGGCCAACGAGCCGTCCTCCCCTGGCTGTAGTTGAACCCGGTTATCAGGAGTGTGGTAATAGCTTCGGCCGGGTTATTGAATATTTTTCGCAGCGCCGGTGAAAATTTTACTTTATCTACTAAGCTTCGCTTTTTCCCCAACTTACCTTATACCGGCTGCTTTTTACTTCTTTTTTTGAAAAAGCCGGATCGGCTCGCCCCGGATCAATTTTTTAACCCCCAGAACCAGAAAATAACCGAGGTTGAGCGGCAAATGATAAAAGGCCGCAGCGGGGATCCTTTTCAGGTGGGAAAAGGCGGTTTTGAAATCACCCCGGACCAGCCGAGAAAGCATGAAACCAACCGAATCGTTGACCAGGTTAAACTTAATGCGCTCTTTTTCCCGGGCCCTGAGCCTGATCCGGTCGTACAGTTTCAGATTGCGGTAGCGGATCAAATAGGCTTCGGCAAAGGTATGCCCCGAAGCGGTGCTCCCGGCCTGCCCGGAGGCGCCGTGAAAGCCGGTGACGGTCAGCGGCCGGTGCACAAAGGCCAGGTTATAATGATTAAGGATACGGTAAAACAGCTCGCTGTCGGCATGAAGCAAATCGGTCCTGAACCCGCCCATTTCCCGGTAAGCCCGGTGAGAAACCAGCAGGGAGGCCGGCGAAAAAACAGTTGAACG
>PWGD01000027.1 GCA_003554395.1 Syntrophomonadaceae bacterium
ACTATCCGCTGGATGAGTGCCGGATCTGCTCTTACAGCGGAGTTTTCAACGGATCCTGTCCCCAGTGCGGCAGCCCCGAGATCAGGCATATCCGCCGTATTACAGGCTACCTGTCCACCGACGAGCGCTTCAATGAAGCGAAACTGCACGAGCTCAGGGACAGGCGGGTCCACTTTGGGCCCAGGGGGTAGGGGGTGAAAAAACTGTGCTCAGGCTTGCCGGAATGCATCCCGACAGCATAGTAGACGGGCCCGGGATCCGGTTTTCCATTTATGTCCAGGGCTGTCCGCACCGCTGCCCGGGATGCCACAACCCGGAAACCCACGACCCCGGCGGCGGTTATGAGGCGGACTCTGAAGAACTCTCTGCCTTGATCGGAAAATACAGGCCCGGGATTGACGGAGTGACCATTTCGGGGGGAGAACCTTTTGAGCAGGCCCCCGCCCTGGTCCCCCTGGCCGGTAAAGTAGTGGAGGAAGGGCTGAACCTGGTTTTATACAGCGGATATAGTTTCGAAGAACTGCTTTCGAAAAGCCGGCAGGACGAAAATATTCACCGCCTGCTGGAAGCCGGATGGCTTTTGGTGGACCGGCCCTACCTGCTCGAGGAGCGGGACTTAAACCTTGCTTTCCGGGGATCGCGAAATCAGCGCCTGATCGACCTGAAAGCTTCCCTGGCCAAGGGTGAGGCGGTGGAGTGGACCGGTAGCGGAAATGATCCGGCCCGGATGTAAAAAACTGGAGGCAGAATCAATGCCGGAAACGCGGAATGGTTTCTCGCTGTACCGGGAAAACAATGGACTGGCTTACCTGCAGGCCGCCCTGCTCTCTGAAACAGGCTGGGTGGACCATGCTTTTTCGACCCGCCTGGGCGGCTTGAGCAGCGGCCCCCTGGCCAGCTTAAATACCGGTTTTCATGTCGGGGACGATAGTGAAAAGGTCCTGGAAAACCGGCGTATATTTTTCGAACATTTTAGCTATGATTACCGCACTATTGTATCTTCCACCCAGGTCCACGGAACGGAGATCGGGGTTTTCGACGCAAAAAACACCGGGGAAGGGGCTTTCCCTGGCACAACCCGCAGCCGCTGCGACGGCCTGGTCACGGAAGTGCCGGGCCTGCCCCTTACCGCTTATTCTGCCGACTGTCAGATCTTATTTTTTGCTTCCCAGAAGCCCCGGCCGCTGATAGCCCTGGCTCATGCCGGCTGGAAGGGGACGCTGGGCGATATTGGAGGCCGGATGGTCCGTTTCCTGGAGGAGAATTACTCTGCAGATCCTGGCCAAATTAAGGCCGGCCTTGGACCGGTGGTGGGCCGCCGCTGCTATATTGTTGAGCTGGTTGTGGCCTCTAAATTTCAGGCCGCGGGCTGGGATGGTGAGGACTACCTGGAACCAACCGGTGGCGGCGCTTATTACCTGGACCTGGATGCCATAAACCTGGAACAGCTGCGGCGAGCCGGCCTGAAAGAAGCAAATCTTGCCCTAAACGGTTGGTGCACTGCCTGCCACCCGGATCTGTTTTATTCCTACCGCCGGGATAAAGGGGTGACCGGCCGGATGCTCGGGTTTATAGCTATTAAATAATCAAGGCCCTGACCTGATCAGCGGAGGGTGGACTGTTGTGAAGAATAAAGACGGCAAAAAAATAAAAAAAGCCAGGCAGCGCTTTGCAGTCCACAGCGGTGAGGGCCGCCGCTTCAACTTGAGCCGGTTGAAGCAGGGTTTTGTTTTTTATGTCCTTTTGCTTTTGGCCCTGGTGGTTATTGTCCAGGTCGGTTATCACTGGCTGGGAGATCAATTCCTGGCCTGGCGCCTGCAGGTTGTTCCCGCGGAACAGGGCGTCCTGGAACAGGAAGAAGCGGTTGAAGGGCTGGTTACCCGCAGCGAAGTAGTTATTAACGCGCCGGTAACCGGGGTGGTCCTGGAGCTGGCAGAGGCCGGGGAAAGAGTCCCGGTCGGTAAAGACCTGGCCCGGATCGGAGTGCTGCGCCATCCCCTGCCTGCGGAACTGGATCAAGCTGATAATGATGGGTTTGACGGGGATCAAAATCAGGAAAACCCCTTCCCTGGAGATGATTTAAGCGCTGTCGATTTTGAAGAAACTTTAACCATTACCAGTGAAAAAGCCGGATTGCTCTCCTATTATATTGACGGCCTGGAAGACCGCAATGGCCCCTACTACCCGGCCGGGGCAGGCTTCCAGGATCAGCTTCCGGAGGGTGCTGCCACGGCCCAAAATACCGTGGTCAAGGCCGGAGAACCTCTGCTGAAAATTGTTGATAACTGGAAATGGTATTTTAACATTGTCCTCCCTCTCCATCCCGGGCGTTCGATCGCTGCGGAGCAGGCAGTCAATCTTGTTTTTGATTTTGCGCCCGGAGAAAAAGTCCGGGCGGAGCTGTATCGCTCAGAGATTGATGATAACAATAATGAAGTCCGCCTCAGCTATCTGATTGAGAGGCAGCTGGCCGGATTTGAAGAGGTCCGCCGGGCAGAAGCCTCTTTGCTCTATGCGAGGAAACAGGGTGTCATCGTCCCTGCTGAGGCAGTATTTGATAAAAATCAAACCCCCGGCGTATTCTTAAACCGGGGGGGAAGGGTTGTTTTCCAACCGGTAACAGTGGCCGAGCGGCAGGAAGGAAAGGCCATGGTTGAAGGTGTTGAACCCCACAGCCTGGTCATCACCCGCCATGACCTGGTCGAAGAAGGCCAGAGGCTGGATTAAGCCCTTGGGACGTGGAACCGCTAATAATAAAGCTTTAGACAGGAAAGGAAAGAAGGATCTTGCTTGCTGAAAATTACCGAAGAGTTAAGGCGGCTATCGAAAAGGCGGCCCTCAAAGCAGGAAGCCGCCCGGAAGATATCAAGCTGATTGCTGTTACCAAGAGTGCCACTATCGAAGAAATCAAAATGGCAGCCGAGCTGGGGATCAATAATTTTGGAGCCAACAGGGTCCAGGAAGAAGCCGAGAAGGTGAAAAGCCTGCCGGAAGCAAACTGGCACTTCATCGGACATCTGCAGCGGAACAAGGTCAAGTATGTATTACCTGTTTACTGCATGGTGCAAACCTTAGACCGTCTTTCACTGGCCCGGGAACTGCAGCGCAGGGCTGATAAATTGGACCGGGATGTGGCGGTCCTGATCCAGGTTAATATATCCGGAGAGCAAAGCAAGTTCGGGCTGGCCCCCGCTGAAGTGGCTCCTTTTCTGGCTCAGGCCGCCAGGTACGACCGCCTCAAAATCAAGGGATTCATGGCCATGGCCCCCTTTGTTGATGATCCCGAGGAAGCCCGCCCTTATTTCAGAAGTTTGCGCCGCCTGCGCGATGAAAATGCCTCCCCGGGACTCGAACTTACTGAACTCTCAATGGGGATGACCAACGATTTTACGGTGGCCATTGAAGAAGGGGCCACTATGGTCCGCATTGGGGGAGCCCTCTTTGGCCGACGATGAGCACGAGGAACAATATGATGTTTGTGCTGACTAAAGGCAGTTGATCGGGTAAAATTGTACCAAGAGAACGCTGATTGCCAGACAAGCAACCAGAATAAGGAAAGCAGGTGTTAACAATGACTTTGATTGCAGAAGGTTTGCTGGTTTTTATTCGCATTTACTATTTTATCATCTTCGCCCGGATCATCTTGTCCTGGGTCATGATGGGAGCCGGAGGCGCCGGGGGAAGCGAGACGGTTAATTCAATATACCGGATTGTATATGGGCTGACTGAACCATTGCTGGCACCGCTGCGCAGTGTCCTGCCGACGATTAAAATGGGAATGGGGTATCTGGATCTTTCCCCCATTGTCCTGTTGATTCTTTTAAGGATAGTCCAGCAGATTATTATTAATTACCTGTATTATTAAAAGGGGAGGTTGATACATGAACTGGGGATCTTCCCTCACCGAGGAAGAAAAGAAGTGGCAGGATCATTTTGATCGCAGGCTTGAGACAGTGGGAGGGAAAAACACTTACACCACGGCCTTCCTGGATCCGCGGCAGCTTGAACTTGCCGAAGCGGTTCTGCGGAAAAAAGAAGGCCTTTCTTACAGCGTCTATGGGGGTTACCCCGAAGCGGAAAGAAACGTCATCCATGTTTTCCCGGCCCAGTTCCAGGGCGGCCTGCCCCCGGTGCGGGCGGTAGTGATCGAATGGTCCGGCGATTATGAATCCATCGGGCACCGTGATCTACAGGGTGCTGTCCTGGCCCTGGGCTTGCGGCGCGACCAGGTCGGCGATATTATAGTGCTCGATCGCGGCAGGGCGGTGATCATGGTCCTGGAATCTAAGGCTGAATATATTTGCTCCAACCTGGCCCAGGTCGGCCGGGTGGCGGTCAGCTGCTCCAGTGTGGATCCGGACCGGCTGGCCCTGGCTAAAAATAACGGTAAGGAAATCAGGGGAACAGTGGCCAGCCTGCGCCTTGATTCCCTGCTTTCCCTCGGGTTCGGTATTTCCAGGTCAAGAGTGGTCCGTTTGATCAAGGGGGGAGTGGTTATGGTCAACTGGCGCCCCATCAGTTCTCCCGCCCTGCAGCTCACCGAGGGGGACCAGATTTCCCTGAGAGGGCGGGGGAGGCTGCTGCTGGATCAGGTCGAAGGTGAAACCAGGAAGGGCAGGATCCGCCTGCGGTTAAAAAAATACAGCTGAACGGCAGGAAAAGATACTTACCTGTAGAACTTTTTTGTGTATTGAAAAAATAGACATAAACCGGAACCTGACTTAATTTCTGGAGCGGGGCTTGTTTTGGATTACATTTTATAAAGGAGGGTTATCAATGACTATCACCCCGATGGATATACAGAACAAAGAATTTGAGCGGTCTTTTCGAGGCTATGACATTGAGGACGTCGATGAGTTTCTGGATCGGGTGGCCAAAGACCTCGAGCAGATGACCAGGGAGAATATGGAATTAAAAGAGCAGCTCAGCGAGCTCCAGGAGAAAAATAAGAGCTATCAAAAGCTGGAAGAAACCATGCACAGTGCTATAG
>PWGD01000200.1 GCA_003554395.1 Syntrophomonadaceae bacterium
AACCTCGAAAACTGCACCAATTGCCGCCTGTGTGAGCTTCGTTGTCCAGATTTCGCTATAAGGGTGGAGGTAATTGACAATGAGTAGACCGGAAGGGGTTCAATTAATGGAGGGCAACCATGCCTGTGCATGGGGAGCCATCGATGCCGGCGCCCGATTCTATGCCGGCTACCCGATTACTCCTTCTTCAGAAATTGCAGAGGTTTGTGCCCATGAACTGCCCGCTTACGGAGGAACTTATATCCAGATGGAAGATGAGATCGGAAGTATAGCCGCCATTATTGGCGCCTCTTTATCGGGGAGAAAATCTTTTACCGCTACCAGCGGACCGGGTTTTTCCCTGATGCAGGAGAACCTGGGGGTGGGTATTTACCAGGAAGTGCCCTGTGTGATCGTCAATATCCAGAGAGTCGGACCGGCCACCGGCCTGGCCACCCAGCCGGCCCAGGCTGACGTGATGCAAGCCAGGTGGGGCACGCACGGCGATCACCCCATCATTGCGCTATCACCGGCATCAGTGCAGGAAATGTACTATTTAACGATCAGAGCCTTCAATCTGTCGGAACGGTTTAGGATTCCGGTTATTATCCTGGGCGATCAGGTCATCGGGCAGACTTATGAAAACATCATCCTGCCCGACCCCGCTTCCCTGGATCTTGTGGAGCGAAAAAAACCTTTAGTTCCGCCTGAAGATTTCCTGCCCTACCAGCCCGATGAGAACCTTGTGCCTCCCATGGCTGCATACGGAGACAAACACATAGTTCATGCTTCCAGCACCTGCCACTGTGAAACGGGCTATTCGAACTTCAAATATGGAACCAACAGGCAGCTTTTGACCAGGCTTAAAGATAAGATTTACAACTATACCGATGAAATTATAGAGGTTGAGCATTTTGGACCCGATGATGCCGAAGTTACTTTAATTTCTTATGGCGCTTCGTCACGGGTATGCAAATACGTGGTCGGTGAAGCTGAAAAAGAAGGCATCCGGGTTAATTTATTGAGGCTGCTGACGATTTGGCCTTTTCCCGATCAAGAAGTCCGGGAAGCTTTGGGCAAGACAGGAGCTGTTGTGGTGGCAGAAATGAACCAGGGACAGTTGATTGGAGAAGTAAATCGGGTCAATGCCTCCAATACTCCGGTTCACCTTGCTTCGGGCATTGACGGTGAACTGATCAGACCGGAAATAATTATGACAAGCATAAGAGAGGCGGTGAAATGATGGCAGTTAAATTAAGCTACAGGGAATATTTTAAAGAAGATGCGCTGCCTCTTATGTGGTGTTCAGGTTGTGGGAACGGTATATTGCTGCGGGCCATTACCGATTCCCTGGCAGACCTGCAAATACCGCCTCATCAGGTAGTGGTCAGCACCGGAATAGGCTGCTGGGGCAAAGCCGATGACTACATGAAAACTCATGCATTTCATGGCAGCCACGGCCGGGCCCTGGCTTTTGGTACGGGGATCAAGCTGGGCAATCCCGACTTGCATGTCATAGCCCTGATGGGTGACGGTGATGCCCTGGCCATCGGGGGCAACCATTTTATTCATTCCGCCAGGCGCAATATCGACATCACCGCGGTTGTTTCCAATAACTTTAATTACGGCATGACGGGCGGACAGTATTCGCCGACCACTCCTTTATCCTCGAAGACCACGACTTCTCCCATTGGAGTGGCCGAGCCCGCATTCGATGTTTGCGGTCTATCAGAACAGTGCGGGGCTAATTATGTGGCCCGGACTACTGCCTATCATGTGACTCAGATGAAACGGATGATTACTGCTGCTATCCAGAAAAAAGGATTTAGCGTGGTAGAGGTGCTTAATACCTGCCCCACCCATTTTGGCAGAAGAAACATTGCAGGTGACCCTGTTTCAGTGATGCAGTATTTGAAAGATATTACTGTTAATAAATCACGTTATGAAAAGATGGACGAAGAAGAGAAGGCCAAATACCTGGTCACAGGTGAACTGGTAAATAAAGATCGCCCAGACTTTTTAAGTGTCTACAGGGAGTTAAACCCTGCTGCATCAGAAACCGGCCGGGGGGAGAGTAAATAATGAAAAAAAACTGGCAAGTTGTCCTGGCAGGAGAAGGAGGACAAGGCCTGATCCTGGCCGGGCGGATCCTCAGTGAAGCAGCGATTATAGACGGACATAATGTCTCCTTAACTTCCACTTACGGAATAGCCGCCCGGGGAGGGTATTCGGAAGCCCAGGTCGTTATTTCTGAACAGGAACTTTATTATCCCAAATGCCTATTCCCTGACCTGGTCCTCGCCTTAACCCAGCAGGCCTATGACAGGTATGCAGACAGTGTAAGCAATGACTGCCTGATTATTTATGACAGCAAGGATGTAACCAATGGCAGGGGTAAAAATGAAATTGGTTTCGATTTTAAAGAAGCGCTATTAACTTTGGGCAACCTTAAAGTAATCAATTCACTATTTTTGGGAGTCATTTTGCAAAAGCTGAATATTGTTTCCCGGGAAAGCATGGTTAAGGCTTTGGAGAAAAATTTGCCTCCCAAAATCCAGGACATTAACCTGAAGGCCTTTAATTACGGCCTGGAAAATCAGTAACAGAAATAGTTCGAAGAACAGTAAAATCATTGCCCCCTGTATCCGGTCATGCCGGTGAGGGGGTAAATTTTTTTAGTTCCCGCCTCCCCCCGGAAACCACTTCCAGTCGGATCTGTTCAGGAGGTCCTGTTGCCATATTTAATAACCAGGTAGAGGCCGCTTAAGATGATTAGACCGCCTGCTGCCTGCAATGAAGTAGGCAGTTCACTTAGAACAATAAAGGCCAGCACAGTAGCGCCAAGCGGTTCACCCAGGTAAAGCAAAGAAACCAGGGAGGCCCGGACTTTTTTTAAAGCCCAGTTGAAAACGGTATGCCCAAGCAAAGTGGGTATAATGGCCAGGGCTACAAATAGCAGGTACTCTATCGGGGGATAGCCGCTTAAGGGAACCCCGGCCCAAATTGCGGTTATCAGCAGCAGCAGGGCGGCGATTCCATAAGTGCCGCTGACGTAAATGGTTGTCGACAAGTTTTGCCGCAAGCGGCGGCCGACCAGCAGGTAACCGGCCATCATAACAGCCCCTCCCAGGGCCATCAGGGCACCCCTGAGTTCTGTCGAACCTTCAATAAAGCCGGAAACGCCTTCAGCGGCTATAGCTGCCGTGCCAATAAGGACCAGGAGCATGGAGGCAAAAAAACGGCGGGGTATGGTATCCCCCAGTAAAATATGGCCTGCAAAAGCGACTATTAAAGGGTGGACGGAGACGAGGACAACGGAAACAGCTACCGGGGCGTGCTCGAGAGAAGATATCCACAAGTAAAAATGGCCGGCCAGGAAAAATCCACTGGTTACCATTCCTCCCAGTTCCGAGGTTTTCAGCAACCTGATCTCCTGTCCCTGGGCAGTCAGGCTGGGGGCCAGGATAAGCAGGGCGAAAAAAAGGCGATAAAAAGCTATAGCCAGTGGGGGAGCTGCAGAAAGGCGAATAAAAATAGCGGCAAAAGATATGGCAATTACCGCTGTGGTCAGGGCGGCGCTCAAAACTAAACGGCTTTCCCCGAGGTGTTTGTATTTTCTGCTTAAGCCCAAGGGGAAAAGCTCCGCATCCAGTTTAGCTTAATATATTTCATCTTGCCCTCCCCTAAATAAATATCCTACTGCCGGCCGTGGCAGCTGGACAGGCCTGGCAATAGGATATTATAAAAGGCCTTACTATGCAAATCACAGCTGTGCTTTAAAAATAAGTTTCGATCTCGCTTTCTTCCTGGAGTTCCTCAATATGGGCCATCAGAATACTCTGTTCTTTTTCCTGTTTTTTCCTGGCCGCTCTTTCTTCAATCATCTCTTCTTCCAGCACCGGTTTGATTTCTTCAAAATTCTCTTCTTCCAGGACCTCCCCGTATTGTTCTTCCACTTGTAAAAGCTGTATTTCCAGCTGTTCTCTGGGCAGATCGGGGTCGTCCTCTTCGATCATTTCCTTGAGCCGGGCATACTGTTCCTGCAATTGTTGATATTGATGCTCAATTTCCTCATCGCTCAACTCGATGCTTTCTTTATCGATTCGTTCTTCAGGGTTTTCTTCTAAATATTCTTCCAGGTACTGTTCGATATAGTTTTGAATGGTCAGCTCCCGGATTATGTCCTGATCAAGCTCATCCCGGGTTACATCAACTGCTGCCATTTGCTCTTTAAGCTGTTCCTCACCACCAAATTGGGCCACATAATCCTGATAGCGATCTTCAATTTCTTCTTCGCTGATTTCGATTCCTTTTTCTTCGGCTTTTTGTTCCAGCAGTATGGGGATTACGAAGTAATTGTTAAGAACATGCTGCTGCAGTTCCCCCAGCATATCAGACATTTCTTCGCTCTCGAGATCCATGCCCTGCATTTCGTACTGCATTTTTTCCTGCTCCAGGACCGTTTCAAATTCAGCCCTGGTGACTTCTTCGCCGTTTACCCTGGCCACTACTTCGCCGTTTTCGGCCACTTCTGCCGGGCCGGTTAAGTCCCCAAAAACTCCCCCAAAGGCGGCGGCTCCTATTGCTGCGGCAACGACAAAGACTGCTGCTACTATATACAAGGTTTTTCGAGAAACCTTAACCTGTTTTGTGTTCTCGTTATTTTCTCCGCTCATAATTTCCTCCCTTTATCAAGTTCATTTTGAAACCGGGTTCCATGATAACAAAATCTCTTAGCTTTAACAAGGGGGTTAAGGTGGCGATGCGGCAGCCCGTTTATGCTGCTCATAAAACTGGCAGCGCTGGTCCTGGCCCCGCTGGCGGCAATTTTGATCCGCGCAGAAAAATATAAACAAATTGTAAACAATGTAAATGTTATGCAAATTATCCCAATATGAGCAGGATAGCCGCTCTAAATTAGAGAAGCAGTCGGCAACCAAAAACTAAGGAGGAGTTTAAGATGAAGAGATTATTGACGCTGTTTGCAGTCGTGTTG
>PWGD01000150.1 GCA_003554395.1 Syntrophomonadaceae bacterium
CGCAAAAACTTTAACCGGGCCCCGATCTACAGCGGCTTGATCAAAGGAGCGGGACCCCGCTACTGCCCTTCTATCGAAGATAAGGTTGTCCGCTTCGCCGACCGTGATCGCCACCCGATCTTTATTGAACCAGAAGGGCCCGACATAGACGAGATGTACCTGCAGGGCATATCAACCGGCCTGCCGCCCGATGTGCAGGAATCATTCCTGCGCACCATTAAAGGCCTGGAAAATGTGGAAATTATGCGGCCGGCTTACGCTATTGAATACGATTATGCCCCCCCTACCCAGCTTAAAGTTTCGCTGGAAACCAAGGCTGTTCAAGGGCTGTTTTTAGCCGGCCAAATCAACGGAACCACCGGTTACGAAGAGGCGGGGGCCCAGGGCCTGATGGCCGGGATCAACGCGGCTTTACTTTTAAAAAACGAGGAACCGCTGGTTTTAAAACGTGATGAAGCTTATATTGGGGTATTGATCGATGACCTGGTGACCAGGGGAGTCCGGGAACCGTACCGCATTTTTACCTCCCGGGGCGAGTACAGGCTTTTGCTGCGCCAGGACAATGCCGATCTGCGCTTAACGGAAAAAAGCAGATCCATCGGCCTGATCGATGCAGAACGCTACAGGCTGCACCTGGAGAAAAAAGTCTTTATCGAAGCTGAACTGGCCCGGCTGAAAAAAGCCAGGCATAACCCGGGAAGCGCCATTGAAGAGTTTTTAGCAGAACACAATTCACCTTCTCCCAGGCAGCCGATCAGTGCCCTTGAGCTGATCAGGCGGCCGGAAATCAGCTACCCCGCCTACCTAAAATGGGAAAAGACCTCCCTGCCCAATCTGCCCCCGGGGACCGTTAAAGAGCTGGAAAACCAGGTCAAATATGCCGGTTACATTGCCAAGCAGGGCCTGATGGTGGAAAAAACCGCCCGGATGCATGACAAACGGATCCCGGAAAACTTCGATTATAAAAAGGCCCGGAACCTCTCTACAGAAGCCCGCCAAAAGCTGGAAAAAATCCGCCCGGCCACGATCGGTCAGGCCAGCCGCATGGAAGGGGTTACCCCAGCCGATCTGTCGGTGCTGCTTCTCTACCTGGAACGGCCGGAAATATTGAAAAGCATGCTGAAGGAAGGCCCGGAAAATAGAGGTCAAGAGGCGGAAGACAATGAGTAAACACTTAAAACCGGGGCAGCCCGGGTGGTATTACCGGTTAAGCCGGTTCTTCCGCCATAAATTTGGCCACCCGGTCTATAAGATCCCGCTGGATGCCGGTTTTTCCTGCCCCAACCGCGACGGCACCATCGGGGAAACAGGCTGCAGTTACTGCTATAACCCTTCCTTTGCGCCTTTTATCAATGATAAAAATCCTTCTTCAAAACCTCTCTCCATTACTGAACAGCTCCAAAAAGGCATCAAGAAAGAAAGCGGGGCCAAATACCTGGCTTACTTCCAATCCTATACCAACACTTACGCCCCTTTAAAGCAGCTTAAAAAATTATACGATGAAGCTCTTTGCAACCCGGCGGTAATCGGGTTAAGCATAGCTACCCGCCCGGATTGCGTAACGGAAGATATCCTGGAATTGGTCCAGGAATATGCCAGAAGTCATCATGTTTGGCTGGAATACGGACTGCAATCGGCTCACGACCGGACCCTGGCCCTGATCAACCGGGGCCATGATGCTGCCTCTTTTGAGCGGGCGGTTAAGTTAACCCGGGGCAGAGGTATTCATATCTGTGCCCACATTATTCTCGGCCTGCCCGGCGAAACTTTGTCCATGATGATGGAAACCATTCAATTCATTAATAAGCTTGGCATTGACGGGATCAAGTTCCATCATCTCCAAATCATAAAGCACACCCCCCTGGCCGGCGAGTATGCCACAGGAGAGTTATCCATCTATGAAAAAGAAGAAGACTACATTCCCATTCTATGTGACTGCCTGGAACAGCTCGCCCCCCGTATTGTGATCCACCGCCTGGCCAGCCAGGCCACTTCAAAGGATCTTCTAATCGCCCCGCAGTGGACCAAAGGAGCAGGCCAGATCGCCTCCGAAGTCGAGTCTGAACTAAAAAAACGCGGCACCTACCAGGGATGCCGCACTTAAAGGGATTACCACCATTGCAATTAAAATTCCTAAAAACGGTTTCTCTCCAGGGCAATATTTACCAGCTGGGCCATTTTATTCTCCGGAGGGGTAATAATATTATCCCGGCGAACCATCTTTAAGGCCTCAACCGGACAGCCCGCGGCGCATACCCCACAGCCGATACATATTTCACGGTCCAGGATCGGCTCTTCCTGGGCCGGGGCTTTTAAAGCCCCGATGTGACAGAGATCCACACAGGTTTCACAGCCAAGACATTTTTCCGGATCGATGGAAGGAATAAAGCTGCTGGGCTGCCCTCCCAGCACCCCGTGTTCCGTAATCGCTTTTAAGGGACCGCAGCAGCACCCGCAGCAGTGGCAGATATAGGCCGGTTCATTGATAACATTGTCGCAGGTTAAAACCAGCCCCAGGCTATAACTGCGCTCCAGGTTGCGCAAAAGATCATCTACTGAAGCCTTGCGGGCAAAATTATGCCGCAGGAGCCACTCGGCGGGTTTTCCCAGGGAAGTGCAAATATCTTCCATTGGAAAGCGGCAGGGTTCTCCCAGATGGCTGGCCTTGTGCCGGCAGGCACAAATTGAAAGGCCCCCGCCGCCCGAATTGCGGATCACTGCTTCAGCCTTTTCGTAGTCCAAAACCTCCGTCTGCACCAGCTCCGGTATATAGTGCTCATAAACCAGGGCCCGAAACATCTTGGTTTCCGATCCGAAAGTTTCCCGGGCCACCAGCTGATCCTGGAAGTACTCCTCATAGAGGGAACAAAGTTCCTTGATTCTGCTGTTACCGGTCCGCATCAGGCTGTACTCAAAAAAGCCGACCACCACCGGGGAAAGCATGAAGTAGGTTGTTCCTTTGCGCGGAATATCCACTACCAGGCCCTTTTCGGCCATAGCGTCGAGCAGGGGGACCAGCTTTCTTTCTTCCATTCCGGTCAATTCTTTTATTTTTTCCAGCGGACGCGGCTTGATGGGGAACTTGCTGCCTGCTTCGGCCTCTTTTTCCGTATAAAGAAGCTTTAAGATTTCCATTAAAGTATCATTGATAACAACCCCCACCGGAAAGCGGCTTAACCGCTCCGCCAGAGCCCGGTACGCTTGCTCTTTTCCCCCTGAAAGATGTCCCAACTGTTATGCCTCCCTTATATTGTTTTAATAACAGCGATCATTTAACCAGATAGTCCTTCAGGGGTATTATTTCGCCGTTATAACTCCACTTCCTTCCACTAATAGCTTAAAGCTAATGCTTAAAGAAAGAGTTTGCAGTTCAACTAAAACCCGGCCGGCCCAGGTAGGAGTTTTTTCATCAAGCGTCGAATATAATATTTTAGCGGCAAACTTATGTTTAAGGCAGGTTGGTGAGATATGGGCGAACTCAATGAGCTTTTGCGGCAGTGGAAAGATGATCCGGCTTTCATAGCTAATGTTACACGCTGGGAAGTGGTCCCGCCTTCAGAAGGCAGTTATTCCGGTTTCCCGGACCGCCTTGATCCGCAGCTGCAGGAGGCCTTGCTGTCCCGGGGCATCACCAGGCTCTACAGCCACCAGTCCCGGGCCATCAATGCGGCCCTGGACCATAAAAACGTGGTAGTAGTCACTCCTACCGCTTCGGGGAAAACCCTCTGTTATAACCTGCCCGTGGTCAGTTCGCTGATCAAAGATCCTTCCAGCCGGGCCCTTTACCTTTTTCCTACCAAGGCTCTTTCCCAGGACCAGGTGGCCGAACTGCGCGATCTGACCGGCAACCTCGATACCGACCTCAACTGCTATACTTACGACGGTGACACGGAGCCGGGCCTGCGCCAGGGCATCCGGCGCAGCGGGCATATCGTTGTCACCAACCCCGATATGCTTCACTCGGCAATTCTACCCCACCACACCAAGTGGGTGCAGCTGTTTCAAAATCTCAAGTATATAGTAATTGACGAAATGCACCAGTACCGGGGAGTCTTTGGCAGCCATGTCTCAAATGTTATGCGCCGCTTGAAGCGGATCTGCGCTTTCTACGGCTCCGCTCCCATTTTTATCCTCTGCTCGGCCACCATTGACAACCCCGGCGAACTGGCCGAGCTCCTGGTCGAAGCGCCGATGGAGGTGATCACCGAAAACGGCTCTCCCCGGGCCGAAAAACATTTTATTTTTTACAATCCTCCCCTGGTCAACCCGGAGCTGGGCTTGAGGCAAAATACGCTCCTGGAAGCCCGGAAACTGGCCGGCGCATTGATCAGGCGGGGCGTGCAGACGATTATTTTTACCCGCAGCCGCCTGGGGGTGGAAGTCCTCCTGACCTACCTGCGCCAGGGCTTGAAGTTAAACCCCGGCCAGGACAGCCCCATCAAGGGTTACCGCGGTGGATACCTGCCCCGGGAGAGGAGGGCTATAGAAGAAGGGCTCCGGAAGGGAACCATCAAAGGTGTTATCAGCACCAACGCCCTGGAACTGGGCATTGATATCGGGGCCCTCGATGCCTGCCTGATGACCGGATATCCGGGCAGTATCGCCAGCACCTGGCAGCAGGCCGGCCGCTCCGGAAGACGCAGCGGCACTTCCCTGGCTGTTTTGATCGCCAACAGCGAACCCCTGAACCAGTATATTGTCGCCAATCCCGACTATTTTTTCGGCCGCACTCCGGAACGGGCCCTGGCCGACCCCGACAACCTGATCATTTTAACCAACCATGTCCGCTGCGCCGCTTTTGAACTTCCTTTCGGGCAAAATGAGCGGTTCGGCCGGGCTGAAATAGGGGAGGTCCTAAAGTTCCTGGAGGAAGAAAATGTCCTCTACCGGAGTGACAGCCGCTACCACTGGATGGAAGA
>PWGD01000108.1 GCA_003554395.1 Syntrophomonadaceae bacterium
AAAACAATTACCTTCCCAACCCCGAGGGCACTTCCTATGAAGCGACCCTGGTCTACCTGATCCGCCGCCGGGGGGAACTGGAAATCCACACTGAACGCCACTTCTTAAGCCTTTTTAAGCTGGAAACCTGGACCGGGCTGCTCCGGGAATGCGGCTTCACTTTTACGGCGAGCAAAGATACCGAAAGCTACAATTCCTACCTCCTGGGTGAAGGCTCGTATTCGGTCCAGGTTTTTACCTGTGTCAAGCCCGGCGGCAAATGATCTTACCCTTCCGGCAGAAAGCCGTTTTTGAGGGGATCTTCGGGGTCGATGACAACCTGGGTAAACCCGGTGATGTAAGCACGGGCGGTAATCTCCGGGATGATGGCTGGAATATCGCCCACCCTGACCTCTTCCAGGACCCTGGCCTTCATCACGGTGCCAAAGACGCTTTCATGGATATACTCTTCACCCAGGGCCAGCTCACCGCGGGCATAGAGGGCGGCCAGCTTGGCGCAGGTGCCGGTGCCGCAGGGCGAGCGGTCCAGCGATCCCTGCCCGAACACGACCGCGTTGGCCGCCTTTAACCGGGAGTGTTTTTCATAGATCTCGACCAGGTCTATGGTATTAATATACGGTTTTTCCGGGTGTTCAACGGAAACGACCCGGTTTATCTCCTCCTTGATCCGCATCCCGGCCTCGACCAGGGCCGAGGTGTGCTTTCCGGTTACCTTCAGGCCCAGGTCTTCCGCGGGAATCAGGGCAAAAAAATTGCCCCCGAAGGAAATGTCGAATTCAAGGTCTCCGAAGCCGGACACGGCAACCTTTGCCTTTTCTTTGAACAGGAAAGAAGGCACGTTGACGATGGAGACCTCGGTCACCCGGCCTTTTTCGATCTTCGCCCCGGCCCGCACCAGGCCGCTCGGGGTATCGAGCACCAGCTTTACCTCCGGGCCGGCGGCGGGAAGCAGGCCGGTTTCCAGGGCCACGGTCACCGCCCCGATACTGCCGTGCCCGCACATGTTCAGGTAGCCGCCGGTGTCCATGAAGATCACCCCCAGGTCCGCTTCCGGGTTTACGGGTTCGGTCAGGATGGCCCCGAACATATCCCGGTGCCCCCGCGGCTCATGCATAAGGACGGTGCGCAGAAAATCCCGGTCCCTTTCCAGGCCGGCCTTCTTTTCGGCCATGCTTTTTCCGGGCAGGGGAGGTAGGCCGCCGGTCACGACCCGGGTCGGCTCCCCGGCGGTGTGGGAATCGACAACATGAATCAACCTTGAAATGATCATTTCTGTTTCTCCTTTATCCCTTTTATCGATCGGTCCAACTTTATAAGCCGGTTTCAACCCGGCCCTAAAAACCTGCTGCTGCCTGTTACTCTTCGGGCCGGGGGATGCGCCTGGAACAGGGCACATCAACCAGGCACTTGCCGCAGACATCGGCCAAACTTTCCAAATCGCTCAACCGCTCTCCGTTTTCCAGTAGCATCTCGTAACAGCGGTGCCGGTCCAGCCCTTCAAAATAGAGGGCCTCATTGACACATCTTTCAACGCACCGGCCGCAGCTGCCGGCAGCCCGGTAGAGGCAGAGCTCCCTGCTGTAGCGCCGGGTCGGCTCGACCTCCAGGCCCGTAACCAGGCTGCCGACCCGGCCGCAGCACCCGCTTTCTGTAATCAGCATGTGATTGAGCCCGAAAGTGCCCAGGCCCGCAATATAGGCGGCGCTGCGGTGCGACCAATCGCTCATCAGGGTTTCAGTGTCAAAGTTATGGGTGGCCGGCACGTAGGCGGCCCGGTAACCCATCCCGGTCAGCTCTTCTTTGAGGTATTTATTCATCTCGTTGATCAAACGGTTGGTCTCGATATAGGCGATGCCCCACAGCCGTGAACTGTAGCGCCCTTCCCGGTTGCTTTCAGCAACATCATCCTGGAAAGGCAGAAAATAGCTGATCACCATTTTGGCCCCGGCCAGAAAATCCTGGGGCAGTTCATGGGTCGGCCTGACTATCTCTTTGAGCCTGGCAAAGAGCGGGTCGTCGGCCCGGGCATAGCCAACCAGGGGCCGGTCCCATCCGATGGGGCTGGTTTCGGCAAAATTAGCGCAGTAAGCTTCGATGATGTCTTTAATAGTTTCTTTCATTATTTTTTTACCTCCCCTCTTTTGTTCCCGGCTGTGAAAGCCGGTTACCCGGTTGGAGCATTCATAGTTACAACATTACATCAGCCAGCAGGCCTTAATTAGAAACCCGCAGGCCGGAAAGGAGAGCCGTCCCGGTGTCCAGGCCCTGCATCCAGTCTCCGCTCAGCAGACACGGGGAGGTTTCACCTGTCAGGTTAGCGCAGGATGAAACCGTGCCGCAGGGGGTCTTCCGGGTCTATAAGCAGGGTCTTGTAAGCGCAGATATGGGCCGATCCGCTGATTTTAGGAATCACCGCTTTATACGGCCCCAGGGTGGTCTCTTCCACGATTTCACCTTTAAAACAGGTCCCGAGAATGCTTTCCACTACAAAGGGCCGGGCCACGGCAAGTTCTCCCCGGGCATGGTGGATGGCTGCCCGGCCGCTTACCCCGGTCCCGGTCGGGCTCCGGTCTACTTCCCCGTCGGCAAAGACGCAGACATTGCGGCTGTGATTGTTGGGATCCCTGGCTTCCCCGACAAAGATGACCCCGTACAGGAAGCTCAAATCTTCTTCAAAGGGGTGCTCGACGGCCCGGTCTTTCATGATGGCCTGCTTGATCCCCACCCCCAGCTCGATTAAGCGGCGAAAACCGCCCGCATCCAGCTCAACGCCCACTGAGTCGGCATCGACGTAGGCGTAAAAAGCGCCGCCGTAGGCCAGGTCGTACTTAACCTCTCCCAGGCCGGGGACGGCCACCTTTTGATCCAGAGCGTAGACGAAGGAAGCCACGTTGTGAAAAGAAACTTCCGCCACCCGGCCTTCCTCCCACTTCGGCCAGGCGGTAACCCTGCCGGCCGGGGTGTCGATCCTGATCTCCTCCCTGCCGGCAGGCAATTCGAACATCCCGGTTTCCAGGGCGACCTTGGTAACGGCAATAATACCGTGCCCGCACATGCTGGAGTAACCTTCATTATGGAGAAACAGCAGCCCGAAGTCGCCGTCTTTTGTGACCGGTTCGGTCATAACGCAGCCGTACATGTCGGCATGGCCGCGCGGCTCCCACATCGTGGCGGTGCGCAGGTGATCGTAATTCTTTAAGGCCGCGCTGCGCTTGGCCAGGATAGTCTCGCCCGGCAGCTCCGGATACCCGGCGGTGAAGATCCGCAGAGGTTCTCCCCCCGTATGCGCATCAATCGCTGTTATTTGGGTCCAATTTTCCGGTATTTGCCACTTCACGGCCTTCACCCGCTCTCGTTTAAAATAAGAGTCCCGCTATATTATGCCCCGGACGCCCGGGCCTCAAAAGCTGTCCTTGATCGGGTTCGCTATCTAATTGGCTCGATTGAGCTTGCCTGAGTCGGACCAACCGGGGCCATAAGGTTCGAATTAAAGCGGATCCTTCTAAATCCTATTAAAATCAGCGTCTACGAATATCGCTAAACAGGGCCTGGCCAGGTTGACGCAGAATTTTAGTATTAAGAGTCTTAATTGCTATTTTATCATCTTTTCTATTTCAACTTGCTTCAGCAGTCCTCCTGCCTGATAGCGGCTTAAATTAATTGGAAGCTTTGCCGGTTATATGATAACATTTTAGCAGGCCGGCTTTGGGCCGCCCTTTTACGGGCTGGCGGCCTTAATTAAAGGCCTTCTTGATGTCAAACCAAGTCCAATCTTAAGGCGGGAGAATAACAATGCCTGATCTGGAACTGATCGCCACCTCCACTTTTGGCCTGGAAGCGATTGTAGCCGGGGAAGTAAAGGCCCTGGGCTACGAACAGGTAACTGTGGAAAACGGCAAAGTTACCTTTGCAGCCGACGAAAGCGCCATCTGCCGGGCCAACCTCTGGCTGCGCACCGCCGACCGGGTCCGCCTCAAGGTGGGCGAGTTTAAAGCAGTGACCTTCGATCAGTTATTTGAACAGACCAAAGCCCTGCCCTGGCCCGATCTGCTGCCCGAAAATGCGCAATTCCCGGTCGACGGTAAATCGGTCCAGTCCACCCTGTTCAGCATCTCCGACAGCCAGGCCATAGTGAAAAAGGCCATCGTCGAAAGCATGAAAACAAGATATCGCACCGGGTGGTTTAAAGAAAACGGGCCCCTTTACCGCATCGAGGTCTCTCTCCTGAAGGACCGGGCCACCCTGACCATCGACACCACCGGCCCCGGCCTCCATAAGCGCGGCTACCGGGCCGCGGGCAGTGAAGCCCCGCTGCGGGAAACCCTGGCTGCCGCCCTGGTCATGATCGCCCGCTGGAACCCCGAGATTACCCTGATCGATCCCTGCTGCGGGTCGGGGACCATCCCCATTGAGGCGGCCCTGCTGGGGCAAAACATTGCCCCGGGCATGGAGCGCACTTTCGCCTCTGAAACATGGCCCAACATCCCCCGGGAAGCCTGGCGCCGGGCCCGCAGGGAAACCCATGACCGGGCCGATTACAGCCGCCGGCTGGACATCACCGGCACCGACATCGATCCGGGAGTCCTTAATACGGCCCGTAAAAATGCCGCCCGGGCCGGAGTCGATCACCTGATCCACTTCCAGAGCCGCCCTTTATCCGAACTCAGCTCCAAGAAAAAATACGGCAAAATCATCTGCAACCCGCCCTACGGCGAAAGGCTGAGCGAAATTAAAGAAGTGGAAAAGCTCTACCGGGAGATGGGCCGGGTTTTTAAAGATCTCGACACCTGGTCTTTCTACATCCTGACCGCCCACGAGAACTTCGAATCCCTCTTCGGGAAAAAAGCCTCCCGGAGGCGCAAACTCTACCACGGCAA
>PWGD01000117.1 GCA_003554395.1 Syntrophomonadaceae bacterium
CGTCACCAGGCGCGATTTCATTACATGACCTCCCCGGATATAAATATTCCCTCTCAACTGCATGAAACCTTTGGGACCATTTTATAAAATAATTTCATAAATTACAAATAACCAGAATGTGCATGATTGAACAAGATTACTGGTGATAGAATGAGAAAAAAGGGTTATAAAAGCTTTGCCTTTCTCTTTTTTTCCAGCTATACTATATTTAAGGAGGTAAAATAGCCATTAAAAGCTATATTTTTCGAAGCGGCAATAATAAAAAAGGAAATAAGGCCCTGCTTAATTCAATCCCGGTTATAAGTAATATAACTCTGCTTAAAATCATACTGCTGGTGGGATGGTTTATTTTTGTGCTGTACCCCAACCCCTATCACCTGGCCGCCAGCCTTTACAGGCTGAAAAACCCGCCGGTAATGCCCATCATGGTCTCCGAGGAGGCCCGGCAACTGGAAGACAAAACTCCGCGGGAAATTGAACAGTTTGTCTATGCCGCCCTCCCTTACAGCTACGACTGGGAAGTTTATAACATGCCCTGGTATTTCCCCACCCTTAACGAAGCTCTGATCAACGGCACCGGAGACTGTAAGGCCCGCTACCTGCTTTTTGCTTCCCTGATGGAAGAACTGAACCTTCCTTACCGGAAAAATGTCTCTTTAACCCATATCTGGGCTGATTATGACGGCAAACCGCAGACTGCCCTGGAAAATGCAGACGAAGCCATGGTTGTTGTCGATGAAGATGGCAGGTTCAAATTCAGCCTGCCTGCCCCTGATCTGGAGCGGGCATGGCGCAGTTTTAACCGGGGATTTTGGCAGGTCATGCCTGCGGGGAAGAAATACCTCCTTCTGACCGGATTTCCTTTAATTTACAGCCTTTTTTACCTGCCCTGGCCGGTTCTGAGCGGGGTTATGCCGCTAATCGGTCTTTCTAACCCCGTTCAGGCAAAACAGCGCCCCCGCTTTGCCCTGCCCTATAAATAAAGTGCCTGCTAATCATTTTCTGGGTCCGCCTGCTTGATGGAAAGGGCAATCCTGCCTCGTTCCCGATCTATGGAAATAATTTTAACCGGCACAACCGCTTCTATCTGCAGCACTTCCAGGGGATGGCTTACGTAAGAATCGGCCAGTTCGGAAATATGGACCAAACCGTCCTGGTGTACGCCAATATCGACAAAAGCTCCAAAGTCAACGATATTGCGGACAATACCCATCAGGGTCATACCCGGTTCCAGGTCATCCAGTTCTGTCACTGACTTTAAAAATACCGGCCTGGGGAGATCTTCACGGGGATCGCGACCTGGTTTAAGAAACTCCTGCAGGATATCTTTTACAGTCGGCTCTCCTGCATTTAGACGGGAAGCCAGGTCAGCCACCGCCGTTTCCGACAGGTCCGGAACGGCATCGGGACGGCCCAGTTCTTCAGGATTGAGCTCCAGGGCTTCCATAATCATAGCGGCCAGTTCGTACGACTCGGGGTGCACCGCGCTTCTTTCCAGGTAATTGCCGCTGTCGGGCAAACGCAGGAAACCGGCGCACTGTTTGAAAACTTTCGGCCCGAATCCCGATACCCCCAACAGCTGCTCCCTTGATTTAAAACTGCCCAGGTTGTTTCTTTCAGCCACAATCTTTCCAGCAACAGCGGTATTGACCCCGGCTACATAGGAAAGCAGGGCCGCCGATGCGCTGTTCAAATCCCCCCCCACACTGTTGACACAGCTTTCTACCGTCCCGGCCAGGGCGCTATCCAGCTCTTTGGCCGGCATATCATGCTGGTACTGACCAACCCCGATCGCCTTCGGGTCGATCTTGACCAATTCGGCAAGCGGATCCTGGAGGCGGCGGGCAATAGAAACAGCGCTTCTTTCTGCAACATCCAGGTGGGGGAATTCTTTTTGGGCCGCTGCTGAAGCCGAATAGACACTGGCCCCGGCTTCATTGACAATGGTGTATTCCACGGACAGGCTGTGATCCCTGATCAACCCGGACACAAAAGCTTCGCTTTCCCTGGATGCCGTCCCGTTGCCGATGGCGATGCAGTCGATGCGGTGTTTTTCCAGGAGCTGCAGCACTCTTTCTGCAGCCCCTTTGTGGTCGTTCCGGGGTGCCGTAGGATATATGGCTACCGTTTCTAAGAGTTCCCCTGTTTCAGAAGCACAGGCCAGTTTGCAGCCGGTTCGAAAGCCGGGGTCCCAACCCATGATCCGCCGCCGGCGTACCGGGGGAACAAGCAGCCTTCTTTTTAGGTTTTCTTTAAAGACCACCAGGGCCCGCTTTACTGCCGTTTCCAGGAGCTCATGCCAGATCTCCCTTTCGAGGGACTGATGGATCAAACGCCGGTAGCTGTCGCTTGAAGCAGTTTCTGTTAGCTGGCGGCAGGCTTCATTTTGCCCGCTGCCGACATAGCGTTCAAATATCACGGGCAGGGCTTCTTCTTCGGAAAGGGCTACTTTCAAATCAAGCGCTTTTTCCTTGACTCCCCGGTTAATGGCCAGCACCCGGTGCCCCTTTATTTTACGCAGGGGTTCCGTGTAATCATCGTAATCATCATAGGTATTTACCGTTATTGTGTCTTTTTTCATTACCTCGGCCCTGCCCCTGCTCCCGTATATTTGCCTCAGCTTTTTCCGCACCCCGGCATCATCAGATATAATGTCAGCTATAATATCAGAAGCGCCCTGCAGGGCGGAGGCGATATCAGTCAGATTATGATCGGGATCGAGGTAGTTCATGGCTTCTTCTTGAGGGTTAACCTGCCCTTTTAAGATCGCCCTGGCCAGGGGCTCAAGCCCTTTTTCACGTGCTGCCGAGGCCCGGGTCCGCTTCTTGGGCCGGTAGGGCCGGTAAAGGTCGTCCAGTTCTGTGACGGTGGCCGCTTTTTCAATCTGCTTCCGCAGCTCTTCAGACAGGGCGCCCTGGGCTTCAATCAGGCGCATTACTTCTGCGCGCCTCCGTTCCAGGTTGCGGTAGCCGATCAGCCTATCCTGCAGGAGGCGAACCTGTTCATCGCTCAATCCGCCGGTCATTTCCTTGCGGTAGCGGGCAATAAAGGGCACCGTGTTGCCTTCGTCCAGAAGTCCTGCCGTCTGCGCCACCTGTTTTTCGGCAATATTTAATTCCCTGCTCAACCGTTTATAGATTTGTTCCTGCATTGTGATGGTTCTGCTCCTCGCCTTATAATTTTCCAGGGGGAGCTAAGTTGTCACCGCAACCGCTCCTCGCTTTACCTCAGGACTTCGGCTTCTGCAGGGGAATTCCTTCCCGGCACAGGGGGCATTCTTCCGGCGCAAAAGACTCAATTTCCATGGAAAGGAGGGCTTTCATGGGGGCGCCGAAGTCGAGCTTGCCTGAGGTGCGGTCGATCATAATCGATACTCCGGCCAGATCTGCCCCCAGCTCTTTCAGTAAATCCATAACTTTCCGGACCGAACCGCCGGTTGTAACCGCGTCTTCCACTACAAGCACTCTTTCGCCAGCCCCGACCCGGAAGCCGCGCCTGAGAGCCATTTTACCCTCCGCCCTTTCGGCAAAAAGGGCCCTTGCTCCCAGGGACCGGGCCGTTTCGTATGACAAGATCACTCCGCCCATGGCCGGGCCGATCACGGTATCGATTTTCTCATCCTTAAAAGGCTCTGCCATCAGGCGGCAAACCTGTTCGGCGTGTTCCGGATACTGCAGCAGCTGGGAACATTGCAGAAACCGTCCACTGTGCCGGCCCGAAGTAAGCAGGAAATGCCCCTCCATGATTACACCGGTTTTTTTCAGTAATTCGATCAGGTCAGCTTCGTTCAAATAATGAGTATCATTCATATCTCTTGCTCCTTTCCCGCCCGCCGGCCCGCATGTCGACCAGTATTTTACGGGCGGCCTCCAGAGGGTCCCGGGCCCTGGTTACGGGCCTTCCGACCACAAGGAAGTTGCCGCCGGCCTTAATAACCTGACCCGGGGTAGCGACCCTGCTTTGGTCCCCGGCCTCCTCGCCGGGAGCCCTGACTCCCGGAGAAACGGTTATGAACTTTTCAGAGAGATTTTTTTTAACCGCCTCGATTTCAAGCGGCGAACAGACTATCCCGTCCAGGCCGCACTCAAAGCTCAAACGGGCCAGGCGAACAACCCGGTCGGCCGCCTTTTCGGAACAGCCGGTTTCGGCCAGCTCGCGATCGTCCATGCTGGTCAGCACGGTCACGGCCAGGAGGAGGGGCTTATGTTTTAGATTTTCAAGCGCTGCCCGGGCGGCAGTGAGCATTTTCCTCCCCCCGGCGGCGTGGACATTTAGCATCCATACCTTGAGCTCTGCTGCAGATCGGACTGCCGCAGCCACCGTGTTGGGAATATCGTGAAACTTGAGGTCCAGGAAAAGGGGACAGCGGGCAGACAGTTCGCTGACCAGGGGTTTTCCGCCGGCCAAGAATAGTTCCAGGCCCACTTTAAACCCCACTCCCAGCGGTGACAGTTGATCGACCAGCTTCCAGGCCTGGCCGGGATCGGAATAATCGAGGGCAATAATCAGCTGCCGGGAGGATACTTTTCCTTTCCCGCCGGAGCCGGCGCTTTGGGACTCTTTGTTTTCAGCCATTGGCAACCCCATCCCTTTATCATTTAATCATTGTTTCATTCCTGCCCTTCTCCCGCCCGTTTCTTCTCTTTAGCCTTCCGGCTGCCTTATCACCAATCCCGTTCAAAGTAATTTTGGGCCCTGGGTTCGGCCCTATCAGGGCAAACTCCGGGTGCAGGGCTGGACCGCTTTCAGCCGGCACTTTATTTAAGTAAGAATAAAACTGTAAACCGTAAAGTGATCAGATAAACAGAATGTCAACAAACCCGTCCCCTTAACA
>PWGD01000041.1 GCA_003554395.1 Syntrophomonadaceae bacterium
ACCAGGAACCGGGAGACCGGTTCGCTAGGTAAACCCCACCCGGAGCAAAACCAAATAGGGGGAGGATGAGGTTGCCCGCCGACTCCCCGGGTTAGGTTGCTTGAGGTGCCAGGCAACTGGTACCCGAGATAGATGGCTGCCGCTTTCCGGATTAAGTTTTGATCCGGAAAGGACAGAACTCGGCTTATTAGTTTGCTCGGTCCCTTAACTGTTTTGTTATCCCGAAGGGGATAATTTTTTTATAATGAAATCAAGATCGCCTATATAACCCATCCGTTATTCTGAAAACTGTGTTAGAATAACAGGGATAAAATGTTCTTCAGGGGCTGGGGCGTATTGTCTGATTGGATAAAATTTATGGGGACCGCTGGAGCCCGTTTTGTCGTATCAAAACAGCTTCGTTCATCAGCAGGCATATGGTGTTATTTTAAGGGTAAAAATATTTTGATCGATCCCGGTCCGGGAACCTTAAAAACTTGTTTTTCAGGTGATCAGGTTTTGAATCCGGAGACCCTGGATGTCGTGATCTTATCTCATCGCCACCTTGATCACTCAACTGATGTTAATGTAATTGTTGAGGCTATGACTCACGGCACCTTTGATCGCAGGGGCTTTTTGTTTGCCCCGGCAGATGCAGTCGACAGCCATGAACCGGTTGTTTTTTCCCATGTTCGAAACTCAGTAGAAAGCCTGCAGGTTTTGAAGGAGAATGGCTCTTACAAGGCTGGTTCGCTGCATTTTGAGACGCCAATCAGGCATGATCACACTGCAGAAACTTACGGTCTGAAATTTTACCTGGATCGGGGCTGTGCATCATTTATCACCGATACCAAATTTTCTGAATCCTTAATTGATAAGTACGAAGGCACTGATTTAATGGTTATGAACGTATTATTAAAAGAACCTTTTCCGGATAAAGAGATTAAACACCTCGATTTAGAAGCGGCCCGGAAGCTCATAGAGGGGATCAAACCTCGCCTGGCGGTAATGACTCATTTTGGGTTGACCATGTTAAATAACGATCCGGGTTTACTGGCTGAAGAACTGAGCAAAAAAACCGGAACCGAAGTTGTCGCCGCCACAGATGGGTTGACAATTGATCTTGACCAAGTTTTGTAGATTTTTTTTGCCATTATATCTAACATTTGGAGGTTTGGAAAAATGGGATTTTTAAGCGCAGAAGAACAATACGAGCTCCTTACTGAAAACACCTCGGAAGTCATTACCGACGAAGAATTCAAAAACAAGCTGGAAAGAAGTGTGGCAGAGAAAAAGCCTTTGCGTTGCAAGCTGGGGATAGATCCTTCTGCGCCGGATTTGCACATTGGTCATGCCGTCGTCCTCCATAAATTAAGGCAGTTTCAGGATTTGGGGCATCATGTAGTTATGATTTTGGGAGACTTTACCGGCATGATAGGAGATCCCACGGGAAGATCGGAAATGCGCAAACAGTTAACGGAAGAAGAGGTCAGAGAAAATGCGCGAACCTACCGCGAACAGCTGTTTATGATTCTTGATCCCGATCGGACTGAAATGGTTTTTAACAGCCAGTGGCTTTCCAAATTGAATTTTGCCGATGTCGTCAAGTTGGCATCTAAGCTAACGGTCGCCCGCATGATGGAAAGAGAAGACTTTTATAAACGTTACCGGGATAATATTGCCATTGGTATCCATGAATTTTTCTATCCCCTAATGCAGGGATATGATTCAGTAGCAGTCAGGGCTGATATTGAATTTGGAGCAACCGAACAAAAATTTAACCTGTTGATGGGGCGCCAGCTGCAGCGTGACTATGGCCAGGAACCACAGGTCGCTTTTACCATGCCCATTTTGGTCGGAACTAACGGGGTAGAAAAAATGAGCAAAAGCCTCGGCAATTATATTGGCCTTACTGAGCCAGCCGATCAGATTTACGGCAAAGCAATGTCCATTTCTGATGATTTAATGGAAGAATACTTCCGCTTGGCCACTACCCTGCCTGCAAAAGAAATAGCTGCAATTCTCGAAAAAGTAAAAAACGGGCAAATGCATCCCCGGGATGGCAAGATGCGCCTGGCCAGGGAAATAGTGGCTCTTTATCACGGGGCCCAGGCGGCACAAGAAGCTGAAGACAAATTCAAGCAGGTTTTCCAGAAAGGGCAAATGCCCAGCGAGATGGAAGCATTTAAATTTGATTCCCCGGCAGGTATAGTGGCAGTTATGGTAGAGGCCGGGCTGGCTCCGAGCAAGAGTGAAGCAAGGCGCCTGATTAAGCAGGGAGGGGTTAAAATTGACGGCGAAGCCGTCAGTTCAATCGATCTGGAATTAGAGAAGCATAAAGACGATAAAGATTATATCGTGCAGGTGGGCAAAAGAAAATTTGCCCGGGTCAAAATGATATAAATAAGAAAAGGGCAATATTGTATTTAAATCTGCCCCAGAAGAGGCCGCCTTTAAATCCGGGCGGCCTCTTCTGGGGTAAAAAGGTTACTTTTCAGTATAGCCTTCTTTGATGGCTGCGACCACCTGCGGATCCATGAGCGTTGTTACATCGCCCAGGTCTCTTTGTTCAGCGATATCACGTAGCAGGCGGCGCATAATTTTGCCGCTGCGGGTTTTTGGCAGTTCATAGGTGAAGAAAATCTCATCCGGGCGGGCTATAGCCCCAATTTTTTTGCCGACGTGCTTCTTTAATTCCTGGACCAAATCTTCGCTGCCTTCATAGCCCTCTTTGAGAGTTACAAAAGCGGTGATGGCGTGACCCTTAATCTCGTGGGCTTTGCCGATTACAGCTGCTTCGGCGGCCGCGGGGTGTTCGACCAGCGCGCTTTCAACTTCCATCGTGCCAATCCTGTGCCCGGAAACATTGAGGACATCGTCTACGCGACCCATGATCCAGAAATAACCGTCCTTGTCTTTCCAGGCTCCGTCTCCGGTAAAGTAAAAGCCGGGGTACTGCTGCCAGTAGGTTTTCTCAAACCTATCCGGATCTCCATACAGGGTGCGCAGCATGGCCGGCCAGGGTGACTTAATGACCAGGAAGCCGCGTTGACCAGGTTCGGTGGATTTGCCCTGATCATCGACAACATCAACTTCGACCCCGGGGAAAGGGTAGGAAGCTGAGCCCGGTTTGAGAGGCGTTACTCCGGGCAGCGGCGTAATCATAGTCATCCCAGTTTCAGTCTGCCACCAGGTATCGACAATCGGGCACTTGCCCTGGCCGATATGCTCGTAGTACCATAACCAGGCCTCCGGGTTGATCGGTTCACCAACCGAACCAAGCAGGCGCAGGCTGGACAGGTCGTGTTTGTCGGCATACTGGTTGCCACAGCGCATGAAAGAACGGATTGCCGTTGGTGCCGTATAAAAAACCGTAATTTTGTATTTCTCCACCAGTTCCCAAAAGCGATTCCGGCCCGGATAATCCGGGGTGCCTTCGTAGATAAAGGTGCTGGAACCGTTTGATAGGGGTCCATAGACGATGTAGCTGTGACCGGTAATCCAGCCGATATCGGCGGTACACCAGTAAATGTCATCGTCCTGGTGATCAAAAACATAATAGAAAGTGGCTTTTACTCCGACCAGGTAACCGCCGGTAGTGTGGAGAATCCCTTTCGGTTTACCAGTAGTCCCACTGCTGTATAAAATGAAAAGGGGATCTTCTGCGTCCATGGCTACCGGTTCAAAGGTCTCACCTGCCTCTGCCATTACATTCGACCAGAGCAGATCTCGTCCTTTTTTGGTTTCGTAAGGAGTCCCGGTCCGTTCGACGATTATTACCTTTTCCACATTAGGACAATCATCAAGGACTTCTTCAGCAGCGCTGCGCATGGAGATCACTTTACCGCGCCGGTTGGCCCCATCTGCGGTGACGACCAGCTTGGAGTCTGAATCAAGGATCCGGTCTTTAAGCGCTTCGGGGCTGAAACCGCCAAATACTACGCTATGTAAAGCTCCGATCCTGGTACAGGCCAGCATGGCTACGATGGCTTCCGGGATCATAGGCATCCATATGGTTACCGCATCACCCTTTTTTACACCCTGCTGGTCCAAAACATTGCAAAATTTACAGACCTCTTTTAAAAGCTCTTTATAGGTTAATGATACGGTGTCGCCTTCTTCGCCTTCAAATATTAGAGCCTTTTTGTCACCACTGCCGTTATCAATATGAACATCAAGGCAGTTTTCTGATACATTCAGCTTCCCGTTAATGAACCATTTGTAATAGGGGGGGTTATGGTCATCGAGAACTTGCTTCCATTTATTCCTCCATTGAAGGTTTTCAGCCATCCTGGACCAGAAAGCCAAGCGATCTTCTCTTGCCTCCCGGTAGAGGCTGTCATCATTTACCCGCGCAGTTTTTTTAAAGCTCTCCGACGGTTGGAACGGTTCGAAATGATCCACGCTATGTTCATCGCTTAGGAAATCGTCGCCTTTTTTTTGTGCCATAAACATTACCTCCTATCACAGAATTTATTAAACTATAACTTTTATTCGCTGCCAAAAGGCCGAAGACCTGCAACTTACAGGTAATAATTTTAATGGGATTACTATTAATTATAAAAAAAATTACCACATCTCTGTCGAGGTTTCCCGCAAAAAAATTTGCCGGCATCTGAGGTGAATGGAATAACATGATATCCTGAAATAAAAAGATTATACTACCGTCCTTAATTAATGCCCAGACAGCAGTTGGAAAAATGCCTGATCTGTTCCGGTTCAATGTTTGTTCCAATCCGCGCCAGCAAAATATTACAGGGGTGTTCCCTGATTTCTGGATCTTCTGTTTCCCAGGGGACAAAGTCGTATTTCTTAAACAATTCGAGCATAAAA
>PWGD01000096.1 GCA_003554395.1 Syntrophomonadaceae bacterium
AAAGCAGTTTCTCTGCTTTCCGGACGACGTGGTCCACGCTCAGGCCCCGCCGGGCCATGACTTCGGGGCCGGGGGCCGAGGCGCCGAAATTATCAAGCCCGATCACCGCACCACCACTTCCGGTAAAAGCTTCCCAGCCCTGGGGCAGGGCCGCTTCTATGATCAGCCTCCGCTCGACGGACGAAGGCAGGACTGCTTCCCGGTAGGCCTGATCCTGGGCCCGGAACAGTTCCCGGCTGATCATGCTGACCACGCGCACCCGCCGGCCTTTTTCCCGCAGCTGCTCCCCGGCTTTAAGGGCCAGATCAAGCTCCGAGCCGCTGGCCACCAGGATTAGCTCAGGACTTCCCCCTTCTTCCCATCTGATCACGTAAGCCCCCCTTAAGGCTTCCCTGCCGGTCCCGGCCAGCTGGGGCAGTTTTTGCCTGGAAAGAATTAGGGCCGCCGGCCCGCTGCGGCGCCGGAGAGCGTGCAGCCAGGCGGCCGCCGTTTCCCGGCCGTCAGCCGGCCTGAGGACATGGAGGTTGGGGATGGAACGCAGGTTGGACAGCTGCTCCACGGGCTGGTGGGTCGGTCCGTCTTCCCCGACGGCGACGCTGTCGTGGGTGTAGACGTAAACCACCGGCAGGCCCATCAGGGCCGCCAGCCTCACCGAGGGTTTCATATAGTCGAAGAAAACCAGGAAGGTGGAGCCGAAGGGTCGCAGCCCTCCGTGCAGGCACAGCCCCGAAAGGATCCCGGCCATGGCATGTTCGCGCACGCCGAAATGGATATTGCTGCCGCCCGGGTTGTCGGCCTGGAAATCGGCAAACTGCTTCAAGGCCGTTTTGGTGGAAGAGTTCAGATCGGCCGAACCGCCGATCATATTGGGCAGGTACTCGGCCAAAACCTGAATTACCTGGCCGGAAGCGGCCCGGGTAGCCAGGGGCTGATCCTCAAAGCTCCACAGCCTTTCATCTTCCGCCATATCCTCGGGCACCTGTCCCGATAACCAGGCCTCCCATTTTTCGGCCAGCTCGGGATACTCACTGCGGTAGTCGCCAAACAGGGCCCTCCACTCTTCCATCCTGGCCCTGAGCGGTTCTTTAAACCCGGCAAAATGCTCGTAAACTTCGGTGGGGATATAAAAATCGGGCTCCAGGGGCCAGCCCAGGTTCTTTTTGGTTTTAACCACTTCTTCAGACCCCAGGGGGGCGCCGTGAACAGCTGCGGTGCCCTGCTTGTTCGGCGAACCGTAGCCGATCTCGGTCCGGACCATGATCAGGCTGGGTCGCTCGGTTTCCTGCCTGGCTTCGGAAATTGCTTCAGAGATCATCTCGATGCGGTTCCCTTCTTTTACCTGCAATACCTGCCACCCGTAGGCTTCAAACCTTTTCCCCACATCTTCGGTAAAAGCAAGTTCGGTACTGCCGTCGATGGTAACCTGGTTGTCGTCATAAAAACAGATCAGTTTGCCCAGCTTTAAATGGCCGGCCAGGGAAGCAGCCTCGGAGGTTATGCCCTCCATCATGCAGCCGTCGCCGGAGTATATATAGGTGTAGTGGTTGACAATTGGGTATCCCGGCCGGTTAAATTCAGCGGCGAGGCGCCGTTCGGCGATAGCCATGCCGACGGCATTGGCGAAACCCTGGCCCAGGGGGCCGGTTGTGGTTTCCACGCCGGGAGTATGGCCGAACTCGGGGTGGCCGGGTGTGGCGCTGCCCCACTGCCGGAAGTTTTTGATCTCTTCCAGGGGCAGGTCGTAACCAAACAGGTGCAGCAGCGCATAAAGGAGCATCGAGCCGTGCCCGGCCGAAAGAACAAACCGGTCCCGGTCGACCCAGTCCGGGTCATCAGGACAATGCTTAAGGAAGCGGGTCCAGAGGGTATAACCCATGGCCGCCCCGCCCATCGGCAATCCGGGGTGCCCTGAATTGGCTTTTTCTACGGCATCAACCGCCAAAAAACGAATCGTATTCACTGCCGCCTCGTCAATTGCGTTCAAATTCAACCACTCCTTGCTCTTTTATGGTTTGTCCACTACTGCTATCTCCATTTCCAGGGCTACGAAATCTATGGGTTCGGGAGAAAATTCCCCCTCCTGCTCTTTGCCGAGTACGACCCTCTCTATTTCAACCCGGAAGCCTTCCTGCTCTTCGGCCAGATCGACTGCAAAGTACTGGACACCCTTAGCCATCGGCACCGGTTCAAGACCATCGATTTCGAAGAAAAAGTTCAGATCAAACTGCCACTCGTATTGTTCGTAATAATCGACCTCGAAGTTTAATGTGAGCCATTCGATTTCAAAAACATCGGTGCTTTCAACTTCCCAGGTCACCCTGCCATTGTAAACGGTGCCTTCTGTAAATTCCCCGATAAAACCGGGCTCAGATTCCAACAATTTGGGCCCGTCAATAATTTCTGAGCTGGAAAGGACCAGCTGCCCGTGGCTGATCCAGGGCCAGAAGTAGCTGGCTGCCGCTCCCGGGTCTTCGGGTTCTGGCTCTTCGGGCTCCGGGTCTTCGGGTTCCGGTTCATCAACCGGTTCATCAACCGGTTCTTCAACGGGCTCTTCATCCGGTTCGGGAACGGGAGTGCAGCCGACCGGGCTGTAAAAAAGGGCCAGGGTCAGGAAAAATATGAACAGGATCATTAAAGTATTTCTTTTCACCTTGCTTCATTCCCCTTTTCTCAGTTACCCCTCGGAACTAATCGCCACCAGTAAAACGGTAGGGGTTCCAATACCCAATTCCTAAATATGATGGTTAATTTCTCTTCGACACAATCACGCCATTACCTTCAGCAATCGACCACAAAATTGCAGGCCCCTTTACCTCCCGGCCAGATTAGCCGTCGAGCAGGACGATGCTGCTGCCGACCTAAAATGGCCAGACCAGGGGCACCGCCCATATGATCACCAAAAAAACCAGCAGGCACAACCCGGACCCGTATTTAAGGTAATCGGCAATCCGGTACTGGCCCGGTTTCTGAACCAACAGGGTCATCGGGTGGCCCGTTGGCATCATGAAGGCAGCCGATGCTCCGATGACCACGGCCATAACGAATGTTTTCGGATTGACGCCCAGGGCCAGGGCCGCATTGATGGCCACCGGGGCCATGATCACTGCTGCAGCCACATTGTGCATGGGCTGGGTAAGCAGGATGCTGGCCAGGGCGATCAAGGCCAGCACCAGAAGCGGGTTAAAATTGCCCACCCTGAGCAGGGTGTCTGCCAACAGGGACGAGGCCCCGCTGTTCTGGAGGGCCAGGCCCAGGGGGTAAAGGCAGCCGATCAGGATAATGGCCCGCCACTCAATACTCTCATATATTTCACGGGGCTTTAAGAGCCCGATCAAAACCATGCCGGCGGCGCCCGTAACGGCAGCCACCGCCACCGGCAGCCAGTTCAAGGCGGCGCTTAAGATGACCAGAACCAAAATCAAGACTGCGTAGGGGCCATAAGGGCGAAGTTCCAGCGGCGCCTCTTCCCGGCGCGGTGGATGCAGCCAGCGGAAACTTTTAGCGGGCCTGAAACTCCTGGTCTTGGTCCGGTCACCAAAAAGCAAAAGCCCGTCTCCCTCTTTAAGGGGGATATGGCCCACATCGGTCCGGCGGGGGGCGCCATTGCGCCACAGCGCAATACCGCTCAGCCCCGTGTTTTCCCGGAAATTTATCTCGGTCAGGGTTTTGCCGATCACCGGCGAGCGAGGAGGAACCACTACTTCAACCATCTCTGCCGTGCTGAGGGGAAGCCTCTTTTGTTCCCGCGGATGTCCGGCCAGAAAAAGGCCTTCCTCGCTGCAGAGCTCGGCTACCTTTTCTTCCCGGCCCAGCACCAGGAGGATATCGCCGGCTTGAATCCTTAACTCGGTATGTTCCGCCGGCAGCTGCTGATCGGAGCGGACAACGGCGACCACACACAGGCCGAACCACTCGCCAAGCCCCAGTTCCCTGATCGTTTTCCCCACTGCCGGCGACCGGTCCTGGACCCACACTTCCCAGAGGCGATCGGTTAGGCCGTAAGTCTCAATCAGGTCGGGCCGTTCCGTGTCGGGCCGGTCATTGACCGGATCTTCTGCCGGCAGCAAGCGCCAGCCCAGGAAGACGCTGTAGAGGACTCCCACCAGGAGCAGGATCGCTCCAAGGGGCATGAATTCAAAAATGGTGAACCCGTAACCGAGGTAATCTTCAAGCAGGCTGTTGACCACAAGGTTGTGGGAAGCCCCGATCAGGGTCAGGTTTGCGCCCAGCAGGCAGGATGAAACCAGCGGCAGAAGCAGGCGCGACCGGGATACCCCGGCCTGGAAAGCCATTCTAACCAGGGTGGGGATAAAAAAGAGGACAGTGGCGGTAACGATAATAAAGCCGGCTATCATCCCGGGCAAAGCCGTTCCGGCCAGCATCAGCCGGAGATCACTTTTGCCGGTCAGGCGGTTCAGGCTGTCGGCCACCCGGTTGACCACCCCGCTGCGCACCAGCCCGGTTGTAATCACAAACAAAGAAGCCACCGTAATTACCGCGGAGCTGCTAAAACCGAGAAACACTTCTTCCGCGCTAACCAGCCCCGTAACCACCAGGGCAAAGGGGATCAGCAGCGGAACAATATCCATCCTGATCCAGCCGGTGACAAAGAAAATAATTATGGCCGCAATAATAATGGTAATCTGGATCACATCGGTATTCATCGGCGGAGGCAGCTCCTCTTCCTGGGTCCCGGGCCCTAAGGGGTTTTGCTATCTACATTCTTAAAGGTATTTAATCAGTGAGTTTTATTATACCACTAAGCGCATTTCAGATTAAATTCTACAAGCCGAGCGGCCAGACCA
>PWGD01000105.1 GCA_003554395.1 Syntrophomonadaceae bacterium
CTGGTCGTTGCTTTTCATTTGTACATCTCCTCAATGGTTTTATTTGCAGTAAACAACCTGCATAACCATTTTAAGAGATTCACAACCTTAATAATAGCAACAACCACAAAATGTTATGGTTTTACCACCGCGTTAGCGGTTTTGTCCAAAAGAAATTATGCAGAGTATGACAATATAACGAAAGCTGATAGAAACAAATAAATCTATGAAGTTTATATCGAATATGGTTATACTCAAAAGGAGGTTGCAGATTTTCCTGGGCTCCACTATACTACTGATAGCAAAGCTGTCCGACATATTTTAGACTCAGGACCGGGTATTAAGTAAATAAGTAATTGAAGAAAGTGATATTTCAAGACCTGACCCCGGGGCTGCCAGGGCTGTAGTCCCAGGGCTTGCAGGACTTGCGAAAGTACAGACCATGAACAAGCAAGGAGGATTTATGATGAGCTCTTTGACTCTCGATCTTTTGGGAAAAAAAGTAGAACTTGACGCAGAGGCAAAATATTATCCATTACTGGACTACTGGGTTAAGCTTGAACGGGACAAACAAAATGTTATATTTGGGCTGACCCCTACGGGAAATATTAAGGAAGGGGGCTACCGTTCTTTGGAGTTTGTGGTGGAGGAGGGTGAAGAGATCAGTCGGGGGGATACAATAGCTGTTTCTGTGACGGCAAAAGTAAAATATTTAGAGGCCATGTCAAGTGGCAAAATTCTGGCTCTCAACAAAGCTTTGGCAGAAGATATTAAAAGCCTTGAGCAAAAAAAACTTTCCGACTGCTGGTTGGCAATCATTACTACAAGTAACCTGGAGGATCTGGACAGTATACTCGTTGATGTAAAAGAATATATTGGCAAACTAAATGAATTTGCCCAGACCTCCCCTCCACCGGGAGCAAAAGGGGGCTCTCCTACCTGTAAAAGCGTATATTCGTCAATTAAATTACAGAAAGAAAGTTGAACACTGTACAGCTTAAAATGCAAACAATAGTCAGGCTTTTTTATCGACCGGCAATCTAGAAAAGTTTTTTACAAATGGTTTGTCTGTGTGCAGAGGCAGGAAGTTCATCAAGATTTAAAACAAGATACTTTTAGCTGAGCCGCTCCGAACTGGCAAATACAACTTGTGAGAACTCAGGTTGGGAGGCACCGATCGGTGTTTACAAAAAGACCTCATGTCTACAAAAAAGCCATATTTTGATCAGGTGACTGCAGATGGAAAAACATACCATTGAACATCAGGGTCGGGTAATTACCTTTGTAATCCAAAGAAAAAATGTGAAAAATATAAACTTAAGAGTCTGTCCTGATTCTTCTGTAATAGTCTCCGCCTCCAAAAAATTTCCTTATGATTTTATTGAACAATTTGTCTGTAAGAAAGCGCTCTGGATTTTAAAGAATATCGAGCGCTTTGATCAAAAACGCCTGTTGAGCCGGAAAATAGAATATAAAAGCGGAGACAACATTGAATATCTTGGCCAGTTGCGCCGGCTCAGTATACTTAGGGTTCACTTAAAATTAACTTAGCGCAGCATAGCTTAATTATAACATAATAACATCTGTTACTGTTTACCAAACCTTGTTCGCAAAGGACGTGATAAAGCTTAAAACAAAGGGATATCGGCACTCAAAAAGTCAAGCTCACACTGTTTGACATTGGCGGCCTAATATGTTAGAATTACGCCACAAGGAGGTGTAACTCTAACATGGCTCCAAAAGTGCGCTACCAGGCCGAAACACTTAGAGATCTGCTGCTTGAGCAAAGCATCGCCACCATCGATGAGCTAAAAGCAGCCCTGGGCACAGATACCGACCTCACCGTATTGCGTAAACTAAAAGAAATGGGTTATCATACCAGCTACTCCCACCGGGGCAAGTATTACACCCTGTCAGAAATCGCCCGTTTTGACGAGCTCGGCCTGTGGTCTTTTAATACGGCTTGGTTTTCCAAACACGGTACTTTGATCAAAACAGTGGAAGTTTTGGTGGAGACATCCGATAGCGGTTACTATGCTTCAGAGCTTGAATGCATTTTGCAGGTCAGCGTCAAAGACGCTTTGCGCAAGCTCTATGAACAGGAAATCTTAAGTCGGGAAAAGATAAACAACCGTTATCTCTACTTATCTGCTGACCCATATCGTCGTGAAAAGCAGTTAACCTGCCGGGGAGATGAAGAGGGCGACAGTGAAGATGTTTTTCCCGATGAGCTCAAAGCGGCGGTTGTAATCTTTTTCAGCCTGCTCGATGAAAGGAAAAGAAGGCTTTATGCCGGGCTGGAATCGTTAAAATGGGGTCATGGCGGTGATCGCCGCATCGCCTTACTGCTCGGTCTGGACGAAAAGACGGTAGCTAAAGGGCGCCAGGAGCTTTTGAGCGAAGACCTTGATTATGCTGGTGTGCGCAGACCGGGAGGCGGCCGCCGGCCGCTAAAAAAGGGGCTCCGGAAATAGTTGACAGAATCAGGGAGCTATTAGAGTACGAAACAGCCGGCGAACCGGTAACGGGGCTTAAATGGACCCGCAAAACAACAGCAAAAATAGCCGCTGAATTAGAAGAGCTAAATATTAAGATCAGCCCCGGCACCGTGGCCAAACTGCTCAAAGAACTGGGCTTTTCACTGCGGGCCAATCAGAAGAAAAAAGCCGTTTCTTCTGTCAAGCCGCAGGTTCGCGATGAGCAGTTTAAATACATCAATGCGCAAAGGAAAAGCTTTACTGAACGAAAAGCAATCATTTTAAGTGTCGACACCAAAAAAAAGGAGCTGATCGGTAGTTTCAAAAACGACGGCAGGACCTGGACCCAGGAAGCGGTCATTGTAAACGACCACGATTTTCGCTCTCAGGCCGACGGACTGGCCACACCTTACGGCATTTATGATCTGAGCTGCAACCATGGTGCGGTTTATGTCGGCACTTCCTGCGATACACCCTGGTTTGCTACCGACTGTCTGGCCCTTTGGTACTCTGAAATAGGCTTTAAGCGTTATCCCGACACGTTAGAAATGCTCATTTTAGCCGACGGCGGCGGAAGTAACCGGGTCGGCAGTTATGTCTGGAAATACGGCTTGCAGTCCAAGCTTTGCGATGCCTTTGGGTTAAGCGTAACCGTGTGCCATTACCCGCCGGGCACTTCGAAGTGGAACCCTATTGAGCACCGCCTATTCAGCGAGATCAGTAAAAACTGGGCCGGCAGGCCACTTGAAAGCTATGAAACGATGCTTAATTATATTCAGACTACCAAAACGAATACCGGTCTGAGTGTCAGCGCCTCGCTTATCGAAGGTAAATACACCAAGGGAATGAAAGCTACCAGGGAAGAGGTAGCTGCTTTAAATATCGTTGCTCACTCTGTACAGCCGAAGCGTAATTATACCCTGCATCCACAACAAGTTCATGGCTGCAGTTATGATGAGGTCGATTGTCAAAGAACAGTTGATACGGCGTTATCTGTGCAAAAACCGGAAGTTATTTTTGTGTGAACCCTAAGTTCATTAATCTTTTTTCCTGCATGCCTACCCTGTTTTAAAGGTAAATCATTGGCGAGTTCACCCAAACGAGACCAATCTTTTCTGCTTATACTCAAAGACTGACGTGCCAATTGTTGACTGCCGAATTTATTTGATAGAGCATCAATTACTTCATATAAATGGACTAGTTCATGTTTTTCATTATTCACAGCTCTATCAAGACAATCTAAAAGAGATATTACAAAAGTATCCTTACTTTCACATCTGCTAATTAAATCAAAGTGCTCTTTATTATTATCTATCCGCTCTTTACGTGAATCCCGAAGAACATTCCCTTTATCATCTTTAACAACACTATTTATTAATGGTTTACTGCCTTCAGCATATGCTTTAGCAGGCTCAGTAATAATCTTAACTCCCTTTGTGCCGTTAGCATAGTAGATATGTACAATGGAACCCCTATATATTTTGAATGATTCGCTATTAATTAGAAGTCTTGCTTTAAAAATGTTGTTTATCTTTTCATAAAGCCTTTTATGAATGTTTGACTCTTGATTATATGCTAATAGATCGATATGAACTTCTACTTTTCCCTTTTTTATTGCCATTTTGTATTGATCATTGCCTAAAAATAGATTTGTTTCAAATTCATCTTCGAAATAGCTATCTGGAGTATAACTCCATTCAAGAACAACAGTGTCATTGGTTGGCACATAGAGACCTCCCATTTAATTAGACGTAAGCTGTATTATTAATAATAATGGTCAAGTAGGTTTACAAACAATTTTATCAATCTCTCCCATAATCCTTTCAATCCCAACAAAACCTTTATAATTTTTTGATCATCTCTGACATCATCAATTCCCAAGACTCTACTTCTCTATCTTCAAACCAATATAATACAGGTAGATCCTCACAAAGATAGAAATATATCCTTACATAAATCAATCCTGGTTGAATCTAAAGAAGAAATAACTAGTAGGTTCACTTGTTTGATGAAGTATTCCAGCTTAAGATGAGTTTGTGGTAGTATAGCAGTAATACAATACAATTTTATATACATATACGCCATTAAGCAAAAATAACCTTTTTGTAATTCTTTAAATCTGCCGTTTAATTCTAATATTTATCAAACAATAAAGGGGAAGAAGGGAAGCCAGTTATATGCCCAACCTTTTCAACCATAACCTGATTAAGACCCACATTCAAAAACACCATATTGATTCATATGATGAAAAGATCAAGGTTATCGAGGGCTGGAAGAAAAGCCTCCAAACCGTAAAAGGTGTTAATGAAAAAGCCCTTCAATC
>PWGD01000172.1 GCA_003554395.1 Syntrophomonadaceae bacterium
GGAGAAATCGGTTTGGATCCGGGCATCGATCACATGTCGGCGGTTAAGATCATCGACCAAATCAAGGCTGAGGGCGGAAAAATTACCGGCTTCAGGTCCTGGTGCGGCGGCCTTCCCGCGCCGGAAGCGGCCAACGAACCTCTGCGCTATAAATTCTCCTGGTCACCCGAAGGGGCCATCGAGGCCAGCGCCTGCCCGGCCCGCTACCTGCAGGATGGAAAGGAATTTAATATAACCGGTGATGATTTAATGAAGCACTATTCTTTTAAAATGGTGCCCGGCTGGGGTTGGTTTGAAGAGTATCCCAACAGCGATGCCATCTACTATATTGATGTTTACGGTATTCCTGAGGTAGAAACGATCTACCGGGGCACCTTCCGCTACCCCGGTTGGTGTGAAACCATAGCCTGCCTGAACCAGATCGGCCTCTTCGGCGACCGGCCCGAAGATCTTGGCAGGCGGTCTTACCGCGACTATATTTACCGGCTGATCGGGGCCTCAGAAAGTGAAGACATCAAAAAAGCCCTGGCCGACCACCTGGGGATCCGGGATTATGCGCTGGCTATAAAAAACATCGAATGGCTGGGGCTGCTCGATCAGAAACCGCTGCCTTTTGAGCGGGCCTCGGCCAGGGAAGTATTAGCAGATCTTTTGCTGAAAAAGCTCAGTTACGAAGAAGGCGAAAGGGACCTGGTGGTGATGCTGCATGAATTTGATGTTAAGTATGAAGACGGAAGCAAAGAACAGATCACCTCAACCCTGGTGGAATACGGGGAGCCGGAAGGCGATTCGGCCATGGCCCGCACTACCGGCCTGCCGGTAGCCGCCGCCGCCCTCTTAATTGTCACGGGCCGCTACAGCGCACCGGGCATCCATATTCCCGTTGACAAACAAATTTACGGCCCGGTCCTGGATGAACTGGCCAGACTGGGCATCTGCCTGGTGGACAGCTGTTCCTGATAAAAAGGGCCCTGGTTAGATTTCTGAAGGCAGCCGGTATGACAAGGTTGGAGCAGGGTTTTAAATTTCTCTGCCGGCGGCGTCCCCGATCTGAAATTGGCGGGTCCGGCTGCCCTAAAGATTGCAGACTATAAAGAAGGGGTGTTTTTATGCTTAAGTATCTGGCGGCCCTTAAAGCCCGGCCGCACTGGTTAATACTGGTTTTCCTGATCCCGGCCTGGGTTCTTTTCATGAGCCCGTTTTCCCAGCCCCCGGCCGCGGCCGGCCAGGAATCAAATCCTGAAGAGCAGTTAATGCTTACAATCCTGCATACCAATGACGAGCACGGGGCCTTAATTCCCCACTCGGCCGCCGTCGATTACCATCCCTTCAGAGAAAACCCCTCAATCGGGGGCTATGGCCGGCTGGGGACAGCGGTGGCAGAAATCAGGCAGGAAAAAGAAGCGGCCGGGGAGGCGGTCCTGCTCCTTTCGGGCGGTGATTTTATCGGCGGCACCGCCTACAGCTGGCTGGTGCCCCTCGGTTACGCCCCGGAGCTGAGCCTGAAGCAGATGATCGGTTATGATGCCGTCATCATCGGCAACCACGAGTATGATTATGGGCCCCAGGTCCTGGCCGGCTATTTGCTGGAGGCCGGTTACCCCGAGGCCCATCAAAAAACTTTGGTCCTGGCCTCCAATACTGCCCCGCCCCCGGAGCATCCCCTGGCTAAAAAAGGCCTTTACCGGGAAAGCGCCCTCCTGACCCTGGACAACGGTCTCAGGGTGGGCCTGTTCGGCTTGATCGGCGAGGACGCCGTTACAGTGACCACAGCCAACGAGCCGGTTCAGTTTACCGGCCAGCACGAGGCGGCCCGCAACGCGGTAGAACAGCTCCAGCGGGAAGGCGCCGATCTGATCATCGCCCTGGCCCATTCAGGAGTTGATGAGGACCGGGCCCTGGCCGCCGCTGTGCCCGGGATCGATGTCATCGTCGGGGGGCACTGCCATACGGCCCTTAAGGAGCCGGTTTTAGAAAACGACACCGTTATTGTCCAGGCCGGAGCACACCTGCAGTACATGGGCCGGCTGGAGCTGGCCTACGATCCCGCCACCGGCTCGGTCAGGGTCCGCAACGAGGAAAATGATGTTCCTTTTTTGAAGGCCCTCGATCACAGCGTGGCTTCTGATCCGGTTATCGAAGAAGCGGTCCAGGCTTATACGGAGATCTTAAATGAACATATTATAGACAGGACTAAAGGGCGCTTTGAACATATCCTGGATCCGGTGGCCTTTTCGGATTTTCAGATACCCGATTATCCTCCTTTACAGGAGACGCCCCTGGGTAATTTCATCACCGATGCCATGCGCCTGGTTACGGCCGAAAAAAGCGGCCATGATCCCGATTTTGCCATCCAGGCCAACGGTTCGATCCGGGGCAGTGTCATGCCCGGCACCATGGCCCATTCTTTCGGACAAATTTCCTTTTATGACCTGGTCGAACTGGTCGGCCTGGGTAAAGGGCAGGACGGTTACGCCGGCTACCCCCTGGTTGCCGTTTACCTGACCGGAGACGAGATCAGGCAGGTCCTTGAGCTGGCGGTACTGCTCGAAGAAGTGATGGGCAACACCTTTTTCCTCCAGTTTTCAGGCCTGCGCTATGATTATAACCCTGATAATGCCATCCTTCTTACAGTTCCCTTTATTGACCTGCCCCTGCCCACGACCAGGGCTGTCATAAGCGCCGAACGCTACACCGGAAAAGGGCGGCAGGATCTCGACGATGACAGCTACGTGCCGATCGAAAAAGGAGACGATGCGCTCTACTGCCTGGTAACAGATTCCTATGTTGCCTCTTTCCTGCCATTTGTCGGGGAGATGGTCCCCCAGCTCGATTTTGTCTTAAAAGATCAGGACGGCAACCCGGTTGCCGATCAGGATATCGATCAGTTAATAGTTCATGTCGACGGCGATGAGCTAAAATTATGGCAGGCCGTGGTGGAGTATGCGGCCAACCAGCCGCCGGGCGATTCCGACCTGCCGGAAATTGAGCCCTATTATGCGCTAACGGCCGGAAGGATCAACCCGGTTTGGACGATCCCCCTGGTGCTCTGGCCGGCCCTAATGGGCCTGGCCCTCGTTATGATCATTTTTTACCTGCTCCTGCGTCGCAGGAAGAGGCGTAAAAAAGCCCTGTAAATGCAGCTGCAGGGTAAATGAACCTTGAAGTCAGCCGGTCAAGATCATGACCAGGCTTTAATGGTCTTACCCAACAACCTATTATAAACAGCTCAGACTTGCACGGGTTAAAACAGCATGAGAATAATATTCGCTTGCTGATGTGCGTCAAAGCTTCCCGGCAAGAAATGGGTTTCTCGTGCTCAAAAATAACTCTACCATTCAGTGCCCGGGGAAGAGCTTTCTGATCAGAATTGCCAGTCCAAAATGCTGTATAATAGGGGTGGAAGGAGATGATTATAAGTGAAATTCTTGATTACCATTTTTCAAGATGAAGATGGTCTGTATATTGCTGAGTGCCCTTCAATACCTGGTTGTTTTAGCCAGGGAACCACTGAGCAAGAAGCTGAAAAGAATATTCAAGAAGCAATCAAGGAATGTCTTGAGGTTCGTGCAGAAAAAGGAATGCCCCTTACTGTGGCTGTCAAGCAAGTTGAGGTAACTCTATGATGCCACCTGTCCCATTATTAAAACCATCGCAAGTTGTAAAAGTATTTGAGAATTTAGGTTGGGAAGTAGTTCGCCAAAAAGGTAGCCACATAATATTGACCAGAGAAGGACATATTGCTACCCTTTCAGTTCCAAAGCACAAAGAAGTTGCGCGTGGTACTCTGAGAGGGTTAATTAACCGCGCTGGTCTATCTGTTGAAGAATTTTTGGATTCACTTTAGACTGATGCTATAAAAGAAGGAATATCATCAGAGAGCAATTAACCGGTTATGGGCTGGCATCAGATCAGGAAATACGCTATATTATCCTCCCAGGTTATCGACAAAACTATTGCAGAAGATAACCGGTTGATTATAACCTGGCGCGAGGAAGAAGAAAAGTCTTTCCCCGGCCTTAGACAGCCGGTCAACATCATGACCATGCTTTAGTGGATTTACCCCACAACTTAGAATAAACAGCTCAGACTTGCAAAGCTTTAAAGCAGCAAAAGGATAATATTCTCTTGCTGATGTGCGTCAAAGCTTCCCGGCAAGAAATAGATTACCTGTGCTTAAATTTCCTCTACCATCCAGTCCCCGGGGTAGAACTTTTTGATTAGAATAGCAGGCCCAAAATGTTGTATAATAGGGATGGGAAGGGATGCGGCCTGATATGAAGTCTGTCGAAGAAATTAAACAAAAGATTCGAGAGGATCAGCAAATATATAAAGATCAATACAAGGTTAAAGAATTGAAAATTATTGGATCTTACGTGAAAAGTGAGCATACGGAAATTAGTTATTTGGACATACTGGTAGAATTTGAACAATCTGTAAGCTTGCTTCATATGGTATCACTCGAAAATTATCTTTCAGATTCTCTGAAAGTAAAGGTTGATTTAGTTCCAAAAGATAGTTTAAGAGAAGAACTGAAAGAACAAATCTTGAAAGAGGCCATCTCAGTATTTACAGAGATATGTTATAATTAACATACATGTACTAAATCATAAATGTTCAATTGAAAGTTTTGCATTTGACTTACAACAATTAATAAAGGCAATTATTAATAATAAGGTGATCAAAATGCGCGAAATTAGACTGAAAGAAATACAAAACGTTTGTAACTCACCTGCTGGGCTAA
>PWGD01000045.1 GCA_003554395.1 Syntrophomonadaceae bacterium
CCGGCCACGATCAGGACCCGGCCCAGGCTGCCCTTGTGGACGGATTTATTCCTATCCGGCAGCAGGCCCTGGATCCGGGCCGGTGTAAGCAAATCGACCGGCTCATTTTCGACCAGGGCCGGGGGTATGTTAATCTGGCCGACGTATACCTCCCCGGCCTTTTCGGCTCCTTCAAAACACAGCAGGCCCAGTTTGGGAAAAGCGAAGGTTACCGTCCAGTCAGCCTGGACGGCGCAGCCCATTACCGCCCCGCTATCGGCATTAACTCCGGAGGGAATATCTACAGCCACTACCGGCGGGCCTGAATCGTTAACGCTTTCAATCAATTCCGCAAACAGGCCTTCTACTTCCCGGTCCACTCCAATCCCGAGCAGGGCATCCACCACAAAATCGACGGCTTTAAGTTCCTCCCGGAATTGATCCAGGCTTTCCCCGCCTCCAAAGCGGTTGATCCGGTAAGAAGCCCGTTCCAGGTACTGCTCATTGATTCCGGCATCGCCCCGGTATCCACCCGGTTTTACGGTGCTCCATATCGCGCCCGACAGCCCGGCATTTTCTAACAGCCTGGCTATGGCCAGGCCGTCTCCGCCGTTATTTCCGGGCCCGGCCAGGACGGCAAAGCGCTTTGCGCAGGGCAGCTTATGCCTGATTAATTCAACCACCCGCATGGCTGCCGTTTCCATCAGGACCGCCCCGGGCAGCCCGATTTCTTCGATGGTTTTCCGGTCCGCTTCTCTCATCGCCGCACTGCTGAGCACTTTCATTTTCCCGCACCGCCTTTCAGCATGCCTTTTAACTCAATATATGATCCGGGTTATTTATAATTTCTATAACTATCGATTTTTCTCCTTCCCGTCGACCAAATTGTAAACCAGGTTTAGATAAACAATTGTTGATGTAACCAGAAAGAAGGAGTAAACTATAGAAAGTCAAACTTGTTAAAAATGAATGAGCATTTAAATAATCTCCGGCTGGAGATGAACACTTTTGTCCAAAAGGCGAAAACCGTTAAATCCGGCGCGGGTCATGGCTTCAGGATTCCTGGGTTTGATAGTGATCGGTTCACTGCTGCTCAGTTTGCCGCAGGCCCATGAAGGAGCAGGTATCGCATACATTGATGCCTTGTTCACGGCCACTTCAGCAGTTTGTGTGACCGGTCTGGTGGTGGTTGATACAGGCACCTTTTTCAATCCTTTCGGGCAAGGCCTGATCATGATCATGATATTTATCGGTGCGCTTGGTTTCATGACCATGTCAACACTGATTTTTATTTTTTTAGGACGGCAAATTTCATTAAGAGATCGCATAATCGTCAAAGAAGCCCTGAATCAAGAATCTATGGCAGATCTCGTCCCATTGGTTAAGGCAATATTTGTTATAGCCTTACTATTTATCATAATCGGCACATCGCTGTTATGTTTTCGGTTTATCCCCGATCTCGGATATGGGCAGGGGGTTTTCTTTGCGGCCTTTCACGCCGTGTCAGCTTTCGGCAATGCCGGTTTCGATCTTTTTGGCAATTATGTCAGCCTGACCCTTTCCCCTACTGATTACCTTACAAATGGAACAATTTTGTTCCTTTTTATTATCGGGGGCCTGGGATTCACGGTTATTCTTGAATTGATCAGGCGATTCCGACACCGCAAACACCTTTCCCTGCACAGCCGCTTGGTTCTGATCATATCCGCCTCCCTTTTGGTCAGCGGAACCATTCTGGTCCTGTTGCTCGAACATAACAACCCGGATACAATGGGTAATCTGCCAATAGGAGCACAGCTATTTGCAGCGTTGTTTACATCGGCAACCGCTCGCACAGCCGGCTTTAGCGTTTTGGACACGGGGATGCTAAATTATTCATCTTTATTAATTTTAATGGTTTTGATGTTTATCGGAGCCTCTCCTACCTCTACCGGCGGAGGAGTGAAAACGACCACTTTCGGGCTGGTGCTAATTACCCTGGTCAGCATGGTCAGGGGCAGGCATGAACCGGTGCTGTTTTTACGCCGCCTGCCCGCATATCATATCATGAAAGCGATATCGATCATCATTGCAGCGGCAGCATTAATTTTCACGACTACATTTTTAATGACTTTATTTGAAAACCATGATTTTATGGCCCTTTTTTTTGAAGCGTTTTCAGCTTTTGGCACAGTGGGGCTTTCATCAGGGATTACTCCGGAACTAAGTAATCCCAGCAAGATTGCCTTGATTGCAACTATGTTTTGCGGGAGGATAGGCCCGGAAACTCTGCTGGTAGCCCTGGCTCAGAAAAAACCGAAAGATGATGCTATAAAATATCCTGAAGAACACTTGATGATTGGTTAGTTTTAAGCTGTTTGGCATTTTCCGTATGCTATTCTAAAAGGAGGATATATAATGAGCAAACAATTCTTAGTAATCGGAGCCGGCCGGTTCGGGACAAGCGTGGCTAAGACACTTTATGATATGGGTCACGATGTAATGGTTGTCGATGATGATGAAGAAAAAATTCAGCTAATCAGCGATGAAGTAACCAACGCTGCACAGGCGGATGCTTCTTCCGAAGCTACCCTGAAAGCCCTGGATATCGAGAATTTCAATGCCGTGGTTATAGCAATCGGTGATGATGTGCAGGCCAGCATTATGGCTGCAATTTTGCTCATTGAGCTGAAAGCGAAATGTATTGTAGCCAAAGCCCGGACTGCCTTACATGGTAAGGTGCTTGAAAAGATAGGGGTTAACCAGGTAGTTTTTCCGGAACGAGATATGGGACATAAACTGGCCCGCAGCCTGGTTGCCCCCTCGATTATAGACATGATTGAGCTTTCAGAGGATTACAGTGTGGTTGAGGTTGTGGCTCCGAAGCAGATGGTGGGCAAGTCTTTGAAAGAACTCAACCTGCGGGCCCGCCATGGTATTAATGTCATAGCCCTGCGCCGCAACCACGGAGATAAGACTAACCTATCTCCAGTTGCAGAAGACGTTATTGAATCAGAAGATATTGTAGTAGCCATTGGTCAAAATAAAAACCTGAAAAAATTGGATTGGCTTTAAGCGTCAGCTCTCTCCACAAACAAAACAAAGGCTTGCTTTTTATCTCCTCTGATGATAATATGACAGTGTTTTAGAGCAAGGAAAGGAGGTATGGGGTTTGCCTAATATCAGATCAGCAGCTAAAAGGGTAAGACAAACTGAAAAACGCGAGCAGAGAAACAAGCGCATCAAAAGCATGGTCAAAAACTCAATCCGCCGCTTTGAAGAAGCGCTCCAAAGCGGAGACGATGAAGAGCTAAAAGTGACCCTTCACCAGGCTGTGCGTCAGATTGACAAAGCGGCAGCCAAGGGAATTTTGCATAAAAATAATGCGGCCCGCAAAAAGTCCAGTCTCTCCCGCAGGTTTAACGTAAGAGCAACCGGTTAAAATTCTGCAAGCCTCAATTAATCCGGCCGGGTTAATTATAGAATTTTAAGGCAATAAAATACCAGCCTTTGTTCTGCCAGGACGGCGAAGAAGGCTGGTTTGTATTTGTGCGTTTTTTGATTCTCACTTCAATGAACATAGAAATTAATGGTGAAGCTTTCCTGTTTAAGCCTTAAAATCTTCTCGCTTATAAAAATATCAGCCTCCCCGACCCTCCAGCGCATTTTATTTTTTCAGGATGGGAACCTTTTTTTCGATCAGTTTTTCAGCCAGCCAGGCGCTGGCTTCGCCTACAACAGCAGGGCATTTGTCCTTATGCCCGCCTTTTTTTTCATATTCATAATATTCATCATTGTCGAGAAAGTGATAAGCTGTTCCAAAGAAGTAGTTTTGGACTTCGCGGCAGGTTTCGCCGCTGTATTTATCGCGGAACATATCCCAGTATTCCTGGACCAGGGGTCCGGGGCGCCGCAATAGGCTGATATCGGAAAATTCTTCGCGGGAACGGCCAAAAAAGTAACTTAAAACCATGATCCCGCCGGTCAGGGCCCCACAGGATCCCTCGATTGATGAGGCAATTCCGCCTGAAAATGAAGTGGCAGCTTTAAAAACGGCAGCATTCATAGGGAAAAAATCCTGGATCGCTCCCACTACACACTGGGCACAGCCGTAATAGCGCTGTTCCAGCTCATATCCGCGCTGGTAAACTTCTTTAACCAGTTTGTCCTTGTCAACTCCCGTTCTTTCTGTCATCTCGATCACTCCTTATATGAGCTCAACCTGCAATAAAATAAATATCCAGCGGGTTTTATCTTCGAACAGTTCTCTGCACATGATCAATCCGGCTTAAAACTAATTGTAACGCCTGAGCGGGTTCAAGGCAACCGGTTTTGATCTGGCAGTCGGTTTTCTGCAGGGCAAGCATCGCTTCTTCCAGGACCCGGCGGTTATATAAAGCTGTTTGTTCTTTTAATTTGCGGGCTACAAAAGGCTGAACCCCCAGGATGGAAGCCAGGTCGGCCCCGCTGCGCCCTTCCTCCAGCAGGCTGAAGGCCTGCAGGAGCAGGCGGTAGTGACGGGTCAACATGAACAGAATAAGCAGGGGCTGCTCCCTTCTTTTCATGAGAAGATCCAGGAAGTCCTGGGCTCCGGCAAGGGCTCCTTCAGCCAGGGCATCGGCCAGTTTAAAGACATTGCCCTGCAGATCTCCGGCAAACAAGGTCTCCACCGTTTCAACGGTGATTGTATCCCCTTCATCACCCAGGTAAGTGCGGTATTTATCCAGTTCATTGGACAGGTAATGCAGGTTATGGTCGCCGGC
>PWGD01000197.1 GCA_003554395.1 Syntrophomonadaceae bacterium
CTCTTAGAAACCTGATTTTGCTTATTATTTCCTTTGCAGCAGGCAAACCGTTTCCACATGGCTGGTGTGGGGGAACATGTCCACCGGGCGTGCTTCCACTGCCCTGTAACCGGCCTCCATCAGGATTTTTAGGTCGCGTGCCAGGGTGGCCGGGTTGCAGGATATATACACAACTCGCTCCGGCCCGGCCCGGGCAACTGCATCCAGTAAATCCGGAGAGCATCCCTGGCGGGGCGGATTGAGGAATATTGTTTTTGGGTGTTTGCCTTCCAGCAGCAGCTCCGGCTTTTTTTCGGCCTGTCCTTTTACGAACTCAACATTGCCGGTTTTGTTCAAGCGGGCATTTTCTTCAGCATCTTTGATGGCGGAAGCGTCCGAATCAACACCGACCACCCGCTCTGCTTTTTGGGCCAGGTAGAGGGCGAAATTGCCCGTACCGCAGTAAAGGTCGAAAGCAGTGCGGGGAGATCCGGATAGAGCCAGGGCCTCTTCGTAGAGGACTTTGGCCTGCTCCGTATTGATCTGGAAAAAAGAGCGGGGGGAGATCCGGAAGGTAAAAGGGCCGATCATTTCTTCCAGGTAGTCCCGGCCGGTGAGAATGACCTGGCCGCTGTTCTCCCGACCTTCCGGCAGAAGCACAATCCCTGCCGGCGGTGTGCCGGCATGGGCGCAGATCATATCAGCCAGCTTCTGAAGCCGGCCGGTCAGGTTTGATGTTATTGTGCTTCCCTGCATTACCGGGACGGCAAGGATGAGCAGGCTTTCGCCGGTGGTAAAGGAAGATCGTATTGTTACCCGGGAAAAGGGCAGGTTCCCCCTGCCGGTTGTTTCGGGTTCATGGTTGCTGTATTCCCGGGCTGCTTCCCTGAGGGCATGAAGCAGGTCATTGTTGGAGGGATGCTGGACCAGGCAGGAGCTAACATCGATTACATGCCGGGAATAAGCTTCGTAAAAACCGGCCTTCACTGTGCCGCCGGCAAAATCAAGGTTGATGTCGGCCTTGTTTCGGTAATGGCGCGGTTCTTCCATTTCTAAAATCGGCTTAATTTCCGGGGTTATTCCGGCAATGCGATTGAGGGTCTCTTTTACCCGCTTCTTTTTCCAGGCCAGCTGCTCCTGGTAGGCCAGGTGCAGGAGCTGACATCCTCCGCAGGTGGGGAAATGGGGGCACGGCGGTTCCACCCGGCCCGCAGAAGCTCCGGTTATGGCCAGCAGGCCGGCTTCAGCGTAGTTTTTACGCACATTTTTGATGGTAACCCGGGCCGATTCACCGGGCAGGGCCCGGGGGACAAACAGGGTAAAGCCCTCTTTTTTGCCCACCCCTTCTCCCCGGTGATTGAGGTCGATAATTTCAACTTCGCATTCCTCTCCCGGGGTTAGAGGCGGTTTTTGGTGTTTAGCCATCAGCTCACCCGTTTTTTAAGCTTTTGCCAGCCGGGCGATATATAAAACGATTACGGCGCCCAGGAAGGCCACGACAATAGTGCTGAGGTTGAAGCCGGTTATAGGCTGGTGGATATTGAAAAGGGCGCCGGCCAGCCACCCTCCGACCAGGGCCCCTACAACACCGATAACGATGTTGCCAACAAGGCCGAAGCCTCTCCCTTTCATGATCAGTCCGGCCAACCAGCCGGCGACAATGCCCACCAGGAGCCACGATATTATGCCCATATTGTTCACCTCATTTAGGGCTTGCTCAAAGTTGAATATCTGTTATTCTACAAGGGCCGTTTCGCTTTGGATGGAAACGGCGTCTCAAGTTGGATTCTACCATGGAAGCTTACTGCTAACAAGTTGAAGATAACGCCCCGGGATAACAGCCATTACTGAGCTGGAAAAAATTATAGGTTAAGGGAAGGGGGTTCCCCATAACCGCTTCTTTCGAAGTAATTAAAATTAACCTGCAACTAAAGGCCGCTTCCATTTGTCTCAATAACTAGAAAGCGATCAGGTGAAATAAATAATAATGCACCTGAAGTTAGAAAAGGAGGCCGTTAATACATGTTGAAAAGGTTATTTCTAGTTGCCATTTTAGCTGTGGCTGTAGTTTTTGCCTATGGCTGCGGCGAGGCCGAAAATGGGGAGGAGACAGTGGAGCCGGTGGAACCTATTGAAATTAAAGAAGAAGAGATCCCGGAGGAAATCAGAGCCTGGATTGAAGATTCCAGGGACCAGTTTGGCGGCCGGGCCCGGGTTCATAATGGCCTGCTCTATATCCTGGTTACCTATGGGGAAAAGCCGACCGGTGGCTATGTTGTAGAAATCGAAGATATTGAAAAACAGGGTGATACGCTGGTAGTCACTGCCGAATTTACCGAACCGGGTGAAGATGATATAGTTACCCAGGCCCTTACTTACCCCTACGATCTGGCCGTGGTGGAAGAAACAGAACTGCCGGTTGATTTTGTCGCTGCCGGTGATGAAGACGAAATTCCGGTTCTCGAATAAAGATTAAGGAATCGGCCCTTCGGGCTTATGATTCCTCATTTGCCCGGAAAGGTTTTCCCCTGCACACTGTCAACAGCACATTATAGCGGGCGTCGACTACTGTTATGTCGGCGTCTTTTCCTTTTTCCAGGGAGCCCTTTTCTTTTTCCAGTCTCATGACCCGGGCCGGGTTGATCGTGGCTGCGGGAAGCACTCTTTGCAGGCTTAAGCCGGACATTTTTTCGGCGCCAGCCAGGGCCCGGTTCATGGTCAGGATGCTCCCGGCCAGGGTGCCGTCTTCCAGTTGAGCTTTACCGCCCCGGTTTATAATTTTTTTGTCTCCGAGCCGGCATTCGCGATCTGGTAGTCCGCACACAGCCAGGGCATCTGTGGCCAGCACTGCTTTTTCGGCGGGCTTGGCCCGGAAAAAGAGCTTAACTGCGGCGGGATGAGTGTGGATGCCGTCGGCAACAATTTCGGCGCTTAGTTCATCCATGGTTAAAACCGCACCTAAGACCCCGGGGGAACGGTGGTGAAACCTGCGCATGGCCGAGTAGGTATGGACAGCGTGGCGCAGGCCGCACTTGACGGCCTCCTCGATTTCTTCCAGGGTGGCGCCGCTGTGCCCCGCAGCGACGATGACACCGCTGCTGTCCAGGCGGACTATGGCGTTTTGAGCATGGGGCAGTTCGGGAGACAGGGTAACCATACCGAGGACATCGCCCAGGGAAGATAGCAGATCATCGATCAGGCCGGGTTCGGGATTTTTTAAATAGGCTTCAGTATGGGCTCCCTTATACCAGGGATTCAAAAACGGCCCCTCCAGGTGCACTCCGGCCAGGTAAGGACTGCTGATTTTTGTCCGGGCCTGCCTTATTTTTTGTGCAGCCTTTTTGATATGTTCCAGGGGGGCTGAAACCAGGGTTGGCATCAGGGTGGTTGTCCCTCCGGCCGAGGCATGGTATGATACGGCCCTGATCATTTCATCAACTGAGGCCAGCGTAAAGTCAAAGCCCCTGGCGCCGTGCAGGTGCAGGTCAACGAAGCCGGGCAGGATCAGGCAGTTGCAACAGTCAATTAATTCACCGCCGTCCCGGGCCAGATCCTCCGGCAGCTCCCCGGCAAAGACCCGATCGATTATAGCCCCTCTAACAGAGACACCGCCAGAAAACTTTTCCCAGGGAGTGTAGACGGTGCCGTTATGAAGAACGAAGCGGCCGCGTTCATTCCGGACTGAAATGAGGGGCCTCCTTGCTCCCGGGTCCGGGCCTGTTTTATGGTTGCGGATCAATTGATATCAACTCCGGGATCTGTAAGGGTTTGCCGTTCAGCTTTATCTTTGGCGGCTTTATTTTTCTAAAATATTTTCTAAACCATAAGTTAGTATAAGCTGAAAAGATTATATCATTTACTCACCCTGGACCGGAATACTTTTTCAAACCGCCCTGATTCAGAGGGGTCATCTTATTAGCACTTTGCCGGCAAGGCGTCTTGAATAATCGAGTTAATATGATAAAATGACATAGGCAGGAATGATCCCGTCTCTAATTAAAACACAAGGGACCATTATCTATACCAATTCTAAAGTTGCGGTCTTCAGTTATCCAACTGTGACAAAAGCTAACGGAGGTTGTTTATGGTCAAAAAAATAGGTTTAGCAGTAATTTTAATTTCCAGTTTGCTGGTGCTTTTTGGCTGTGGAAACAATGATCTGGACCCCGGCAATGAAAACGAAATTACGATTGAAATAGCCAATAAAACTGAGGGAATAATTATTTCGTTTGCTTTGTTTTACGGTCCCGACCTTGATGAGTGGGGGGAAGACCTGCTCGGCGAAGAAGTTATCGAGCCCGGTGAGGTGTTTTCGTTTGTCCTTCCCGCGGGAGAATACTCTGTTATCCCGATGACTTATGAGTATTACGTGCTCCCCCCGGCCCGGAATATCAGCAGCGACTTCAGGGTAGAGGTCGGCGGTGAAGATAAGGTGCCCATCCTGGTTACCAACTATACGGATGTTGATATTGCCTTTATTTATATATCGCCAAGCGACAGTGAAGACTGGGGCGAAGACTGGCTGGGAGACGAGGTTATTTCCTCCGGGATCAGTAAATTCTTTTTTGCCGAACCGAATACATATGACCTGTTGGCCGTCGACCTGGAAGGGGAAAGGGTCCTTGAAAGATATGAGATAGAAGTGGATGGCGAAAGACATTTTATTATAGAGGAACGCCTCGAAGAAGATGAAACAGAAAACGGCGAAGCAGAAAATGA
>PWGD01000161.1 GCA_003554395.1 Syntrophomonadaceae bacterium
CCAACCGCAGCGGTATCCGCCGGCCGCTCTGTGTTTACACTTCCGAAGAAGGCCATTCCAGCATCGACAAGGGGGTCAAAATTGCCGGTTACGGGATTGAAAACCTGCGCCACATTCCAACCGATCATAACTTTGCCCTGATCCCGGAAGAACTGGAAAAAACGATCGAGAAGGACAGGGCGGAGGGACTTGAGCCGGCCTGCGTGATCGGGACTGTCGGCACCACTTCTTCCACCGCTGTCGACCCTTTGGTCGAGATCGGTAAAATATGCCGCCGCCAGGGCCTCTGGTTCCATGTCGATGCCGCTTTTGGAGGGACCGCGGCCCTGCTTGAGGAAAAGAAAGAACTCCTCGCCGGGGCTGAATACTTTGATTCCTTTGTTTTCAACCCCCACAAATGGATGCTGACCAACTTCGACTGCTCCGCCTATTTTGTCAAGGATCAGGAGGCGCTGACCCGGACCTTCGAAATGCACCCCGAGTATTTAAAAACCGGCCAGGACGCCGAGGTTAAAAACTTCCGGGACTGGGGGATTCAGCTGGGGCGCCGCTTCCGGGCTTTGAAACTGTGGTTTGTGATCCGCTCCTACGGGGTGGAGGGGCTTAAAGAAATGGTTCGCGAGCATATTCGCCTGGCCGGCCTTTTCAAGGAATGGATAGAAGAAGACGGCCGCTTTGAATTAATGGCCCCGGTCCAGTTCAGCCTGGTCTGCTTTCGCTTTAAAAAGGAAGGCGCTTCTGAAGAGGAGCTGGCCCGGTTAAATGCCGAACTGCTGGAAAAAGTCAATCAGTCCGGGCGGGTCTTTTTAACCCATACCTCTCTCAAGGGCCGCTATGCCATCCGCATGGCCATCGGCCAGAGGACCACGGAAGAAGAGCATGTCCGCGCAGCCTGGGATTTGATCACCCAAAATGCGGCCCGGTTTTAATTGATTTTTCAGATTTAAAAAACTTTAGCTGATCGGCTTTTATGTCAACATGGTTGTGTTATAATAGCCTTAACCGACCGACCGGTCAGCCGGTAGGGCCCGGCCCCGGTCGTTGCGAACTTTTTTTGAGCATTTACAACAAGACCGGTTTTTGCGTTATTTTTTTAAAAGTAAGGCTGCAAAAGCCTGTAATTTTATCATTGGAGAAACGCCGAATGAGCTTATCCAAAATAGCAGTTAAACGGCCGGTGGCCACAGGAGCCATACTGGTCCTGATCCTGGTCATTGGGCTGGTAAGTCTTTCTCAAAGCCCCCTTGACCTGCTTCCTGATTTCGAGGCCCCGGTGCTGGCTGTCATTACCGTGTTTCCAGGCAGTTCCCCCCAGGAATCTCTCGAGCTGGTCACCAAGCCGATCGAAGAAAGCGTTTCCACTGTCGGCGGGGTAACCGGGATCAATTCTTTCTCCCAGGAAAACATGTCCCTGGTCATTGTCCTTTTTGACTGGGGAGCCGACATAAAACGTTTGCGCGAAGATGTCAGGATGCGCATGGATTTGGTCAACCTTCCCGAAGATGCCGCACGGCCGATGATCCTGGAATTTGACCCTACCCTGATGCCTATTATGCAGGTTTCGGCCAGCGGGGCTGACGATCCGGCCCGGCTCACGGGCTGGCTTAAAGATACAGCCGCCCCCAGGCTGGAATCGATCCGCGGTGTGGCCGAAGTGCAGGTCCAGGGCGGGGTGGAAGAAGATATTTTTATCCGGGCCACCCCGGGCGAAATGGCTGAGTATGAAGTATCTTTTGAACAGGTGGCCAATGTTCTCAGGGCCAGCCTGATGGATCTGCCGGCGGGTATTCTCGACCTGGAAGACCGCCAGGTCAGGCTGCGGTTCCTGGGCCGTTATGCTGAACCGGATTTGCTTTCGGACCTGATAGTCGGTTTTAAAATTGATCAAGATGAACTGGAAAGATTGATCGGTCAGGAAATTGAGATTGATTTAAACCGCATGCTCGAAGAGCAGGCGGCTGGATTCGCCGGTGGTTCCAGCCAGATCCCCACCCGGGAATTATACTGGGATGACATCTTCGATTTCCACGGAGCGACGGTTGTTGACAACAGGCTGATCCTTCCCATTAAAGCTAACCTGGCCGATCAAGAAGAAGTGGATTTGGAAAAGAGCCTGCGCCTGTTTACAATTAATCCGGAGATTACCTATTACCCGGAAGGCAGGCTGCTTTCCCTTTCCCTTACTTCTTTAGGTAAATCTATTGTTTCCGGCCCTGGGGGGCTGGCTGATTTCGGCTCCAGCGGCCTGGTTAAGCTTGAAGAGCTCTGGCTTGTTGAATATGCAGTCTGGGATAATGATCGGGTTATTGTTCCCCTCAACCCGGCCGCGGTTGACAGCTACGGCCTGTCTTCTGCCGATCTGGAACGGTTGGCTGATATTCACCCCTTAATTACCGGCGCCTCCTCCAATTATGTCCTGGTCAGCTTTCATGAAAACTGGCCTCAAATCCGGAGTGAACCGATCATCTCCATTCCAGACCTGGAGAACTGGTTTGGCGATCTGGAGCGGGAAGCCAGGCGGGGGCTTGGTGAAGCCTCCAGCGGCCTGGAAGATATGCTGACCGAACTGGCCATAATGCTGGTCGCCGGCAACCTGCCCGGAGGCGGGGCGGGCGGTAACCCATTTGCCGGTCTGGATCTCGATGATGATTTTCCCGTTATTCCGGTTTCGCTGGGCATGGTAGCCGAAATAGAGAAGGACACTCATGAACCGACTGTTATATCCCGTTACAACAAGCAGCCCAGCATCAGCCTCTCTATCCAAAAAGAAGGTGACGCCAATACCGTCACAGTAGCCCGCCAGGTCAGGCAGGCTTTGGATGAGCTTTCTGAAGAAAGCATAGGCAGCTTTTCCCAGGTGCAGTTTAACACCGTATTTGACCAGGCCGAAGAAATTGAACGGGCCCTGGCCGACCTGGCCCGGTCGCTTTTTGGAGGGGCGGCTTTAGCAGTCCTGGTCCTGCTCCTTTTTTTGAGAAACTGGCGCACCACTATGTTTATCGCCCTGAGTATCCCTGCGGCTATTATAGCGACTTTTACCCTGCTTTACTTTGCCGATATAACCATCAACCTGATGACCCTGGGCGGCCTGGCCCTGGCGGCGGGGATGCTGGTTGACAACGCCATCGTGGTCAGTGAAAATATCTACCGCCGCTACCAGATTGGCGAAAACCCGGCCGAAGCTTCCGTCAATGGAGCCCGGGAGGTGGCCGGGGCAATCACTGCCTCCACTCTCACTACGATCAGTGTCTTTTTTCCAGTTGTTTTTCTTACCGGGCTGGCCGGTCAGCTGTTCTGGGAATTTGCCCTGACCGTGGGATGTGCCATCCTGGCTTCCTTATTTATGGCCCTGACCGTTATACCCCTGCTTGCCTCGCGTTCCCTGCAGAGATGGAAAGATCGCGCCGAGGGCCGCTCTAAACCACCCCGTCTGCCTTTTTATCGCCGCCTGCTAAAGTTTGCCGTCAGCCGACCCTGGTGGGTGATTGTTTTGGCCCTTGTTTTCGTGGCCGGGGGAGCCTTCGGTTTCACCACCCTGGGCACTGACCTCTTCCCTATCCCCGAGGAATCATCTTTTACGATCGACATCAGCCTGCCGCCGGGCGCCACTCTTGAGAAGACTGATGCTTACGTGGCCGAGATCGAGACTATCCTGGAGGGCAAGGAGGAAGTAGCCGGCTACTCGGCCCGGGTGGGCGGTTCCCGGTTTATGGTCATGCTGCAGGCCGGGGGAGGAGCTTCCAATGAGGGCCGGCTCAGGGTCGATATCGATCCCCAATACACCGGAGAAATCGACCGGGTTATCAGCGAAGTCAGGCAGGCGGCCGAGCAGCTTACCTACGATGCAGAGGCTACTTACTCCCGCCAGTCGGTGCTGGATGCAGCCGGATTGGAGACCAGCCTTGATTTGGTGATCAGGGGCGATAACCTGGACCGGGTTATGGAGATAACCGAGCAGGCGGTAGAAATATTGTCGGCCCATTCGCAGTTTTCCGATGTCCAGTCTTCGCTGGAAGAAAACCGCCCCGAGATCCATGTCCGCCTTGATCACAGCGAGGCCCTGCAGAAAGGGGCTACCCTGGCCCAGGTGGCAGGCGCTGTGAGGCAATCCCTGGAAGGAATTCCGGTCAGCCGGATCGAAACTGCCGGTGGCATCATGGAAATTATCCTCGGATATGAAAAACAGGAAATCAGGACCCTTGAGGATCTGGGTGAAGTCGGTTTTTACACCGCCGGCGGTGAGTATCTGCGCATCAATGAAGTGGCCGAACTGGAGGAAGCTTTTGGGCCCCGGAGCATACCGAGAGAAAATCGGGAAATAGTGGGCCAGATTGAAGCCCAGTACGGAAACATTGATCTGGGGACGGCCTCCAGTATGGCTTTTGAAGCCCTGGATGAAATTGTTCTCCCCGCCGGTTATGAAATCAGCACGGCCGGCAGCGCCGTCATGATGGAAGACGTGCTGGAAGAACTGGAACTGGTTCTAATTGTAGCCATGGTCCTGGTCTACCTGGTCATGGCAGCCCAGTTCGAATCCCTGCTCCACCCCTTTATTATTATCTGCACCCTGCCGCTGGCCTATGCCGGAGCGATGTTTGCCTTGATCATAACCGGCAACAACATCAGCGTGCCGGCCCTGATCGGTTTGATTGTTTTGTCCGGCATCCTGGTCAACGA
>PWGD01000107.1 GCA_003554395.1 Syntrophomonadaceae bacterium
CGCTGGATAAAAGCTTCCCAGATCAAGGTAGCCCACTGGGTCCGTTTTAAATGTGCTTTTGGCTGCAGCAGTTACGGCAAAAAGGGTTCCTGCCCGCCCCAGGTGCCCCCGGTAGAAGAATGCCGCGCTTTTTTTAGCGAATATGAGCAGGCCGTTATTTTCCACATCGCTGGGAAAATGGAACGGCCCGAAGACCGGGTTCCCTGGAGCAGGGAGATAAGCAAAGAACTGCTCAAGGTGGAAAGGGAAGTATTTTGGGCCGGCTATCACAAAGCCTTCATGCTCTTTATGGATGAATGCCGCCTCTGTGCCAGCTGCACCGGGTCAAGGGAAGCCTGCATCAATAAAGAAGATTCGCGCCCCGGACCTGAATCGCTGGCCGTTGATGTTTTTTCTACAGTACGCAGCGTGGGTTATCCGATTGAAGTTTTACGCAGCTATGACCAGGAGATGAACCGCTACGCTTTCCTGCTGGTTGAATAATACTGGGCCTTAAAAAGGCCCCTCAAACCGTTTAAACGGTTTAAGGGGCCTTCCAGTTTCCTGCTGATGAATTTACTTTCTAATTATGCTTCCTCGGGGCTAAAACTTCTCGCCGCCAGTTCCCTGTCGAGCATTAAAATGCCGTGTCCCTGCTCGCCAACCCGCTTGACCTGGCTCAAAAGCTTGCCCATACCGGCTTCTTCTTCCACCTGTTCATCAATAAACCACTGCAGGAAGCTGATGCTGGGATAGTGTTTTTCTTCCTGGGCGATGGCCATCAAATCATTGATCAGGCTGCTGACCAGCTGCTCATGCTCCAGGGCCAGGGTAAAGATTTCTTCGGCCGATTTAAAGTCCCGTTTGGGATCCTTAAAGCCGGTGATAACGGCATCTGCGCCCTGATCATAGATAAAATCAAAGAATTTCATGGCATGAAACCGTTCTTCCTCGGCCTGGACGATAAAGAAGTTGGCAAATCCGTCCAAATCTTCTTTCTTAAAATAGGCAGCCATGGCCAGGTAATAGTGGGCGGAATAAAATTCATGGGGGATCTGTTCATTTAACTTGGTTAACAGTTTTTCTGAGAGCATATTTTACATCTCCTTTTTGCTTATTATAGCACATTTAATCTATTTAACTCGTTATATAATGGTTGAAGAGGCAATTAACGCCCCCAAAAGCCGGGCAGCCGCTTGATTAGGGCCGTGGCAAAGGTATGACCCGCCATTATGCTAATTATTACCGCCAATATATTTTCGGTATAATAAGCAGTGACAAGTACTATAGCGCTCATGACTATGATATAAATGACGGCATGGATCCAATCCGGCATTCAGCCTTCAACCCTTTCTAGGGTGGGAGTTTAGATCCCCATCCCATTAATCGGGGGCAGGAATAGATTCATTGCCCTGCTCCAGCTCCGTTTCCTGGTTTTAGTTAGGGGCAAATGCCCGGATCCCCCGGTCCGTTAATGGGCCTGGGGGTAAAAAAAGTTGCCAGGCCCATATTCCCCTGACAACTTATAAAAGAGTAGTTTGCCTGAAATTTCCTGACTACTGATCGGTTGTTTTATACTCCGGGACTTCTATGCTCCTATACTTTCTCCATCTTTACCGTGCAAACTTTAAGCTCCGGAATGTTCGCTACCGGATCTAGCTCGGAATTGGTCAGCTGGTTGGCGCAGGTTTCGGCGAAATGGAAGGTCATGAAAACGGTTCCTTCTTTTAAATCCGAAACCGGCTTGACTTCAGCCTCGACTTCGCCCCGCCTGGAGCTTAAGATGACCCTATCGTTTTCACTTAAGCCCAGGTTCTTGGCATCTTCCAGGCTGATCAGGGCTTTTTCCACATCATATAAATCGCTTAAACCATCGGACCGGCGGGTCATGGTCCCGGTGTGGTAATGATAAAGCGATCTTCCGGTGGTAAGGATAAGGGGATACTCAGCGTCGGGAACTTCCGCCGGCGGTTTGTATTCGACCGCTTTAAACTGGGCTTTGCCGCTTCCGGTCAGGAACTTTTCACCGTAAAGGATCGGTGTGCCCGGATGGTTTTCTTCCGGGCAGGGCCAGCAGATGCCGCCCTCTTCGAGCCTTTCGTATGTAACGCCCTTCCACTTCGGGTTCAGTTCGCCAATTTCTTGCAGCGCTTCAGCGGGGCTGCTAAAATTAAAGCCTTTCAGGCCCAGCTTTTGACCGAGCTCAGATAAGATCTTAAAGTCGCTTTTTGCTTCACCCGGCGGGTTAATGGCCTTGCGGCCCCGCTGGATCCTCCGTTCGGTATTAACGAAAGTGCCGTCTTTTTCGGCAAAAGAGGCTGCCGGCAGGACGACATCGGCATAATCGGCAGTTTCAGTGAAGAAGAGATCCTGGACGATGACCAGTTCCAGCTTTTCCATGGCATCTTTGATTTTACAGATATCCGGTTCACTTACGACCGGGTTTTCACCCATCACGTAGATGCCTTTGATTTTACCTTCCAGCGCAGCTTTGAACATCTTGGTCATCGGCATCCCCGGCTGGTCCGGAATTTCAGCACCGTATGCTTCAGAGAACTTTTTGTTCGCTTCCGGTGAGCTGACCGGCTGGTAACCGGGAAAAACATTGGGCAGGGCTCCTACGTCGCAGGCTCCCTGCACATTGTTCTGGCCCCGCAGCGGGTTGACCCCGCCGCCCCGTTTGCCCAGGTTTCCGGTCAGGGTGGCCAGGCCGGCCAGGGCCAGGACGTTGTCCGTGCCGCTTGTATGCTGGGTGATCCCCATGGTATAAAGGATGGCCGCCGGTTCGCTACCGGCATAAATTCTGGCCGCCTCGGCGATTTTTTCCGCCGGCACCCCGGTAATATCAGCCATTTCATTTAAGTCGATTGCGCCTATTTTTTTGGCATATTCCTCGAATCCTTCAGTGCGGTTCTTGATAAACACTTCGTTGTAAAGCTTTTCGTCCAGGATTACTTTGGCCATGCCCTGGAGCAGGGCGGCGTTGGTTCCCGGTTTCAGCTGGAGAAAAACATCCGCACTTTCGGCGATTTTGATCCGCCTGGGGTCGGCCACGATCAATTTAGTGCCATTCTTAATGGCCCGCCTGATCCGGTACCCGATAACCGGGTGGGTTTCGGTGGTATTGGAACCGATAATGAAGAAGGCCTTTGCCTCATCGGCGATGTCATCGATACTGTTGGTCATCGCCCCGCCGCCGAATACTGTAGCCAGACCGGCTACGGTCGGCGCGTGTCAGAGGCGGGCGCAGTGGTCTACATTATTGGTGCCCATAGCCCGGAACAGTTTCTGGAAGAGGTAGTTCTCTTCGTTGGTGCAGCGGGCTGAGCTGATCCCGCCCAGGGAGTCAGCCCCATGCCTGGCCTTGATGTCACTCATTTTATCGACAATGAAGTCAAGGGCTTCGTCCCAGGAAGTTTTTACGAAAATACCGTCTTTTTTAATCAGCGGTTTGGTCAGGCGATCGGGATGGTTAATGAAGCCGAACCCGAAGCGGCCCTTTACGCAAAGATCGCCGCGGTTAACCTGATTGTCCCGGTTCCCCTCGACCTTGATCACGCGGTCTCCGCGAACCCCGAGCTTAATACCGCAGCCCACTCCACAGTAGGTGCAGACGCTTTCTACTTCGCGTTCCGCCACCGCTGGTTCGGCCAGGTAAAGGGCACCGGTCGGGCAGCGCACCAGGCATTCGCCGCAGGATTCGCACTGGGAATCCTTAAGAGGCTTGTCGCCCAGGACGGAAACCTTGGTATGGAAGCCGCGAAAAGCGAAATCGATGGCGGCCACCCCGTTGATTTCCTGGCAGGTGCGGATGCAGATCCCGCACAGGATACACCTGGTAAAGTCGCGGTGGAAGAAGGGGTTGCTGTCGTCCGGCTTAACCGGCTCCACAGAACGGCGGATTTGTCTCATCCGATCCTGGTTGATCCCGACGAAAGCGCTTACTTCCTGCAGTTTGCAGGTGTTGTTGCGTGAGCAGCTCTGGCAGTCCTTGTGGTGGCTGGCCAGGATCAACTCCACGTTGGTCAGGCGCACCTTGCGAACTTCTTCCGTATCGGTTTTTACCACCATGCCATCTGTAACCGGCGCCCGGCAGGCGGTGACAATTTTTCCGTCGGCTTCGACCATGCAGACCCGGCAGCCGCCGAAGGTAGGGAGATCGGGGTGGTAGCAGAGGGTGGGTATATAGATGCCCGCTTTTTCCGCTGCTTCAAATACGGTTGCTCCCTGTTCGACTTCAACATCTAATCCGTTGATGGTAACTTTATACATCGGTTAACCTCCCTCTAGCCGCAGCAGCCAGATTTTCTTTTCCGGTCAGGCGCTCCACGGCGCTGAAGCGCTCGGGGCATTCCTGGAAGCAAATACCACACTTCGTGCACAACTCCTGGTCGATCTTGTGCGGCACTTTCTTCTCGCCGCTGATTGCCTCTACCGGGCAGGCCTTACGACAGCGCCCGCAGGCGGTGCATTTTTCTTCATCGATATGGTATACAATCAGGTTCTTGCAGACCAGGGCCGGGCAGGTATGGTCTTTAATATGGGCTTCGTATTCATCCTGGAAGTACTGGATTGTGCTCAAAACCGGGTTCGGAGCAGTCTGGCCCAGGCCGCAGATAGAGCCTTTAATAATGGCGTCGCCCAGCTCCAGAAGGTGCTCGATGTCGCCTTCGCGGCCCCGACCCTCGCAGATATCGTTGAGCACTTCCAGCATCTGCTGGGTGCCCTGGCGGCAGGGCACGCACTGCCCGCATGATTCTTCGAAGGTAAAGTCCAGGAAGTAGCGGGCCACATCGACCATGCAGGTTGTTTCGTCGATGACGACCATCCCGCCTGAACCCATCATCGATCCGGCCTCGAGCAGGGTATCGAAATCGACCGACAGGTGCAGTTTGTCTTCCGGCAAACAACCCCCCGAAGGGCCTCCGGTCTGGACGGCCTTGAATTTCCTGTCATCCAGGATGCCCCCGCCGATTTCGTGAATAATTTTATCCAGTTCGATACCCATGGGCACTTCGATCAAACCGCTGCGGTTGATCTTTCCGGTCAGGGCAAAAACAGCCGTACCGGGGCTGCCCTCGGTGCCGATACCGCGGAACCACTCGGCGCCCTTGCTCAGGATCTGGGGCACTACGGAAAATGTTTTGACATTGTTCAACAGGGTCGGCTTGCCCCACAGCCCTTCTTCGGTGGTCCGTGGGCGGGGCAGGGGCTTGGGCCAGCCGCGGTTGCCTTCAATCGACATGACCAGGGCGGTCGATTCACCGCAGACAAAGGCGCCTGCGCCCTGGAATATTTCGAGTTCGAAATTAAAACCGGTGCCCAGGATGTTTTCGCCGAGCAGGTTTTTCTCCTTGGCCTGGGCGATGGCCCTGCGCAGCCGTTTGATAGCCAGGGGGTATTCGGCGCGCACATAGAAATAACCTTTAGATGACCCGATGGTATAACCGGCGATGATCATGCCCTCGATCACCGAGTGGGGGTCTCCCTCCAGGACCGAACGGTCCATAAAAGCCCCGGGGTCGCCTTCGTCGGCGTTGCAGATGACGTACTTCTGGTCGGCCTGGGGCTTTAAACAAGATTCCCATTTGCGCCCGGCCGGGAAACCGGCGCCGCCGCGTCCCCTCAGCCCCGAATCCTTGAGGACACCGATAATGTCTTCCTGTTTCATTTCCAGCGCTTCGGCCAGGCCCCTGTAACCGCCGCGGGCGATATATTCGTTGATGTTCTCGGGGTCGATCACCCCGCAGTTTTTGAGAATTACTCTCTGCTGGTTTTTAAAAACGTCGCCGGCATCGATCCGTTCCACATCTTCCGGGCCGCCCTCACCGAAATAACCCAGGGCCAGGTCGGGACGGTGGTCGTCATTAATAACATAACTTTCGACAATTTCTTCGGCAATTTCCGGGGTAACCCCGTGGTAGGAAACGCGCGGCTGACCCGGTTTGATCACATCAACCAGGACTTCGGCAAAGCACATTCCGATACAGCCGACTTCTTTGATCTCGGCCTTGAAGTCTTCTTTTTTCAGCTTGTTTTTAATGGTTTGGACTACCGACTGGGCCCCGGTAGCGTTGCCGCAGGTGGCACAGCCAACATAAATCTGGGGGATATCGTTATTTTGCTCTTTTTCCAATGCTTCCAGGGCTTCTTTTTCGATGGTATCAAACTTCTGGATCACTTTTTTCTAGGACCTCCTTTGCCTGCTTCGGCACCAACCGCCCGAAAACATTATCACCAACCATGACAACAGGAGCCAGGGCGCATGAACCGACACAGTTTACCCGTTCCAAATTGAATTTGAAATCTGCGGTGGTTTCGCCGGCCTTGATTCCCAATTCCCTTTCAAGGGCATCCATAACCTGCATGCCTCCTCGCACATGGCAGGCTGTGCCCAGGCAGACCTTGATCGAGTGTTTGCCGCGGGGGGAGAAGTAAAACTGGGAATAAAAAGTGGCGGTTCCATAGACCTTGCTTTCGGGAATGCCGATCAGATCGGCAATATCCCGGATTGCTTCTTCCGGCAGGTAGCCGGTTTCATCCTGAACTGCCTGCAGCATGGGGATAACTTCATTGGGCTTTCCTTCAAAATTTGATAAAGCCTTGCTGGTTTGTTCCTGCAAATCCTTCCCTCCATTCAATTATGTTTAAATTTTAGTGCGAAGTCTCATCACTCTTGTGTATTTACTCACTTATATCCAAGCTTATTTTCTCGATCTCCTTTATAAAATCCTGCCCGGCACAATAAGAGTAAAAATTCCAAAAACCTGACCTGGACTCGGACTTTCCGCCTCTTTTTTACATCATGGTCATAATGACCAGGGGGACAAACATTTTTATGGCCAGCAGGCGGCACAGGTGAACCATAGAGATTTTTAAAGGATCCAAACCGTGCTTGATGGCCAGGGCAGTCATAACCGTGAACCCGCCCGGGGCGGCGGCCAGCAAACTGGTAGGAAAATCCCAGTCGGTCAGGCGGAAGATTACCCAGGCTATCCCGTATGAGCTGGCGAACATAGCGGAAGTAGCAATCAGGATCGGCACCAGGAACCTGGCGTCGGCCATGGCATGCAGGGTTTCGGGGGTGATATTGTCGGCCAGGGTAATGCCGATGGCTACCAGCAGGATGTTAAGGAGGCGGCTTGAAACCCTGCTTACCGGCAGGCCCGCAACTGATACGGCGGCAATGGCAAAGGTCGAACCGACCATCAGCCCGGCCGGAATCCCCAGTTTGTATAGAAGGAGGCCCCCTGCCGCAGCCACAATCCCAGTCAATAAAACTCTCGGCCATAACTGCCTGCATAACAGCCACCGCTGCTGCAGTTTGGCGCGGTTCAGGTTTTGATTTACTAGTTGTCCCCACTTTTTATAAAATGGCCTGCCCTGCCGGCCCGGTTCGCTGCTGCCGGAGGCGGGGGTGCCGCTGCCAAATGAAGGGGCGGACTCTGTTTTAAGCGGCGGGAGTGCTTCCGGGCCGGGGGGTTCCTTAGGCCGGCCCCGGTTATTTCGGTAATGCCGGCCTTCGATCCATTTAAGGATTGCCGGAAAAAGCATTATAGATCCGAGCATCCTCAACATCTGCATCAGGATTACCACGGCAGCGCTGGCCCCGGAAGCGACAGCCAGGACAGAAATCTCAGGCAGGCCGCCCATACTGGCTGAAAGAAATGCGGTCGGGGGATCCATGGCCGAGTAACGATGAAGGAAAAAGCCGATTATTACAATCATGGAAAGAGCCCAAATAACAACAATCAGGGCCGATGTGGCCATCGCCTTCAGGTGGCGGACTGAATCTTTATCCAGCATGGAGCCGACAAAAATGCCGATTATGACCTGGGCAATGGGAAAGAGGAAGGCCGGGGCGGAGGGAAGATCGATATGCAGGGCCCGAAAAGCTCCGATCAAAACAATGGGCCCCATGATTTCCGGAGCCGGTATGTGGAGCCTGGACAGCAAAAACCAGCCCAGCATCCCCATCCCAAAAAGAAGCGCCGTGGCCTGCAGAGTCTGAAAGTGCATTTCCATATGGGTATTATAACATTAAGGGCCTTTAAATGCTTATATGGCGCTGCTGCCGTCAATCTTCAAATCAGCCCCTTGCCTGACACGATCAATCAGCCTGCAGCCGCTGGGCTGGAAGCATGTTCAGGATGTGATATAATGATCAATGTCCGGTTTTCGGACCGGCAGAAAGAGAGGATTTAGCTGTAAATGTTTCCTTTGCGCGACACGATCACCTATCACGGCGCCGTTGTAGCCACCATCGGAATGGTCGTCTTAAATACCCTGGCCTTCTTTTACCAGCTTTCCCTGGGCGCCGAGATTATGCCTGTTTTTTTCTACAACTTCGGTTTTGTTCCCTCCGCCTTTTTTGAAAATCCGGCCGGAGAATTCTGGACTGTTTTTTCCAGCATGTTTTTACACGGCTCCCTTGGCCACCTGTTCGGCAATATGTGGTTTGTCTGGGTTTTCGGCCCTGCCGTTGAGGGCAGGCTCGGGTTTGGGCGCTTCATGCTGCTTTACCTGCTGGCCGGGGTGGCTGCCGCCATGATGCAGGGGTTTTTTATGCCCGCCAGCGACATCCCCATGGTTGGGGCTTCCGGAGCGGTATCGGGTATTTTAGGAGCTTACCTGGTTCTATTTCCCCGGGCTCGCATTTTGACCATTATTCCGCCGCTTATCTTCTTTTTCTTCTGGCTCCCGGCTCCCATCTATCTCGGTTACTGGATTCTAATCCAGTTTATTTACGCCCTTTCCGGCCAGCCCGGAGTAGCCTGGTGGGCCCACATCGGCGGTTTTGTCCTCGGCCTGATTTTAATCCTTTTCATGCGCCCCAAACGCATTTACCGGGCTGATCCTTTCTGGGAGTGCTGGCGTGATTACTGTTAGTTCTAGTCAAGGTCTAGATTTAGGAGGTCGTTAAATATGGAAAATCTTTCCCAGCTGTTTTGGATTTTTATCATCATTACCGCCCTGACGCCATATCTGCAGCAGCAGATTCTTCGTTCCATGCGGACGCGTAAAATGTCCGATCTGGAGCGCAGCCGAGGCAGCCGGGTGATTACTTTGATCCACCGCCAGGAAGCCTTGAACCTCCTGGGGGTGCCCCTGACCCGCTATATCAATATTGAAGATTCAGAGCAGGTCCTGACCGCCATCCGTCTGACCGACAAAAAAGTGCCCATCGATCTGATCCTGCACACTCCGGGCGGGCTGGTTTTGGCTTCGGAGCAGATCGCCGAGGCGCTGCTTCGCCATCCGGGCAAAGTCACGGTTTTTGTGCCCCATTATGCCATGTCCGGCGGAACCCTGGTGGCCCTGGCCGCCGATGAGCTGGTTATGGATGAAAATGCCGTCCTCGGACCCCTCGACCCCCAGCTGGGCAAGTGCCCGGCAGCATCTTTAATCAAGGTCCTGGAGTCAAAAGAAGCCAAAGATATCGATGACCAGACTTTTATTCTGGCCGATGTGGCCGGCAAAGCCCTGCGCCAGATCAAAGTTACAGTCAAAAACCTTTTGCTTAAGCACATGGACCAAGAGCAGGCTGATAAAATAGCGGAGAAGCTTACCCAGGGCACCTGGACCCACGATTATCCGATCGAGGTAAAGGAAATGGCCGAAATGGGCATAAATGTTAATACCGATATGCCGGCCGGGGTATACAGCCTGATGAGTATGTTTCCCCAGCCCCGAACCGCCCGGCCGAGCGTGGAGTACAATCCCGGGCCGGTTTATCCCTCAGGGCCAAAAGAATAGTAAACCGGAAGAAGCGGGAAGTTGTCACAGTACCTGTCCTGTGTTAATTTATTAGGCAGGAGGTATTAAAATATTAATGTCTGACCGCATTGACTTATCAAAAATTGAAAAGAAACTAATTATCCGCCAGGTGGAAGAAAAAGATATTGACGAAATCGTGGAGCTGTCCAAGATTTGCTTTCCCAACATGGATCCCTGGACTCACGAGCAGCTGCAGAGCCACATCGATATATTCCCGGAGGGGCAGTTCTGCGTTGAATATGACGGGCGGATCATTGGCGCTTCTTCCAGCCTGATCATTGATTTTAATGAATACGAGGACCGGCATACTTTTGATGAAATCACCGATGATGGTTACATCACCAACCATGATCCGGAGGGCAAGCATCTCTACGGGATTTCGATCATGGTCCATCCCGATTTCCGGCGCCTCCATATCGGGTCCCGGATTTACGAGGCCCGCAAGAACCTGGCCCGGCGCCTCAACCTGGAGAGCTTTCTGGTTGGCGGCCGGATCCCTTTTTACCATAAATATGCCGACCAGATGTCGGCCAATGAGTATGTCCAGCAGGTGATCCAGCAGAAGATCTATGATCCTGTTCTCACTTTTCAGCTCCTGAGCGGATTTAAACTCAAGTGGGTCAACCCCAATTACCTGGATGACGACCGGGCTTCGCGGAAATATGCCGTTTTGCTGGAATGGAATAATGTGGACTACATGCCCAGTTCCAAGCGCCTTTACCGACGTGCTTTCCCGGTCCGCATTTGCACCGTGCAGTATATGCTAAAAAAGATCGAGTCTTTCGAGGATTTTGCCAGCCAGTGCGAATATTTTGTCGATGTGGCCGCCGTCGAGAATTCCGATTTTGCGGTTTTTCCGGAGACTTTCACCATCCAGCTGCTTTCTTTTCTTGATGAAACCATACCGAGCAAGCAGGTTCGCCGCCTGGCCGAATTTACCGAGGATTATATCAAGCTGTTCAGCATGCTGGCCGTTAAACACAACGTCAACATCGTCGGCGGATCGCATTTTGTCGAAGAAGAGGAGCTCCTTTATAATGTCAGCTACCTTTTCCGCCGGGATGGCACCATCGACCGGCAGTACAAATTGCACATTACCCCGGATGAGAGGAAATGGTGGGCCATTCAACCCGGTAACGAGCTCAAGGTTTTCGATACCGACTGCGGTAAGATTGCCATCCTGATCTGTTACGACACCCAGTTCCCCGAGTTATGCCGCATGGCTGTCGACAAGGGGGCGCGAATAATTTTTACCCCCTTCTGCACCGACGACCGCCAGGGCTACCTGCGGGTCCGCTACTGCGCCCAGGCCCGGGCTGTCGAAAACCAGATCTACACCGTTATCTCCGGCACGGTTGGCAACCTGACCCACGTGCCGCGCAGCGATACCATGTATGCCCAGTCGGGAATTTTTTCCCCGTCCGACTTTCCTTTCTCCCGCGATGGAATTGTCGGTGAGTGCAGCGCCAATATTGAAACTATCGTCATCGGCGAAGTCGACCTCGAGATCCTGCGCCGCAACCGGGTTAACGGAACCGTTACCCACCTCAAAGACCGCCGCCGGGATTTATACCGGATTTTTGAAGGGACGCCTTTTAGCAGGCAGGCTTATGGCGAAGTGCCTGCCCCCCGGGCCGGCAAATCCGGTGAGACCGCCTCCGAAGACGAGGCCGGGTCGACTGAAACGGCAAAGAAGTAAAGAAATAATTGCCAATATCTGCTGGCGAAACCAGGTTTATGACGGTTGCCGGCTTTTTTCGCTTTATTATCTCCGTGGAAAAAGGCGCAGGGAGATTTATGAGCCCAAAGGCATATTAAGGCAGGATTAATTTAAGGCCACTTCTATACGGGCCCCTCCTTCGGGGTTATTGCCTACCGTGATGGTGCCGTTGTGTTTTTCCACTATGGCCTTGCATATGGCCAAACCGAGCCCGCTGCCTCCATTTTTGCTTTTATAGAAAAAGGGGTCGAAGATCTTATCCAGGTCGGAGTTTTCAAAACCGGGCCCGTCATCGTTAACCGTTATTTTCCCCCCGCCGACAGACACATTAATTTTATTTCGGGCGAAATTTAAGGCATTACCCAGTAAATTAAGCAGGAGGCGGTGTATTTTTTCAGGATCGCCCCTGACTGCATTTCCTTCGGTTTCAGCCGTAACTTCGATTTTAATGTCTTTTTCCAGGGCCAGGCTGTTGACGGCATCGACCGCTTCTTTTACGGCTTCCTCCAGGTTAACCTGTTCATAACTGTAACTCTCATGCAGGGTCTCCATCTTGGAGAGGTAGATAAATTCATCGACCAGCGCCTTCATGCGCCTCGATTCCCTGATAATAATATCGAGGCTTTGTTCTCTTTCCTCTTGATCCGGTATGATACCGTCTCTCAGGGCTTCAGCATAACCCTGGATTGACATTAAGGGTGTCTTCAACTCATGAGAAGCTTTTTGGAAAAAATCCTTCTGAGAGCGATCATATTCAGCTAAACGGCCGGCCATCTCGTTGAATGTTTCGGCCAGTTCTTCCACTTCATCTCCAGTATTGATGGTCAATTTTCCATTGAACTGCCGCCTTGCCAGTTCATTGGCCTTGTTTTTTAGCTGCTGCAGGGGCCCGACCACAAGCCGGGTGGCGAAAAATCCGGCTGTTATGGAGACAATTATGCCGGCCCCCGCGGCAAAAGCCAATATGGCCAGGATGCTGCGGTTTAACTGGGTCAGGACATCAAGCCGGGAATAAAGGATCAGGGAAGCTCTCTCCCGTTCACTGCCCATTACGACCGGAAAAGAAACTGCTACCCGGTCTCTTTCGACCAGGCTTTCACCGTCTTCTCCCCTAAAAGCCAGGTCCACAAAAGCTTCATTGAGCATTTTTGCCCCGGGCGGGTAAACTTCAATATCGCTGCTGTCCAGGATAGTTCCGTCAGGTTTTATGAGTACGTATTCAGCGTAGGCAATGCGGTTGGCCAGGTTAAAATAAGCCCCGCGCATATGTCCGCTGCCGCGCATGCCCGGTTCGATAGCGCTGGTGGAAAGAGTTTCGGCCACGCGGTAAAGGCTGCGGACAGTATCGGTGATTAAATACTGACGGACGGTGAAGCTGAAGGCCAGAGCCAATACCGCGAAAGATATGGTCAGCACGGCCAGGTAGCCTGTAAAAATTCTTCTAAACATCGAACTTATACCCGTAGCCCCAAACCGTGGTCAGCCTGGGCCGGGCTCCTTTCTCGCGAATTTTTTTTCGGATTCGTTTTATTGTGTCATCGATCGCTCTTTCTTCTCCTTCATAATCAAGGCCCCATATTTTTTCCAGCAGCATTTCCCTGCTGAAAGGGCGGTTGGGTGAACCGGCCAGGACGAATAACAGATCGAATTCCTTGCCGGTAAAATTTATCTCTTCGTCATTTACGGTGACGATTCTTTTTTCCGGACTGATGGTCATATTTTCATAACTCAGCTCTTTTTTCTCGGTGCCGCTCTCTGCCGGCTGCAGGCGCCGGAAAATATTTTTTACCCTGATGATCAGCTCTCTCGGGCTGAATGGTTTGGCCAGGTAATCGTCGCTGCCCATCTCCAGGCCCAGGACCCGGTCGAATTCTTCCCCGCGGGCCGAAACAAAAATTATGGGCAGATCGTAGCTTTCCCGGATTGATCGGCAGAGCGAAAGCCCGTCTTCGCCCGGCAGCATGATATCGAGAATAAACATATCCGGCTTGCTGCTGACCAGGGCATTGTTGAGTTCTTCGGCGGTGGCAAAAGTTCTCACCCGGTAGCCTTCCTTTTCAAGGTAGCGCCTGATCAGGTTACGGATGTTTTCTTCGTCATCCAGCACCCAGATAATGTTCATATTTATGCTCCCCTGATTATTCTGGATTAATTTTAAACATAAACGGAGAACAATAACAAGCCTGTTGAAAAAATCCACGGAGACTCGCATGATAACTGCGGTCTCCGTGGATAAAATCTATGTTAAACCGGGTGGAGGTGCGAGGTATTGAGAACCGCCCCCGGTGTTTGCCCCCGGCATCCGGCTCTTTCTTTTCCTGAGATCCAGTCCATGCCAGCCTTCCACCGGAACCTCTTGTTTAACCTTTCGCTTCTAGTATAAGGGCCGGTTGTGGCATTTTCTTGGAACAATTATTAAAATTTGATTAAAAATCGCTTTGCCATTAAGCCCGAAGGCGGTGATATTTGTTGATGAAGCCGCAGTGGTTAGTGATTTTTGCCGCAGGAAGGCCCGTGGATTGATTTGCGATGGGAGATGACCTTCCTTATGCCGCCTTTGGGGTCGGCGACATCACCCCGGTAGCGGGGGATAACATGGAGGTGAAAGTGAAAAACAGTCTGACCGGCGGCTGAACCCACATTGGACCCGATGTTATAGCCGTCGGGGTTGAATTTTTTCTGCAGGTAGTCTTTGACTTTGTAAACCAGGCCGATCATGGCTGCATGCTCTTCAGGGGTCGCTTCGAAATAAGTTTCCACATGCCTTCTGGGAATAACCAGGGTGTGGCCTTCATTAATGGGGCAGCCGTCATAGAAAGCCAGGGCCAGTTCGTTTTCGGCGATTATTGTAATGTTTTCCTGGCGGCAAAATACACAATCCTGCATCTTATCAATCCTCCTCGTTATTTTCCCGGCGTTTATAGGGCCTTCCCTGAGCTGTTTTAAACCCGCTCGCCTTTTACTATAACATATAATCGCCTCCCCAGGCACTTGTAGTCCGGCCGGCCCTGCCTAGAGAGGGAGCAGGATTTTTTACAGCAGTGGTGAATGATCTTTAAGAAGATTTTAGTGGGATGTGCCGGGACAGATAATTGGATCTGGTTTGGGGCAGGCGGAACCGGCCTAATCTTGGCCTGTTTCTTAGGAAAGGAGCTATAAGCATTGGGTGAAATGAGCAACGCCGAGCGCTTTTTAAATGCCTTCGCGGCCATCGAAAAGGAAATGAGAAGGATCCTGGAATTAAAAGACCACCGCCCTTTTTCCGAGCTTGTCAACAAGAGTTCGCGGGTTAACCCTGTTATAGGGCGCTATCGTTTTGACCTGAAAGAATACAGCGAACTGCGCAACGCCATTGTCCACGACCGATCGGGCGGTGAAATTATTGCCGAGCCCAATGCCGAAGTGGTGGCCAGCATTGAACATATTGCCGGGCTGCTTCTGGAACCGCCCAAAGTGGCGCCTCTATTTCTAAAAGAAGTGCTGGCCCTTTCAGAAGATCAGCCTGTGGCGAGGGCAATCAGGGAATTGAGCAAAATGACCTATACCCAGGCTCCGGTCATTAAAGACGGCAAAATTGTCGGCCTGGTCACTTCAAAGATGATCGTGCAGTGGATGGGTCTCAGCCTGGCCAACGAGACTTTTGACATCGAAAAAACTACCATCGGGGATTTAATGGAACTGGTAGGCGAGGTTGACGGGTACGAATTTGTTTCTGTAAATAAGTCGCTTCTTGAAATCCCGGACCTTTTTTACCGCTGGCAGGAGCAGGGCAAAAAACTGGAGGCCGTATTGATTACCCAAAATGGGAAACCTGATCAGCCCCTGAAAGGGATCATTACCAACCGCGATCTGCCGGTGGTCCACCGCGAACTCGAATGATCAGGATCGGCCTTTATAATTCTATCGGTCAATCTGAAGGCTACTTTGTGCCGTGCACAGAAATGTTTTATTATTAATTACAATCTGGGCATTAAAAACTTGCCATCAGGACAGGGAGTTGGGCGATGAACTTAAAGAGATGGATCATTATCAGCCTGATTGTTTTTGTAATCATCTTTGTGATGCCTGCTGCTTCAGATCATGCGGGCAGCATTAAAAACAGCTCCGGCTTGAACCCGGCTGAAACTGCTGACCATGGTTCAGGCGACTATGGAGCTGAAATCGACTTTTATAGCCTGCTTTTCGGGGCGGAGAAGGATCCCGAGTACTGTCCGGGAGAAAAAGCCGGCCCTGAACCGGAACCCGAGCCTATAATAGCCAGGCAGAAAAGCATTCGCGCTTTTTCGGGAGCGACTTCTGCCTCAGGGGTTTCGGGCAAAGAGCAGGAAATGGTCAATTATATCAACCAGGCCCGGAGCAGCGCCGGCCTGCCTCCCCTGCAGTTAAACAGCAGGCTCACTACTGCCGCCCGGGCTAAAAGCAAGGATATGGCTGTTAATAACTATTTCAGCCACAATTCACCTACTTACGGCAGTTTTACCTCTTTGCTCGGAAGATACGGGATCAGCTACCGGGCCGCGGCGGAAAACATTGCCTGGAACTCGAATGGCAGTGTCCGGTCCGCTCATAACAGCCTGATGAATTCTGCCGGTCACCGGAACAACATCATGAACCGCAGTTATCAGCAGATCGGGGTGGGTATTTACGTCAGGAACGACGGCCGGCATTATTATACGCAGCTCTTCGTAGGGAACTAAAAAACCCGGACCGGTTTTTATCCGGCCGGTCCTCCGGCGCTAAAGCAAAAAACAATGCATCGTTAAATATATCACTCCTTATTAATGATTGTAGTTTACAGATATCAAGCGAGGAGGCATAACATGAAAAAATATGATCTGATCGTCATCGGCGGGGGAACCGCCGGGATAAACCTGATTTTTCCTTTGGCTGCACGGGGTTGGAAGACTGCGCTCGTGGAGGCGAGCCACCTGGGCGGGACCTGCATTAATATTGGCTGTATTCCTTCAAAAACGCTGATCAGCTCGGCCCGGGTCATGCAGGCAGTCCGCGCTGCCCACAAACTGGGGGTGATGGTCGGGAGTCCGACAGCGGACTGGCCGGAAATGGTCCGGCGCAAAGATGAACTGGTCGGCAGAATCCGCGGCCGCCGTTATAAAGATGTAAACAAAAATGATAATATCACCCTTTATGAAGGCAGGGCAGTTTTTAGCGGTCCAAACAGCCTGGAGGTCAATGAAGAAGCTATCTCTGCCGATAAAATTGTAATAGCCGCCGGAGCCCGGACGGCTGAACCTCCCGTGCCGGGGCTCGATGCAGTGAATTACCTGACCTCTACTTCTGTCATGGAAATGAAGGAGCTGCCCGCAAGTATGCTGATCCTGGGCGGCGGGATCATTGCCCTGGAGTTTTCCCAGCTCTTTACCCGTCTGGGGGTGGAAGTGACCATCCTGCAGCGCGGCGACCGCCTTGCTCCCAACCTGGATCCGGAGCTGTCGGAAGAGATCAGGAGGCTGCTGGAGGAAGAAGGGGTCAAGGTCATGACCGATACCAACATCAGCTCTATTGAAAAAGAGGCCGGTCGCGTAACCGCCATAGATGAGTCCGGGGAAGGGCCGGTCCAATATTCCGCCGAGCAAATCTTAGTTGCTACCGGCAGACGGCCCAACAGCGACTGGCTGGATCTCGACAGAGCCGGCATTGCCACCGATCAGCGCGGATACATCACCGTGGATAAAGCTTTTAAGACTACTGCTGAAGGAGTCTGGGCCCTCGGCGATATCACCGGGGGAATGATGTTTACTCACCGGGCCTGGCATGATTCAGCCCTGCTTTCCCGTTACTTTATAGAAGGAGCGAAAATTGATTCGACGGACCGGCTGATCCCCTTTGCCATTTTTACGGAACCGGAAATAGCCGCTGTTGGTATGGATGAGGCGGCGGCAAAGAAGGCCGGTATTGAGGTAAAAATTCATCACTACCCCTTCCGTTTTCAAGGAAGGGCCCTGGCGATGGGAAAATATGATGGTTTTATCAAGATGACCGTGGATAAAAAAGACGGCAGGATCCTGGGCGCACACATGATCGGCCCGGAGGCGGGCGAGTTGATCCACGAACTGATCACGGCTATGAAATTCAAGGCCACGGTCCATGATATTCGGAACATGATCCACATTCACCCCACCTTGTCCGAGGCGTTTATTAATACTGCCGGCGCCGGCTAAAGTTTAGCTTACAGGAGGGTTGCCAGTGTTAAGAGTCTTGATTTTGACTGTGATCCTTATATTTGCCCTGGCTTTGCCGGCCGGAGCCTGGTCCGAAGAAAACCGCCCGGAAGAAGTTTTGCCGGAAGATCTCTCATTGGGAGAGGATGGGCCGATAGATGAGCCTCTTCTTGAGGATCCCAGGCAAGATGTGCCCCCGGTAGAAGACCATGATTATGAGGAACATTATTACCGGGCCCGGGTGCTCAGGGTGGATCAAACCCGGATTGATGAGCAGGAATATTTTACAACCATCGAACAGGAAGTGCTTGTTGAACTGACCAGCGGTCCTTATGAGGGCCGGGAGATCGAAATTTTGAATACCTTTTTCGAGGGAGATCCGGTTTATGATTTTGTCTTGGAAGCGGGACAGGAAGTAATTGTGGTTGCCCTGGGCGAAGAAGGTGACTTCGAACAGGTTTATGTTCAGGACCTGGCCCGCGACCGCGGTGTCTATTACCTGCTGGGGGCCTTTGTCCTGGTGCTGCTCCTGGTCGGGCGCATGAAAGGGTTAAAAACCCTGATCACCCTGGTAGTAACCATTTTCCTTATCTTCCAGTTCCTCCTACCGCTTCTGCTTATGGGTTACAGCCCGATTCCCCTGGCCGTAATCATGGCCTCCATGGCCATCACCTTTACGCTGTTTGTCATCGGCGGACTGAACTTAAAATCCCTGGTGGCCATCCTGGGCACGATCAGCGGGGTGATCGTGGCCGGTTTAATGGCCTTCTGGGCGGGCAGCATTGCCCGTCTGACCGGTTTCGGCAGCCATGAAGCGCAGATGCTCTATTTCCTCGACCAGAGCATCGATTTCAGGGGACTGCTCTTTGCCGGAATCATAATTGGTTCGCTCGGGGCGATCACCGATATCGGGATGTCGGTTGCCTCGGCGGCGGCTGAAATCAGGCAGGCCAGCCCCGATATTTCCAGCAAGGATTTATTCAGGGGGTCCCTTAACGTGGGCCGTGATGTTATGGGGACCATGGCCAACACCCTGATCATGGCCTACGTGGGAGCCGCCACCCCGATGCTGCTGCTGGTTATGGGCTATGAGATGGACTGGTTGAAGGTGATCAACATGGATATTATCGCCACCGAATTTGTCCGCGGGGCGGCCGGAAGTATCGGCCTGGTTGCCGCCGTTCCGGTTACGGCTCTGCTGGCCGCCAGGCTTTTGGCCGGACGCAGGTGAGGGAACTTGACGAGGGTGTATTATTAATCGTAAGGGCGGTAGAATTATTTGTTCTATGCCCTTTCGTGATAAGAGACCGGCAGTATTTTGCTGTTATAAGGCCCGTGACCGGGCATTTTGTTAGGGCTCAGCTGCCGGTTCTGCAGGCGGCCTGGCC